>JBIIXZ010000167.1:0-5984 GCA_044347055.1 Bdellovibrionia bacterium | reverse complement strand
ACCACTTTCTTCTCCGCCTTGGGGTCGAGAGTCGGGTGGAGCAGCTGGTCAAGCTGTTCGGGCTGCAGGCGGGCAATCGCCTCGTCTTTCGTGATCAGCTTTTCGCGGACCATGTCGACGGCAATCTTCAGCGCAGCTGCAGCCGTGCGCTTGCCGTTACGAGTCTGGAGCATGTAGAGGACGCCGCGTTCGATCGTGAACTCGATGTCCTGCATGTCGCGGTAGTGCTTCTCGAGCTTCTGGTAGGCCTTCACGAGCTCGCGGTACGGCTTGGGCATGACCTTCTCGAGCGAAGGCAGCGAGCCCGCGTTCTCGTGGCGCGAGGCTTCGTTGATCGGCTGTGGAGTGCGGATGCCGGCAACGACGTCTTCACCCTGGGCATTGACGAGAAATTCTCCGAAGAACTTCTTCACGCCGGTGGATGGATCGCGGGTGAACGCAACACCCGTAGCGCAGTCATCGCCCATGTTTCCGAACACCATGGCCTGGACGTTGACTGCCGTGCCCCAGTGCTCCGGAATTTCATTGAGCTTGCGATAGGTAATCGCGCGCGGACTCATCCAAGAGCCGAAAACGGCTCCGACCGCTCCCCAGAGCTGCTCCCACGGATCTTCCGGAAAGATCTTTCCGTTGAGCTTCACGATCTGCTTGAACTGGGCAACGAGTCCTTTGAGATCGTCCGCCGAAAGCTGCGTATCGAGCTCGACGCCACGGGCGTGCTTGAGGTCTTCCAGTGCGGCTTCAAAGTGGTTGGCGTGGATGTTGAGCACCACGTCCGAGTACATCGTGATGAATCGGCGATAGCTGTCGTATCCGAACCGGGCGTCCTTCGACTCGGCGATCAGTCCTTCGACAGTCTCGTCGTTCAGGCCGAGGTTCAGGATGGTGTCCATCATGCCCGGCATCGATGCGCGGGCACCGGAGCGGACCGAGACGAGCAGTGGCGACTTCTTTCCGCCGAAGTGGCGCCCCATCTGCTTTTCCATCTTGGACATGGCGGCACGCACCTGTCCCTCGAGGGTTGACGGGTACGTCTGTTTGTTGCCGTAGAAGAAGGTACAGACTTCGGTCGTGATCGTGAATCCGGGAGGCACGGGTAGGCCCAGGCGGGTCATGCCATGCAGGTTGGCACCCTTGCCGCCCAGCAGTTCCTTCTGGTGCTCGGCGCCATCGGCCTTGCCGCCACCGAACGAGTAGACGAACTTGGCCGAAGTCGGTCGAGCGGAGGTACCCTTGCCCGTCGGCGCAGTGCCGACACGCGCGGACTTACTTGCCCCAGTTTTCAAACTTTTCTTCGATGTAGTCGACGAGCTTTTCAGCTGGGATCCTTTCCTGGGCCATGCTGTCGCGGTGCCGGATCGTGACGGTGTGGTTCGAGAGAGTGTCATAATCGATGGTCACTCCAAAGGGTGTACCGATTTCATCTTGTCGGCGGTACCGCTTGCCGATCGATCCCGCGTCATCGGTGGTGGCGCGGAACTTCTTTCTCACAGCGTTGAAAACCTTGTCCGAGTACTCGACGAGCTCGGGCTTCTTCATCAGCGGATAGATCGCCACCTTGTACGGCGACAGATTCGGGTGCAGCTCGAGCCACACGCGGTCACCATCGGTGCGATACGCATCGACAAGCGCCACGAGGAGCGTTCGATCGCAGCCTGCCGACGTCTCGACGATGTAGGGAATGTACTTTTCCTTCGCGGCTTCGTCGAAGTACTCGAGCTTCTTGCCGCTGAATTCTTGGTGACGACCGAGGTCGAAATCGGAGCGGTTGTGGATGCCTTCGAGCTCCTGCCAGCCGAACGGAAATTCGTATTCGATGTCGAAGGCCGCCTTCGCATAGTGGGCCAGCTCGCCCGGGCCGTGCTCATGGAAGCGGAGCTTGTTCTTCCGGATGCCGTTGTCCAGGTGCCACTGGATGCGGACTGCCTTCCACTTCTCGAACCAGTCCATGTCGGTTCCGGGCTTCACGAAATACTGCATTTCCATCTGCTCGAATTCGCGAGTGCGGAAGATGAAGTTTCCGGGAGTGATTTCGTTGCGGAACGCCTTGCCGATCTGAGCGATGCCGAAGGGAACCTTCTGGCGCGAGCTCTGCTGGACGTTGAGGAAGTTGACGTAGATGCCCTGGGCCGTTTCCGGACGCAGGTAGACGACCGATGCGGTGTCTTCGAGCGGACCCATGTGGGTCTTGAACATCAGGTTGAACTGACGCGGCTCAGTCAGCTCGCCGCCGCACTCCGGGCACTTCTTGGAAGCCACGACCGCGGGATCGAGCTTGTCGGCACGGAAACGCGCCTTGCACTTCTTGCAGTCCACGAGCGGGTCCACGAATCCAGAGACGTGTCCGGAGGCTTCCCACACGCGCGGGTGCATCAGGATCGCGGCGTCGAGGCCCTCGACGTCTTCGCGATCGCACATCGAGCGCCACCAGCGCTCCTTGACGTTGCGCTTGAGCTCGATGCCGAGCGGCCCGTAATCCCAGCAGGCGTTGATGCCGCCGTACACTTCGGATGACGGAAACACGAACCCGCGGCGCTTGGCCAGCGACACAAGGTCGGCCATGTCCTTCAGGTCGTGAACTTGACGTGGGGCTTCGGTGACGACGGACGTTTCAGTTTTATTTTCGGCGCTCATAACGATGCAAAATCGTTAACAGAGCCAAGCGCCCAAACCAAGCGGATACTCGGATCAGACGGCGAGAAAAAGCGCGAGTTCGGCGCGAGTTTTTCCCCAGCGGACCGGAATCCAAAGCGTGCGCGTCGGCATGTTGATGCGCTTCTTGAAAATCTCTTCGGGACGAAGGGCCCGATCAGACCACTCCATCACGGTGGGTTTGCTCAGGATGGGGCGAATCTTCTTGTGGGCGAACTCGAGGCCGGTGTGGCGGTGCAGCGACTTCCAGATCTCCTCGATCGGCGGCTGGCTGCCTTGAAATAATAGCCCGGTAAATCCGGAAGCCGCTTTGGCGCGAGCTGCCGGGCCGGTGGCCGGAGTTGCCGGAATCTCTACTTCAGTGATCAGGAATTGGGCGGGCAGCGCCAGCGGCTCAGGAAACTTAAAACCGGGAAGACGCTGGGGCATGCCGAGCTCGAGCAACGGATTCGAGCCCTGTTCCTTCAGGGCAGAAACGAAAGCGGAGTGCAGCGCCTCCAGCAGCAGGGTCCACGAGGTCATGCGAAGAGTTTACCGGATCCAGTCGTAATTGAAAGAAACGCTGATGCGTTCTTTCGTGGAATGGTTCTGCGGCACCTCGTGCTTCAGCCAGCTTTCAAACAGGATCAGATCGCCCGGGGCGGGCTTGAAATCCTGAAAACGCTGGTTCTCGAGTCGGGCTTTCGAGTGCCGGGGGGGTGATCCCATGAAACCGGCCAGCCGCGGATCCTCGATCTTGAGCGCTCCGGCCCCTTTCGGAACTTCGACGTAGTAGGTGCCGCTGATTGCCGAAAGCGGATGGAGGTGGAAGGAGTGCTGGCAGTGCTGGCGCATGACGTTCACCCAGCAGGTGGTCATTTCGAGCCGTCCGCTCATCAGGTCCATGTCGAGCGCGCGGGAGAACTTCCGGGCCTCGCCGTCGATCCACTTCTTGAGCTCGCCGAAGTTCGAAGACCGATACGGAAGATCCGTGATCGAGGCGTAGGAGGTGTAGCCACCCTTGTAGTTCTTGCGGCACCACTTCACGCCTGCATCATCGATTTCCTCCAGCATTCGCGCCTCGCGGGCGAGCTGGCGATTGAGTCGGGGCGCCAGCGAGGCAGGGGCGCGGGCCACCCAGAGCTGGGTCGGAAAAAACCGGTGCAGGCTCATCGAGAAGCGTCCTTTTTCGGAAACCAGGGCACAAACGCACTCGTCGTGCGCTGGTACTCTCGATATGCGTCCCCCCTCCGAGCCAGCGATCCGCGCTCGCTCAGCTTCACGCCAGTAACGTTGTAGAGAAAGTGAAGCATCAGAAGCGGACAGTAGACCGACCACCAGCCATTCGGCTGGGCCAGAGCGAACACGAAATAGCCGATCCAGATCGTCCACTCGAAAAAGTAGTTCGGGTGGCGTGAATAGCGCCACAGCCCCGCCTGGCAGATCCTGCCACGGTTTTCCGGCTTCGAGACGAAGCGCGAGAGCTGAAAGTCGGCCGTGCTCTCTCCGATGAGGCCCATGGCCCAGATCGCGAGGCCGATGAATTCGAGAGCATGGAAGCTCGGCTTCGTATTCAGGCACGACAACAGAAACGGAAGCGTCAACACCCAGAGCAGCGCGGCCTGGATCTGGAAGAACCCGAACATCTTGCGGTCAAACGTTTCACCCCATTTGCGACGAAAATCCGCGTAACGCTCATCTTCTTGGGGATGATGACTCTTGATGCGGCGAAACAGGTAGCCTCCGAGGCGCAGGCTCCAGAAGCTCACCATGCCGGCGATCAAGAGCTTTCGCGGCATCCAGCCGTAGCCGAGCGCGACATAAAGCCAGACGAGCGGCGTGAAGCCTGCCGACCAGACAATGTCGACGATTCCGGCGTTTCGGATCTTCACGCTGGTCAGCCAGGTCAGGAGCATCAGAAAGCTGGCGAGCGTCAGGGCAAGAAACCACAGGCTGGTCATCATGCGGCTGATGATACTGGCCGGGCTCGGCTTTTGGTATAGCCTTGGCTCATGGCGATCCGAAAAGTGGCACGATTGGGACACCCCGTTCTCCGGCAGAAAACGCGCGCACTGACGAGCGAAGAAATTCGTTCTCCCGAGATTCAGCGACTCATCCAGGACCTGCGCGACACCCAGGCCGAGTACGGCGGAATCGGCATCGCCGCCCCGCAGGTGCATGAGCCGGTACGCGTCGCGATCATCGAGTTTGATGGCGCAAATGGGCGCTACCCTGACACGGGCTCGCAGCCGCTGACGGTCTTCATCAACGCAAAAGTCACGGTGCTCGATTCACAGGAGCAGACCTACTGGGAAGGCTGCCTCTCGGTGCCCGGACTTCGGGGCCAGGTCTGGCGTCCTCGGAAAATCCGCGTGGACTATCTCGATGAGACGGCCTCGCCGCGATCTCTCGTGGCCGAAGGCTTTCTTGCCACGGTCTTTCAGCATGAGCTGGATCATTTGGACGGGGTTCTTTTCGTGGACCGGGTGAAGTCTGCTCCCGGGTTGACCGCGCTCTCCTTTACCGAGGAGTACCAGCGCTTCCATCTGGCCGAGGGCCAGGATGCCGGACAGGACTAAAATCCCTCGAAACTACATGGCTTTAGCCCCTAACTGAATCCTGACTATCGCATCTTCATGGGGGTGGTAGAAGCGCCGCGTTATCCCTGATCGAAAGGAAATCCCCCATGAAGTCCCTGAGAATGGTTGTTTTGTCCCTGGCAGTCCTGATGGCTGGATCTGCAGCTCAAGCTTCCGGTTTTGAAGAATGCTACGAGCTGAAGGCGTCCTCGCTTCAGAGCGTCGCCCGTAAACTCCAGGTTCCGAAGATGATCTGCATCGACTCGATCAACGCTACGGTCGAGAACAGCAAAAAGTCCTCTCCCGCCCTGGTGTCCTTCAGTGGGCTCGGCCTGGAGAGCGCCTTTCCGGCAACGGCCACAGGCCCGGTGAATGAGCGGACGATTACTGCCCTCGCAGTAGACGTCGAAATCAACGAGGGAACCTGCTCGCGCACCGCCGCCGCTCAGCTGTACTTGATTTTCAAGGTCAACGCCTCGGGCGAGCGCATCTCGGATGTCAGTTTTAAGGGCGTGGTGACCGATACCTCGGACAACTGCCACCTGAACGGTGACAGCGCGGAGCTGGAGTACGTCCGCATCTGATTTCAGTTCAAGAGAGCGAACGGAAGGGGAGCTGCCGGAATGGTGGCTCCCTTTTTAGTTTCCGGAGCAGATCCTTTGCTGTGCACTTCGGATCGCCGCTTTCCAGTGGCCCATGCTGTCCGTGGTGAGAATCTCCAGCAGGTCAATCTCATCGATCGCCAGAACCTGGATGACCTCAAAAAGCCGAGAG
>JBIIXZ010000166.1:0-6012 GCA_044347055.1 Bdellovibrionia bacterium | reverse complement strand
CGAAGGAATGACCTTCGAGAACGAGCGAATCGTGGAGTTCGAGCTCAACTCCGCGTCGCTGGGATCGGATGCGTCGTACTCGATCCGCAAGACCGACCTCGCCGAGGATTCGCGGCAGATCACGCCTCTCTACGACGCTCTCGTGAAGGCCCGGGATCGCGCGGAGCTGCTCCGCGCGAAGTCCAAGGCCCGCGACGATGGTGGAAACCCGCTGCCGTTCGATGGCGTCCTGGCCATCCAGGCCGACAAGCGCGTCCACTACGATACGATCCGGAAGATCATGTACACGGCCGCAACCGCCGGCTACAAAGTCTTCCGCCTGCTCGCGCTCAAGCGCGAGACTTGATCGGGATCGCTCCCGATCTGAAATCAGTCCGCCATCAACCGGCACTCGCCCTGGCTTGCCAGCGTGAGGCCGATCATCTTGTAGAGCATCCGGGCGCCGCAGTTGGCATCCCATTCGCCCGCACCGTCTTCGCCCGGAGAAACCTCGTTCAGGTCGAAGCCCACGATCTTGCGGCCCGAACGCACGACGGCCTTCAGGATGTGGACCGCCTCGCTGAACTCGAGGCCTCCGGGAACCGGCGTGCCCGTGTTCGGGCAGAAGCGCGGATCGAGCCCGTCGATGTCGAACGACACGTACACCAGCTCCGGAAGATCGTTGGCAATTCGGTTGGCCACTCCCTCGAAGGTCTCTCCACGAAAACGGCTGTTTTTGAGGTCACGGTCGAAATAGATCCTGACGCGCTCGCCCTGCGACTCGCAGTACTCGATTTCCTGCTCGCAGACGTCGCGGATGCCGACCTGCACGAGTTTTTTGACCTGCGGAATGCGCTCGAGCACGTTGTGCATGATCGACGCGTGAGAGTGTTCAAAGCCTTCATAGGCAATGCGAGTGTCGGAGTGTGCATCGAAATGCAGGATGCCGAATTCTCGCTTCCTTCCGCCCGCCTCCGAGAAAAACTCCGCATGGGCGCGGATGGCGCCGAAGGGCGTGGCGTGATCTCCGCCGACAAGGCCGACGATCTTTCCTGCCTTCAGGAGATCGCGGACCTGCTCGTGGACCCAGCCGTTGAGAGCGCTGGAGAGCTCATTCACTTTCGCCAGGTTTGCGGCAAGCCCTGGATGGGACTCCAGGTCTCCTCCCACTTCAATGATCGACTGGGCGAGACGACGGCCTTCAGCGTTCCATGTGGCCACGTTCGAAGGAATCGCCCGCATGAAGATTCCAGGCTCATAGGGCTTCTCCACGTCGAGATCGAAAAGATCGACCTGTTTGCTGGCCTCGAGGATCGCTTCGGGGCCTTTCGATGTTCCGCCGCCATACGAGGTCGTGACTTCCCACGGCACTGGAAACAGGACGACGCGCGACTGCTCTTCCGTGAATGGAAGCCCGAAGACGCCGGAGTCATCGGTGGCCGCTGCATTGGGATCGAACGAGGGACGCTGCGAGTGATCGGTCATGCCCCGGTCATCGCACGGACGGCGCGCCGGGGGAAGTGGCCTCGCGGGCAACGGATGGTTCTGCAAGCCGCCACTCGAGGGTGGAATCCCGGGCTGACGTGGTTACCAGGAACTGCTGACGCACTTTCTGGGTGACGCAGATTCTGGCGTCGGTCTTTTCGCAGATGAAGAGAGTTCCCTGGAGCATCCAGGGATCAGCTGAAGCGGCGCGCTTACCGATCGAAAGCTCGAGCGTCCGAATCGTCCCGCTTTGCCACACGTGCACGATCCTTCCAGAGCCCGGCTCCTGGAGCAGGATCCGGTTCGGAGCTGCTGCGTTGATCTTGAAGCCAGCAGGAGGCCGTATCTTCAGGATCACGGGCCGATTGGCGCGCACTTCGGCATTCGGAAACTGCTGGAGACCGCGACGGGATTCAGCCGAAGCCGCAAGCGACTCCAGCGCAATCAAGCCGAGCAGTGCTGTCCATGCCCACTTGCCCATCAGCCTCCAGCAGGTGCGAACTTGAACGGATAGGTGACCTGCACGATGCCTCCGCCCCGAGGAATCGGAAAGTCAATGCGGCGGATCACGTTCAGGATGCAGCGCTCGGCGTTGGCGTTGTTCAACGACGTCGACGCGATGCCGGCCTGGGTCACCCTGCCCTGCGCGCCGATCACGAAGCTCGTGCCGACACGGCCAGACAGCTTCGGGTTCTCGGCGTTGATCTCACGCTCGTAGCAGAGCCGGAACTGGTCGCGATGGGCGAGCAACGCGGCTTCGATCGCGGAGGCATCGATGGCCCCCATGACGACCGCCTCTTCAGGGCCCCCGGAGCGGATGACCACTCGAGTCTTGCCGCCGATGATGCCGGCGCCGTCGCCTGCAGCCCCGAGGCCGGTGCCGACTCGGCCACCGCCCATTCCTTTTTTGCCCAAGCCTCCTGCAAGCGTATCGGCATCACCGCCGCCGCCCTGGCCAGTGCCGCTCAGTGCCTGCCCGCCGGATCCACGCGTCGTGAATCCGCCGAAACCCTGGAGCTTCGAACCATCCTTGCCGAGCCTTGCTGCACTGTTGCCGAGCAGGTCCTGGATTTTTTCGGTGGCTCCCTTCATCAGGTCGACATTGCCGATTCCCGGGTCTTCGCTGTTTCCAGCGCCGCCCACTCCTTCACCGCCGTTCGGAGAGGGGCGCTTGGCGAGATCCTGGCCCGTCTTGCCCGGAGCTGCGTTCTTCTGACCACGACGGCCTTCCGTGCCCTTGGCGCGCGCGCCTTCGCCTTCTTTCGCCCGATTCTGCGCGACCGTCTGCTTCGGGCCGCCAGCCGACGGCTGGGACACATTCATTTCTTTCGGCACGGGCTTCTTGGCATTCGCCGGATCAGGCTTCAGGTCGATCTTCGTGATCTTCGGCTCCTCGGGCTTTTTTGCCTCAGCGACGGCGTTTTCCGGCTTGGAATTGTCCGGTTTGGCCTTCGGGACCGGAACGGAATACTTCTCCGGCTGGTAGAGGATCGTGGCGATTCGCTCGGGCAGCTGCTCTGCCTCGATCTGCTGAGGAACGCTCATTCGGCTCAACCCGAAGAACACTGCTCCGGTGAAGAACAGCGACATCGCCATCGTCCGGAAGAAAAAGGCGTCGCGACGACGGTCGCTGCCCTGACGAAGCTTCGGAGGCGCCGGCGTAAACGCGAGATAGAAGTCCACCTCGCCGGCGGAGATCTTCGCAAACTCACTGGGGCCGAACGGAATCGCAGAAGAGCCGAGGGACTCCACCGACTCGAGTCGGCCCTTGCGATGCAGGACTCCCTTCATCTTCGGGTCGAGATGCAGCTGGTACTGGCCGCCGGCGTTGGAAACGAACACGTGGGTATTCGAGGAGAGCACCGCGGGAATCGCAAAGTCCGACTTCCTCGAATCGCCGATCCTGACCTGCTTCTTGTCGACGAAGTGCTCGATATCGAGGATCAGTCCACGCCACGACATGACCACTTCGAGAGCGGTTTTGCCCGCCGCAGTATAATCGAAGATCTCGGTCTCAGGCGGCTCCTCGCTCAGCAACGAGCTGAAGTCCTCGTCTTCTCGACGGAAGAGCTTTTCATTGCCCGCGCGGACCATGATGGGTGGATCCACATGATCCAGTCGCGACATGGAAAATGCGAGCCGATGGCGGCCGATTTCAATCACATCGCCATGGGCGAGCGGACCGGCAACCACGATCCCGCCATTCACTCGAACGCCCGTGTCACTGGCGAGATCGAAGATCATGGGCTCGATCACGCCCTCGGAATTGCCTTCGCGGGTCAGCTCGAGAACGGCATGAATGGGCGAGACCCCGTCGCCTCCCAGCCGGATGTCCGCCGACTCGACGCTTCCGATGACGAGCCTCGGTTTCTGGAGGCGCAGGGCCATTTCCCTGCCGCCGTCCTCGACCATCTTGAAAACGGCGACCCAGTCCTTGAGACGCTTTTCGGTGGATGTACCGCCTGACTTGTTCTGGTCGATCTCGCTCATAGTCCCCTCACCGCGTCTGCATCAGGTCCCGGAGGATGGCCCGCCGGAAGTTCTTGCGAGGCTGCACGAGAGAACCGAACTTCTCCTCCTGCCGCCTCTGAAAATACAGCTCACCGGGATTGCGAATCTCGCCTTCGATCTTCGCTCCCTCGAAGTCGAGTTCCGTCTTCTCAGGATAAATCACCCGGGGTTCCTTCGGTGCCGCCTCGCCGGTCCGCGCGAGGAAGATGCCCGCCACGAACGCCAGTGACGCGATCACGTTCAGGAGCATGGCCACGAATCCGAGTCGAAAGAGCCGCTGGGCCTGGGGAGCACTCAGCTGCGCTTGGGCATGATCTGCTGTTTCCATGTTTTGCAGGTCTCCTCCAGTTTTTCGATGGCTTGACGTTCAAAGGCTCGAGCGGGCTTCCGCATTGCGGAGATCAGCTCGAGGCAGGTTTCCGGGTTCTGCAGCGCCGCAGACGCTGCCTCGTGGAATCGCTGGGCAAAGCGCTTCGGATCGGCGCCTGCCTCGCGAGCACGCACGAAGGCGCTCCGCGCCAGCGTCACATTGCCGACTCCCTGAAGAGAAATGCCCAGGCCGTCTTCCGCAAGCGGCGAGCGATCCTTGAGCTGGACCTGCTCCCAGATCTTCTTCGCGAGGGGATAGATGCCGTAATAATTCAGGAGCTGGGCACGATTGGCGCGTGCGATCGCCGTTTCGGCTTCGAGGGCCCCCGCCTCCTTGAAGAGTGCCGCGACCTGCGTCGCCGTCCACGGATCCTCGAGCGCATCGATCGTGGAGCGGGCCTTGAGCACCGCAAGATTGTTGATCGCCGCCACGTTCTTCGGCTGGATCGAAAGCACCCGGTCAAAAGCCACCGCCGCGAGTTCGTCGTTCTTGAACTCTCGCGCCAGCCAGAGTGCGTATCGTCCCCAGAGCGAGGCGTCGCGGGGATTCTGCGAGAGCTGCTCGCGAAGTTTCGAGACCGACTCCTCGGACTGGCCGAATCGCAGGAACTCGATCATCGAAAATTCAGGTGCAGTACCCTGCGCGGGCGCGACCTTTTCCGCCAGGCCAAGCTCCAGCAGGAGTCGCGGGAACTCGGGGCTGATCCACTCGCCTTCCTGCACCTTCTGTTTGGATTGCCTGAAGAATTGGATTGCCGTGCCACGGAGAGTCTCGACGATCTTGGCGGCTTTCGGATCGGCCGAGGCGATGGACTCCATCTCACCAGCAAGCTCGAAGGCCACCTGGCCGAGGCGGTACGACGCCGGAACCGAGAATCCTCCCCCGGCCTCCAGCACCGGAGCATAGGCCTTCTGAACGGCCTCGAAAGACTGCAGGCGCTTCGGAAGATCCTTGGCGAATCCTTCACGCGTCAGTTTCGGTGCCACGACCTCCGCATCCGTCATTCGGGCCAGCTCCAGGCGCGCCCACATGGTGAAAAACGCTCCCGCCCCCTTGGAAGCGGAGGTAGAGGCCTTTTTCAGGAAGGTACGTGATTCATCGCGGTTGCCCAGACGCTGGTAGAGCTGTCCGAGACGAAGGGAGCACTCGGCCTCCTCCTCGGATCCTGCAATTGCCAGGCACTGTTTATAGGACTGTGCCGCGAGGGCATCCAGCTGCACGGCCTCCTGCCGACGTGCCAGGAGGAGCAGAACGCGCGATCGGGCCGGAGACTGCGGAAAGGTCTGCACGAACTTGTTCACGAGCGAAACGAGCGGATCGAGTGCCTCGCGGACTGTTGCCGCGGTGATGCGAATCGCGAGCTCGAGGGAATCCGAATCCTTGGAGAAAGTGCCCAACCTTTCCAGGACTCCGGCGCTCCCGTCGAACTTGCCCTGGATGAAGAGCAGTGTGGCCGAGTTGCGCATCGCCTGTGCGGCGGCCACGCTGTCAGGAATTCTTTTCTGCCAGGCCTGGACCACTCGGTCGGCATTCTCCAGGTCGTTCACGCGAAGCCAGCTTGCCACCGCATTCTCGTAGGCTTTCGAGACCGCTTCCTTGTCCTTCGCATCATCGGCGTACTTTTCATAAAGCCGAGCGGCACCCTTGTAGTCCTGGTCCTTCTCGCG
>JBIIXZ010000315.1:0-6039 GCA_044347055.1 Bdellovibrionia bacterium | reverse complement strand
AACCTGAACCCGGTCTACGTCACCGGCAGTGCGATCACGACCAACACTCCCTCCATCAGCGGCGGAGGAGGGGCGACGAGCTATGCGGTTACGCCCGCGCTGCCAGCGGGGTTGAGCTTGAATTCGAGCACGGGTGTAATCACCGGTACTCCGACGGCCACTCAAAATCCTGCCGTGGAGCATACGGTGACGGCCACGAACACGGGAGGCAGCACGACCACCTCTCTTACGATTACGGTTCACGCCCCGACTCCGACGATCAGCTATGAAGACAGCGCTCTGACGTTCACTCGGACTCAGGCGGTTGACGCGATCACGCCCCCGGTGGCGCATGTGGCCTCAGTGAGTGTCACGCCGGCGCTGCCTGCGGGGTTGAGCCTGGATGCGAGCACCGGCGTGATCAGCGGAACGCCGAGCGTGGTGTCGGTAGCGACGCCGTATCTCGTGACCGTGACCAACTCGACCGGCCAGACGGCAACGACCACGCTCAACATCACCGTGAATGATGTGGCGCCAGTAGGGCTGACGTACTCGAACACCAGCGGCACCTACGTCACCGGCTCTGCGATCACGAGCAACACGCCTTCGACGAGTGGCGTGGGGGTGGTGACGAGCTATGCCATCAACCCGGCTCTGCCTGCCGGGCTGAGCCTGAACTCGAGCAGCGGCGTGATCACTGGAACCCCGACGGCCACCCAGAACCCGGCCGTCGTGCATACGGTGACGGCGATGAATTCGGGCGGAAGCACGACCACGACTCTCACGATCACGGTCAACGCCCCGACGCCGACGATCAGCTACCTAGCGGGTCCGCACACTTTCAAGACCATCACGTCGGTGTCGCTCACGCCGACGGCTACCCATGCGACGAGCTTCTCGGTCACGGCAGGCACGCTGCCCGCCGGAGTGAGCCTGAACACGACGACCGGCGCAATTACCGGCGCTCCGACCGAAAAACGCATTCCCGCTTCGGTGACGATCACCGCGACGAATTCCACTGGCCAAAGTGCCTCGACCGAAGTGTCGTTCGAAGTGTGGGGCCCTGAGGTAGTGGCGATTCAAAGTACCGGTGGTGCTTTTGCAGCGCTCAAGTCGAACGGTTCGGTAGTGACCTGGGGGAGTTCGGATTATGGAGGAAACAGCGCTGCCGTTGCGACGCAGTTGTCGAGCGGGGTACGGCAGATTTTCTCCACGGGTGGTGGAGCTTTTGCCGCACTCAAGTCGGACGGTTCGGTGGTGACGTGGGGGCGGTCGGAATATGGCGGCAATAGTGCTTCAGTGACCTCGCAGCTTTCTTCGGGCGTCGTTCATCTTGCTTCAAATTACTATTCTTTCGCTGCCCTCAAATCCAATGGCTCGGTGGTGACCTGGGGGCTGTCGAGTTATGGTGGCAATAGCACCTCAGTGGCCCCGGGGCTTTCATCCGGCGTCGTGCGGATCGTGACGAACGGATCGTCGTTTGCCGCGTTGAAGTCGAATGGGTCGGTGGTGGCGTGGGGGGACGGTTTTTCCGGAGGATCTCTAGCGGTTACACGATTCGACGGTGAAGGAAACTACTCTTTGGAGGCCTGCACGGGCGGTGCTTCGTGTGGCGATGGTGTTTGCCATGAAGGAGAAAGCTGCGAGACCTGCGAATCCGATTGCGGCAGTTGCGTGCTACCTGAGAGCGGCTGCGGCTCTGATCAAGATGAAGACGGTAGCCTCTGCGATTCCGGCGTTGGTGAAACCTGCGGTACCTGCGCTACCGACTGCGGGTCGTGCGATCCGGCTCCGGCTCAGACTTGCGTGAGCGATAGTCTTCAGTCCGGCGTGGTGGATGTCGTGTCGAGCAACGGTGCCTACGCCGCTCTCAAGTCCGACGGCTCGGTCGTCACGTGGGGGTACGCAGTCTACGGTGGCGAAGGAACGGGAGCGTCAGAGCTCAGCTCAGGCGTGGTGCGTATCTATTCCAACGGTAATGCTTTTGCCGCCTTGAAGGCGGATGGTTCGGTCTACACGTGGGGTTATGGTCCGAATGGTGGATCGAGTACCAGCGTGTCGTGCGCGATTGCTTCGGACGTCGTTCAGGTCTTTTCCACAGGTGCAGCGTTTGCCGCTCTCAAGCGCGATGGCTCGGTAGTCACCTGGGGAGCACCTACTCAGGGCGGCATCCCCGTGGTCACGAGTCCGCTTTACACAGATGATTCCTTCTGGCCTCTTCCATTTTCTGGCGTGAAGTCTCAACTTACCGACGGGGTCGTGCGCGTGTACTCGACCGGATTTTCATTTGCCGCACTCAAGGCCAATGGCTCGGTGGTGACCTGGGGAGACTCCAGGTTCGGGGGCAGCAGTTCCACAGTGGCTTCTGCGCTGAGTTCTGGAGTGGTGCATGTCGCGTCGAATTTTTACGCGTTTGCTGCTCTGAAGTCCAATGGCTCGGTGGTGACCTGGGGAAACTCGAGCTATGGTGGCAATAGCTCGACGGTGGCGTCACAGCTCTCTTCGGGCGTCGTGCAGATCGTGACAGCCAACGGTGGGGCCTTCGCCGCGATCAAGGCCGATGGTTCGGTGGTGACCTGGGGGGCTTCCGGCGCTGGTGGCTCGAGCGTTGGTGTGGACTTCACGGCCCCTCCCGGAGCGCTGAAGTTGGTCGCTCCCACCTCGAGAGTGCTGGATGCCGGCGTGCCGGAATCGGCGGTTTCCGTATGGACTCATGACGCTGAACCGGGGGGAGGTCCTCCGACCGTGCAGGTGTCGACCGATCATCCGAGTCTGTTCAGCGGTCTTTCTGGTTCGCCATCCGTGTCGAGTTCCAGCGTGTCGGTTTCGCTCACGCCGAATGGCGATTTTCCAGGTCATGGTGCGATCACCCTCTCGGTTGAGCGCTATGGTTCGCTCTCACGAACAGTTTTTTACGTGGGCCATGGCGCTTTCGACGAGGCCGGTGCACGATGCGGTTGCGACATACCGGGCAACGCGAACTATGAAGCCGACTCTCCTGGTGGGGGAGTCTGTTACGCCTCAGAGGTGGATTGGTGCGAGGCCATGAGTAGTCATTGGAGTGCGGGGCTGGGAATGTGCTTCTCCTCGGAAGGAGGTCGGTGCACCGCTGAGGGTGGAAACTGGGTGGCAGAATCCGCTACCTGTGAGTTTGAGTCGGATCCGTGTCCTGACGGCTACCGGGACGGCGACACCTCCACCTGCTACGCATCGGAGGATCATTATCTGTGCGTCTCTTCAACGACTCCCGGGCATTGGGGGGGAGGTACTTGCCATGGGAATGCCGAGGACGCGTGCGTGGCGGATGGCAATTTCTGGGATGGCGGTGGCTGCTATTCCAACGCCGCTGAAGCCTGCGTGGCGGATGGCAATTTCTGGGATGGCGGTGGCTGCTATTCCAACGCCGCTGAAGCCTGCGTGGCGAATAGCAATTTCTGGGGTGGCGGCGAATGCCATGGCTCAGAAGACGTGGCCTGTGTCGCCGACGGAGGCACCTGGGTCAACGCGAACTGCGTGATCTGCGATCCAGGCCAATATTATGATGGGGGCTCTTATGCCTGCTCGAATCTCATGGATTGCAGTCTGGCGAATGGCCAGTACTGGTACGGCGGAACTCCGTACGAAGAGCAGCGTTCCTGCGAGTGCACGAACGAGGTCGGGGAGCCATGTGATCCGGAGTGCACCGGATACGAGGCAGAAGGAAGCTGTTATGAGTCGGAGGAGCATTATTTGTGCGTCTCTGGAAACGAATATTGGGGTGGCGGTACTTGCCATGCCACCGCTGCTGAAGCATGCGTGGCAAATGGCAATTTCTGGGGTGGTAGCGAGTGCCATAGTTCTGAGGATCAGGCCTGCTTTGCCAATGGAGGATATTGGGACCCAGGCACCTCGACCTGCTATGGATCTGCGGAAGCCTATTGCAGCGTAATTCATGGTTACTGGGGCGGCGGCAACTGCCACGCTACGCAGGAAGAAGCCTCTTGCGCTGACAGTGGCGGATCCTGGGACGGCGAGCAGTGCATCGGCCCCTGATCTGAGTGACTATCCAAAGAGGTCTGGGCTGCGTATAATTGCTTCATGTCGGCCAACTCATTTGGAAACCGCTTTGTCGTCACGACCTTCGGCGAAAGCCACGGGCCTGCGCTTGGCGTCGTGATCGACGGCTGCCCTGCCGGAGTGCCTTTCGACGCTGAGCTGCTCGTGCGAGAGCTCGAGCGCCGTCGGCCCGGCGGAGCCCTCGTTTCTGGCCGGCAGGAGAGCGACCTTCCAGAAGTCCTGAGCGGAGTGCATGAGGGCAGAACCCTGGGCACGCCCCTGACCCTCATCGTGCGGAACCAGGATGCGCGATCGCAGGATTACTCCGAGATCACGGCTGGACTCAGGTCGACGCCGGTCTCCGGCGAAAACGCCGGCTTGGTCGACTCCGCGCATGCCACCCCGATTCGCAGCGGCCACGCCGACGACGTCTGGCGACTGAAGTTCGGCCATAGCGATCCTCGCGGAGGAGGGCGCTCGTCCGGACGCGAAACCGTCGCGCGTGTCATGGCAGGCGCCGTGGCCCGAATGGTGCTCCGCGAGCTCGCACCTGAACTGAAAATCCAGGCCTTTGCCGAACAGATCGGGCCCGAAACCCTCGACGACGAACAGTGTGCCGCCGCGACGCTGATGACGACTGCACAGATCGACGCCTTTCCGGCGCGCTTTCCTTCTGAATCTGCGCGCGATGCCATCACCTCATTGCTCGAAGCCGCCAAGCGCGACGGAAAGAGCTATGGCGGCCGCGCGCTCGTTCGTGCCACCGGCGTTCCGGCCGGACTTGGCCAGCCCGTCTTCCACAAGCTCAAGGCCGATCTGGCTTCGGCATTTCTGGGCCTCGGAGCCACGAGCGCCGTGGAGATCGGTGAAGGCGCTGAGGCAGCCAGCGCCGAGGGAAGTCAGTTCCACGCTTCACAGCGCGGCCAATATGGCGGTATTCGCGGTGGCATCTCGACGGGCGAGCCCATCGAAGCTCGGGTCAGCTTCAAGCCAACCTCGAGCGTGCTGGACGTGGCCAAAAAGGGACGACATGATCCGTGCATCGTGCCGCGAGCGATTCCGGTTCTCGAAGCCATGATGGCGCTGGTCCTCGTGGATCATCTGCTCTGGCAGAAGACCGATCGAATCAGCAGCTGAAGCCCGGAAAGGACGGCAGACCATGAGCAATCCCACGCACTCCCCCTCGACTTCCTCCTCGATTTCCTCGACTGGACGAATCCTGCACGAGACGACTTTTTCCGTGCCGTTCCATCTCTGTGATCCAGTGGGCGTCCTGTTCTTCGGAAATATTTATGTGGCAGCTCACTCCCTGCTCGAGGACTGGGCGCGCTCCTCCGGGGCATGGCCGCTCTGGTTCGGGGGAGCCGGCGGCATCGGGTATCCGATCCGCCACAGCGAGGCGGATTACCTTCGATTCCTGAAGCACGGAGAGACCTTCCGAGCCACGATTCGGGTGGCTTCGCTCAGTGATTCCACCGTCCAGTTCGAGACCGAGTTTTCGAAGGACGGCTTCGTCCATGCGCGCGTGCGCACGGTTCACACCGCAGTGAATTTCACGACTCAGTCCAAGACGACTATTTCTTCCGAACTGCGCCGATTTTTTGAGTAGCCGGACTCAGTGGCCCGCACGTTCATGGATCTGGAGTTTTTCTCGGACGAGTGAAGTGGCGCGCCATCCTTCTCCAATGGTGTCGCCAACCTTCGCCAGCAAGAGCTGTGCACCAGCGTCCTCCGGCGAAGCAGAGGCGCTTCCGGACCAGACATCCCACGGAGTGTACCAGGCCCCGAGCGCCGTTGCGCGCCAGCGGTCTGCCACGCTGCTGGAGATGGCGATTCGGCGGACATTTTTCTTCTCGAACGAGTAGGTCGCAGCCACTTCCTTCAGCAGCTCGCGCTCGGGCTCGAGGTAGGCGCTGCCATGAAGGTGCACTGGAAACAAAACCACGACGATCGCGGTGAGGGCCCCGAGCCCGATCAGCGCTCGTGTCATTGTCCACGCGTGGCGGCTTGCCCAGGCCTCCAGAT
>JBIIXZ010000317.1:0-6088 GCA_044347055.1 Bdellovibrionia bacterium | reverse complement strand
CCATTTTCTCGGGTGGACTTTTGTCGTTTTCTTTCGTTGACAAGAGGTGGCGGCGTCAGGGAGAAGAGGGACCCTAAGTTAGGGCCAGCTTTGTAGTTTTTGGTATTTTGGAGAGATACCCAAGTGGCCAACGGGACCAGACTGTAAATCTGGCGGCTTTTGCCTTCGAAGGTTCGAATCCTTCTCTCTCCACCATTCGAATTGCCCGCAATTCGGCTGGTTTTTGACGAAAAAGTTTAGCGGGCGAGAGTAGCTCAATTGGCTAGAGCATCGGCTTTCCAAGCCGAGGGTTGAGGGTTCGAGACCCTTCTCTCGCTCCAAAATTTTATTCGGCGCTCTTGTAGCTCAGTTGGTAGAGCACTCCCTTGGTAAGGGAGAGGTCACGGGTTCAAGTCCCGTCAAGAGCTCCAGTAAAAAACCGGTTTTAGATTCCGGCAAACAATCTAACCAACGTAACCAGGCTCTCGGGCTCCGAAAGGTGCGGCGAGAGCAGAAGAACTAGGGAAAAAGGAAGGACGAGTAGAGTCATGTCGAAAGAGAAATTTGACCGCAAAAAGCCTCACTGCAATATCGGCACGATCGGCCACGTTGACCATGGCAAGACGACCCTGACCGCAGCGATCACCACGGTGCTCGCCAAGAAGGGTCTTGCCCAGGCTCGTGGATACGACCAGATCGACAACGCTCCGGAAGAGAAGGAGCGCGGCATCACGATCAACACCACGCACGTCGAGTACGAAACTGCGAACCGCCACTACGCACACGTCGACTGCCCGGGACACGCCGACTACGTCAAGAACATGATCACCGGCGCTGCTCAGATGGACGGCGCCATTCTCGTGGTCTCCGCTGCTGACGGCCCCATGCCGCAGACCCGTGAGCACATCCTGCTTGCTCGCCAGGTTGGCGTGCCGGCTATCGTTGTGTTCATGAACAAGATGGACATGGCTGACCCGGAACTTGCGGACCTTGTTGAAATGGAAATCCGCGAACTCCTCTCCAGCTACAAGTTCCCTGGCGACCAGATTCCGATCGTCAAGGGCTCTGCTCTGAAGGCGATGGAAGGCGACGCTGGCGACATCGGCGAAGGCGCAATCCTGAAGCTGATGGAAGCCGTGGATAGCTACGTTCCGCAGCCGAAGCGCGAAAAGGACAAGCCGTTCCTGATGCCGGTTGAAGACGTGTTCTCGATCTCTGGTCGTGGAACGGTCGTCACCGGTCGCGTCGAGCGCGGCGTGATCAAGGTCGGCGAAGAAGTCGAAATCATCGGCCTCCGCCCGACGATCAAGACCACGGTCACCGGCGTTGAAATGTTCCGCAAGCTCCTCGATCAGGGTGAGGCTGGCGACAACATTGGCGCCCTTCTCCGCGGCACCAAGAAGGAAGAAGTCGAGCGTGGTCAGGTTCTGGCTCACACCGGATCCGTCACCCCGCACAAGAAGTTCAAGGGCTCGGCCTACATCCTCACCAAGGAAGAAGGCGGACGTCACACTCCGTTCTTCAAGGGCTATCGTCCTCAGTTCTATTTCCGTACGACGGACGTCACGGGCGTGGTCACCCTGCCCCCGAACGTCGAAATGGTCATGCCTGGCGACAACATTCAGATTGAAGTCGAGCTGATCACCCCGATCGCAATGGAAAAGGAACTGCGTTTCGCTATCCGCGAAGGCGGCCGTACTGTCGGCGCCGGCGTGGTTGCTGAAATCATCGAGTAATTGAAGTGTGTGGCCGGCGCCTTCGGGCTTCGGCCACTGATGTTGACTCTAGCATCGTTAGTCGTTCCTGGAAGGGAGAGGGGCTCAGGCCTCTCTCCCTGTTGGAACAAAATCGGAACCCGACGACCCGTCGTAAGACGGGGAGAATTTCTGGCTTCTGACCTGCTTGCGATGACCCAACCGGCTAATTCAGTCCGGTAGCCGATCAGAGTATTTGGAGTAGTAAAATGCGAGTCATTGTTGGTTTGGATTGCACCGAGTGCAAGCGCAAGAATTACGGCACGACCAAGAACAAGCAGAAGACCACCGATAAGCTGGAAAAAAAGAAGTACTGCAAGTTCTGCCGCAAGCACACGTCCCATCGCGAAGGCAAGTAAGAGACCGAGGATAGGCCAGTAGCTCTAATGGTAGAGCGGCGGATTCCAAATCCGTAGGTTGTGGGTTCGAATCCCTCCTGGCCTGCCACTCTCGATCTAGTCACGCGATTGATATAAAGGGAATCACCCCATGGAAAATCAGCAGCAAAAATGGGTCACCATGAGCTTTGTTGCAGCTTCCGCTCTGCTGGCCATTTTGGTTTTCAGCTTCGGGCAGAAGTTCGCCGGAGCTTATGATCTCGAGGCTCGTTTCCGGCACATCGAGATGATCCTTCAGGGTGGATCGGTTCTCCTGGGTATTGTCCTCTTTGCGTTTCTTTATCGCAGTGATGCGGTGAACCAGTTCATGGCAGAGGTCGTTGTCGAGCTCTCCCGTGTCTCGTGGCCAACTCAGAAAGAGACCCGTGCGGCAACCCTGCTGGTGGTAGTCATGGTCCTGATCTCCGGCCTGTTTCTCGGGCTGCTCGATTACCTGTGGACCGTACTTTTGAAATGGATCATCTAGCTGGAAAGGGAATCATCGTGACCGAAGGTACCGAAAGCACTTCAGGACTCGCGGCTGGCGCCACTACTGGTTCAGAAATGAACTGGTACATCGTGCATACCTATTCCGGGTATGAGCACAAAGCAAAGACCGCTCTTGAGGAGCGCGTGAAGTCGCTCCGCAAAGAGGCTCTGTTCGGGGAAGTCATTGTCCCTGAAGAAAACGTTGTAGAGCTCGTCAAGGGTCAAAAGCGCACGACGAAGCGCCGCTTTTTCCCGGGATACATCCTCGTGAAGATGATCCTCAATGACGAGACCTGGCATATCGTCAAGAACACGCCCAAGATCACCGGCTTCGTTGGCGATAAGGTGCGTCCAGTTCCGATTGCTGAAACTGAAGTTCAGAAAATGACGAATCGAATCGCTGAAGGGCAGAGCAAGCCTCGTCCGCGCGTTTCGTTCAACGCTGGTGAAAACGTCCGGGTGGTGGACGGTCCGTTCTCCAACTTCAGCGGTACCGTTGAAGATGTGAATCCGGATAAAGGCAAAGTTAAGGTTTTGGTCAGCATCTTCGGTCGTTCGACGCCCGTTGAGCTGGATTTTATTCAAGTTGAAAAAATTTGAAGCCTTGTGTTAAGAGGGGCCCCTTATGGCGAAGAAGGTAGTTGGTCAGATTAAGCTGCAAATCCCTGGTGGCGGAGCGAATCCGGCACCCCCCGTTGGTCCGGCTCTCGGTCAACGTGGCGTGAATATTATGGAATTCTGCAAGGCGTTCAATGCCAAGACGCAGGATCAGAAGGGCACGATCATTCCCGTGATCATCACGGTGTACTCAGATCGCTCTTTCACCTTCATCACCAAGACTCCGCCCGCCTCGGTGCTTCTCTTGAAGGCCGCAAAAATTGAAAAAGGTAGCGGAACCCCCAACAAGACAAAGGCTGGCAAGGTCACCAAAAAGCAGCTCGAAGAGATTGCAAAGGTGAAGATGCCGGACCTGACGGCTGCATCGGTCCAGGCCGCCATGAATACGGTGGCCGGTACCGCTCGCAGTGCAGGAATCACCATCGCAGAGTAAGTTGTAAAATCCGTGGGAGCTCCGAGTCGTCTGTGGGGCGTTTGAACCACTTGAGGTAAATATGTCTGAGAAGACAGGCGGCATCGGCCGTCATGGTAAGAAGTACTCCGACGCGCTGAAGAAGCTCGAGTTCGGAAAGAAATACAAGCTGGATCAGGCCTTCGATCTTCTGTCGCAGGTTTCGTTCGCAAAGTTCGATGAAACAGTGGACGTCGCTTTCAAGCTCGGCGTCGACCCGAAGCATGCCGACCAGATGGTTCGCGGCGCTCTTGTTCTTCCGCACGGAATTGGGAAGAGTTTCCGTGTGGTGGTTCTGGCCAAGGGCGAGAAGGCCAAAGAGGCGGAAGCTGCTGGTGCCGATTTCGTTGGCTCCGACGACATCATCGAAAAGATCTCCGGCGGATGGCTGGATTTTGACAAGATGATCGCAACCCCGGATATGATGGTTGCTGTTTCCAAGGTTGGTAAGCTGCTGGGCCCCCGTGGTCTGATGCCGAATCCGAAGCTGGGGACGGTCACCATGGACGTGGCCAAAGCGGTTAAAGAACAGAAGATGGGGAAAGTGGAATACCGTACGGAAAAAACCGGTATCGTCCACGTCGTCATCGGCAAGAAGTCCTTCGGTGCTCAGAAGCTCCGCGAGAACTTTAATGTCATGGCCGCCGCCATCCTGCGTGCAAAGCCACCGACCAGTAAGGGTATGTACCTGCAGAAGGTGACGCTCTCGACCACGATGAGTCCCGGGATTACCCTGGATTCGCTCGAAGTGGGTCAGGTCAGCGGTTAATCGAGCGACTTTAAGAAGAGGTTTTTATGAATCGTACTGATAAAGCCGAACTCGCATCCAACCTGAAGGAAAAATTCGTCAAGGCACAGGTCGCGCTCTTTGCCGACTACAAAGGCCTTGAGTCCAATCAGGCAAACGAACTCCGCCGCTCGCTTCGTGGTCATAACGTCGAAGTGAAGGTCCTGAAGAACAACGTGGCTCGCCTCGTATCGAAGGATGGCGCCATCGGGGCTGACGCACAGAGCCTGATGGACTCTGTAGTGGGACCGACGCTCGTCGCTTTTGCTTACGGCGATCCTGCTGCGGCAGCGAAGGTGTTCCATAAGTTCTCCAAGGATAATGAGGCCCTCAAGATTAAGGATGGCCTCATGGGCACCAAGCGTCTTAGCGCCTCGGAAGTCGAGGAGCTTGCCAGTCTTCCGAGCAAGGAAGTGCTTTTGGCAAAGATGCTTGGAACGATGAACGCTCCGATCTCCAACTTTGTTGGTGTGCTGGCAGCCGTTCCGCGTAGCCTGGTGACTGTGTTGTCTGCGATTGAAAAGAAGAAGTCGGAAGCCTGATTCGGATCAACGCACTGGAATTAACTTCTGGCAAGGACGCCAGAAGTGAACGGGTCTCGACTGAAGAACCAGAGGGACCAAGCCCCGGAAAAACACATCAGAAGTGGAATTTCGGGTTTTGAAGTAAGAGGTATAACCATGTCGACTATTACTAAAGAAAACGTGATCTCCTTCATCGAGAACATGTCCGTGCTCGAGCTCTCGCAGCTCGTGAAGGACCTCGAAAACAAGTTCGGCGTCTCGGCCGCTGCTCCTGTGGCAGTTGCAGCTGTCGGCGGCGGAGCTGCGGCTCCTGCTGCTGAGGCGAAGACCGAGTTCAACGTCATCTTGGCTGCATCGGGCGACAAGAAGATCGAAGTCATTAAGGAAGTCCGCGCTATCACCGGCCTTGGCCTCAAGGAAGCCAAGGACCTGGTCGAAGGCGCTCCGAAGCCCCTGAAGGAAGGCGTTGCCAAGGCTGAAGCTGACGAAATCAAGAAGAAGCTTGAAGCAGTCGGCGCCAAGGTCGAACTGAAGTAATCCTTCTCGGTTTGGATTGGACCTCTGGTTCTGAGTCTGCGGATGTGCAATTTCTGCAAATGCAGAAAATGAACTTGCACATCCGCAGATCTCTGTTTATGAGCTGGGGAGTCCAATAAAAATTCGTGCCAGTCTGACGCCATCCAGCGTGGCCGCTCGTTCGAAAGTGCGGTCCTGAGTGGTCTTGGTGGAAATCTGGTTCGAGGGAAGTTTCGAGAATCGCAGAGTGGTTCCATGGATTGGATATGCAATCCGGAGCCCTTCTGGGGCGCATCGAGGCGAAGTTCCCGAAAGGTTTTTTGTCCGCTGTCATCTGTTTTGATGCAGGTTCCGCCGTGCGTCCCGGTCCGCGGGGTGGTGCCTGGAAGCAAAAGAGAAGCACTCTGTCTTCGCTTTTCTTCAGAACGGCTTCATTCTGATCTCGCACCGGCTGATTTTTAAGGAGCCCGCATGGCCTCTCTTTTCTCGGAGAATCGGCGAATTCGTAAGGAATTTTCGCGCATCGCGACCCCCGTTGAGATTCCCAACCTCATCGATCTGCAGCGGAAATCTTACGAAAAGTTTCTGCAGGC
>JBIIXZ010000023.1:0-19543 GCA_044347055.1 Bdellovibrionia bacterium | reverse complement strand
GCCTTGTACGCGCTGGCTCCGCTGGGACTTCTGGCGACCGCAATTCCTCTTGCTCCCGCCGGAGTAGGAACGGGCCACGCTGCCTTCGGATGGCTTTTCCTGCTGATCGGCTTCAAATCGGGAGCCAACGTCTTCAGCCTGATGGTGGTCTACCAGATCTTCTGGAGCTTCATTGGCGGGTTGGTTTACCTGAGATTCAAATCCGAGATTCCGCAGAACGTCTTCTCGGAACAATGATCCGGCATGTAATTCGCTTGCTGCCCCTGCATGCGAATCCTGGAACACACCCGACCTCTTCGGCCATTTCAGGCCCAGGCGCTTGAAATCCTATTCTCGGAATCATCCGTGCATCTCATCTGCATTGCCGCGACCGGTTCAGGCAAGAGTCGGATTTTCGAGGAGGCTGCCCGGATTCCGCACAATCGCGGACGATCCACGACCGCGCTGGTCATTGCACCACTGCAGGCCCTGGTGAGGCAGCACTCGGAGCGGCTGTCCTCCCTCGGGGTTCAACTGGTCGAGCACTTCGAGTCCCGGAGCCGGGAGCCTCAAGTCCAGGTGCTCACTCCCGAAAGGCTCGCTCGCAAGTTGGAACGGGGAATGACGATTCCCGCTGAATGCCTGCTGGTCGTGGATGAATGCCACTGCATCGAAGACTGGGGAACCAGCTTTCGGCCGGAGTTCAGGATCCTCCCCGGACTGGCTCGGAGATTTGGGATTCGAAGGTCGCTCTGGCTTTCGGCAACGCTTCCGGCCGAAGCACGAGCCTCACTTCTCCGCGCACTTCCCGACGAAGTGAGGGAATTGGGAGAGTTCTCGATGAACCCGCTGCTGCAATCCTCGCGGGTGCGGATTTCGTGGGCGCATCGCGGAGAGTTCGTCCGAAGGTGGCTGGAGCGCGAGACCTCGCCCGGAATCATCTTCTGCAGCACCCGTGGACAGACCATCGAAGTGGCGCGCCTGCTCGGCTCCTGGTCCGGAGACTCATCGCAGGTTGCGCCTTATCACGCCGGAATGGCCGTGGAGGAGCGCCTGTCAGTCGAAAGAGGAATACGCGACGGCCGGATTCGATGGATCGCAGCCACTTCCGCCTTCGGCATGGGCATGGATTTCTCCGCCCTGCGCTGGGTGATTCTCTGGCAGGTTCCATTCAGCGTCCTGGACCTTGCCCAGATGCTGGGGAGAGCGGGGCGCATTCAAGGAGAGGAGGCCCGGGCCTTTCTCCTCTGGGATGACACGGACTTTCTGTGGCTGAAAAACCTGATTTCAAAGTCGGCAGCTGAAGCGCTGGAGCGCGTGTATCGAAGCGGCCAACCACTGGGTTCCGTGCTTCGTGGCATTTTCGAGGGGGAGACGCCGCGAATGCGCATGCCACGGCTTTGACTGCAGACCCGGGAATGTTGGCTGCAACCGTGTTTTTTTTTCATTCGAGGCCGAGTTTGTTTACTCTGAAGTAGAATGCCGAAGCTGGCCCCGATTCTTCGATTGATATGGATGGCGCGAGCCCTCGCCTTGCCCCTGGCGGCAGTGGTGATGCTCGCGAGCACATCCGATGTCGAGGCGGCGATCCGTCCACAGGCCGTGGTGGGCCGTGCCGAAAAGCAGCTTGCTGCTCTGAAATTCTCCAGCCAGCGCTTTCCGATCATCATCCGCGAAAAATCCGATGGGCAGTTCCAGCTTCTCGTTCGGCTTACCGGACGATTCGACTCCAAAAAATCGAAGCTTCTTCTGGACTACGAGCCCGTTGCCGTCGAGGCGGGCCAGTTCGAGATCGAACGGGCCATTCGAGATGCAACCACCAGCCTGGAGTTTTCCACCGTCAATCTGGCGGGACAACTCCAGACCGAAGTCGTGACCCTGAAAAGCGAGCCTCCGAATCCCGTTCGAGAGATCCTGAAAAGCCTTCAGGCAGAGACTTCCTCCTTCGGAGTCGGCCTCAGCGGAGCCCTGATGAACTACCAGGACAACGCGGGCGTCACATTCCGGCAGTTTGGCGTCGCAGGAAAGCTCTCGTACTCCCAGTTCCTGACGTCCAACCGCAGGCATGTTGCCGCGGCAAACATCTATCGCACCTTCCTTCCACTGAGCGGCAACGAGACGAGCCTGCGCTTTTACCTGCTCGGAATGAACCTGCGGTATGGGTACTTTCTGGGGCAGACTGCGGGCTGGAGGTTCTGGCTGTATGGCGGATATTTCTACACCACCACGTTTTCGCCCAGTGGCAGGATCGGATTCACCAATCTGCTCGGGCCGCAGGTCTATCCGATGGCATCGCGCCAGCTCAGCAGACGCGACAGCATTTCTACCTACTTCAAGTTTGCCCCGCTCTACGGGCTGAGCGATCTTTCCAGCCGCGAAATGGCTTACGGAGTGTCGTACACCTACCGACCGCTCACGGGCCTGAGCATGTCTCTTTCTTTGGATTACAGCCAGATCACCCTGATCACCGGACAGGCCGATATCCGGCTCGGCAGCACCGTTTTGGGTTATTCCGTCGGATTTTGATTTTTTAATGGTCGGGATGGCGGGATTTGAACCCACGACCCCTTGCACCCCATGCAAGTGCGCTAGCCAGGCTGCGCCACATCCCGACCTTTCAGGAAGGCCTGAACCTAAGATTTTCCCTGACGAGAGTCAAACCGAAACTCCCACCGACCCGCCCGGATGCCCGCTCAGATTGCAGCGGCCCGCAGGCGACGAAGGAAAGAGTTCCTCGAGCTTTGGATGGGTGCACATTCGACCAGCTCCGATTCCGCCAGGATCGCCTTCAGCAGGTCACGATGCAGATCGTGCCCCGACCGATGAAGACGGATTCGAGCCTGAATCTGATGCCCCGAGAGAGCGAAATCACCCAGGGCATCGAGCACCTTGTGACGCGCAAACTCGTTTTCATACCGGAGGCCTCCGGGGTTCATGACTCCGGAGTCATCCAGAACGACTGCATTGGCCAGTGAGCCGCCGAGGGCCAGACCCATCTTCTGGAGCGCTTCGACCTCGCGAATGAAGCCGAAGGTCCGCGCGGCACCGAAGTCCTCAAACGAGGTCTGCCCATGGATGTATCTGAAGTCCTGATAGCCGATGGCGTGATGATCGAACTCGACCGAGGCTGAAACGTCGAGGACCGATGAGGGCTCCGCAACGCCCCACTTCTCGCCGGACTTGAGCTCAACCCGTTTCCGGAGTTTCCAGACCTTCCGATGGGCCCTCTGGATCTCCAGTCCTGCACGGATCAATGCAGCAAAAAACTCCGCAGAACTGCCATCGGAAATCGGAACTTCCGGCGCATTCAGCTCCACGCGGGCATTGTCGATTCCGGCGGCGAAAAGCGCGCACATGAGGTGTTCCACGGTGCTGACCGTGGCATTGCCCCGACCGATCGTGGTCGCCATCCGAGTATTGACGACGAAATCGACCAGAGCTGGAATTTCCGGAGAACCATCGAGGTCGGTGCGAACAAACCGGATTCCGCTATCAGAAGGCAGCGGAAGGATCCTCAGAGTCACTTCCCGACCCGAGTGAAGTCCGATTCCCTTCCATTCCAACGTCTTGCTGAGAGTTCTTTGGGCGTTCAACACACATCGACATAACGCAAGTTCCATGCCTCGCATCGCACTGCGGGTGGATTTTTTCGATTATTTTCAGGAGAGACAAAACCAATGATTTCGGTGACTTGAGAGTGTCGATGAACTTTTGACAGAGGGTCGTGCCCGATCGTGCCCGGAATGTCTCCTTTCCGACACATCCCAAAAACGAGTCACTGTGCGATTTCCTCAACAGCTCAGTGCTCGCCCTATTCGAAAAGCACGCCTTGCGGAGAGGCCTTCGAAACGTAGGGATGCCCGAGATGTTCGTGCGCCAGCCGGGTCGCCATCCTTCCTCGCGGCGTCCGCTGAAGGAACCCCTCCTGAAGCAGGAAGGGCTCGTAAACGTCCTCGAGAGTATCCCGCTCTTCACCCAGTGCAGAGGCCAGCGTTTCGATGCCCACGGGCCCGCCATCGAACTTCTCGATAATGGTTGCCAGGAACTTCCGGTCCAAAGGATCCAGCCCGCGCTCGTCGACCTCGAAGAGGCTCAGGGCATCCTGGGCCACGCGGAGCGAGATGACGGAAACCTTCGCGCGCACCTGGGCGTAATCGCGGACACGCTTCAGGAGTCGATTGGCGATTCGCGGGGTTCCTCGCGAACGGCGCGCAATCTCCGCCGCACCACTCGCATCGATCGGCACACCCAGGAGCTTCGCGCTCCGATCGACGATTTTTTGGAGCTCGGACACGGGATAAAAGTCCAGGCGCAGGGGCACGCCGAACCGGTCGCGAAGAGGGCTCGACAGGAGACCCGTTCGGGTCGTCGCACCCACCAGCGTGAATTTCGGAAGATCGATGCGCAGCGTGCGGGCTCCCGGCCCGGGGTTCATGATCAAGTCGAGCTTGAAGTCCTCCATCGCGGTATACAGGACTTCCTCGATGACCTTCGGAAGACGGTGAATTTCATCGATGAAAAGCACGTCCCGCGGCTGGAGATTCGTCAGCAGGGCCGCAAGATCGCCCTTCTTCTCGACGTTCGGTCCGCTGACGGTGTGGATCTGGCTTCCCATTTCACGAGCGACAATGTGGGCGAGGGTGGTCTTGCCAAGTCCGGGAGGTCCGGCGAGCAGCACGTGATCCAGCGAATCGCCTCGGAGTCTTGCCGCTTCGATGAAAAGACGGAGATTCTCTTTCACCTTTTCCTGGCCAACGTATTCGTCGAGGTGCTCCGGCCGAAGCCCTTTTTCCGACTCCGGCTCATCCCAGTTTCCGAGATCGGGACTGGTCATTCGCGCGACTTCGGTTTCGAGATCCTTCTTTCCTGACATGATCGCCTCTCTGGATTAACGGAGCTGCTGAAGCGCCCGACGAACCACTTCCTCAGGCTTCCATCCCGACGTCGCGTCGGAAGCCGACTCCTCGAGCTCCATCCGCCTCAGGACCGAAAGCACGTCGTTGTCTCGAAATCCCAACTGCACGAGCGCTTCACGAGCATCGGCAAACGCCTTGATCGCAAAGTCGAGGCCGATAGCGGCGGACCGAGCCGGAGCTTTAGGGTTCTGCACCGGCGCGCTCGAGGCATGAGCCATCAGGTCGGGACGCTTTTTCAGGACGTCAGAAAGCTCGAGAACCAGGCGCTCGGCAGTCTTCTTTCCGACTCCCGGAATTTTTTGAAGGCTTCCATGATCGCCCGAAAGAATCGCGCTGACCAGCGTCCCCGTCGACATTCCGGAGAGAACGGCAAGGGCTCCCTTGGGACCGATGCCGTTGACGCTCAGGAGCAGCAGGAAAAGCTCCTTCTCGGTCCGAGTCACGAACCCGTAAAGATCCAGCGCATCTTCGCGCACATGGGTATGGACATGGATGTCGAGCGACGAGCCCACTGCGAGCGACGAGGTTTCCGCGCCCTGAGGAAGCGCCACCTGATAGCCCACTCCGCCCACCAGGAGCAGGACGCGATGATCCGTGATGTCCAAGACTTCGCCGCGCAAAAAGCCGATCATGCGGCCAGCTAATCAGGATTTTTTCGAGAAGTCCACGCGTCTGCGGTCGCCCACGACCTCAGGGGTCAGGCCCAGCAAGGCAGCAAGGCCCTTGCCTTTTTTTGCGGATTTCCGGGCTGTTTTGGCGATTCCGGCCAGTGAAGCCTTCGCCTGAGCTGCCGCTCCGCCCAGAAACTGCTGGCCATGGCAGACGGCAAGAGCAAGGGCATCGGAGGAGTCGGCGGTCGCGAATTCCTGCCGACCCAGGATCATCTCCAGGACTCGCGCCACCTGAACCTTGTCGGCAGTGCCGCTACCCACCACGGCTCGCTTCACTTCCGTCGGACTGTATTCGACGATCTCGAGCCCCTTCAGTGCACCGCAGACGATCACCACGCCACGCGCCTGCCCCAACTTCAGCGACGATACTGCGTTCTTCGCAAAAAAGACGCGCTCCACGACAAGAACATCCGGCTTGAGCCGGTCGATGACCTCTGAAAGCCCGAGGAACAGGTCCAGCAGGCGCTGCTCGAGCGCGACCTCCTGCCTGCCTGACGTGGACGCGAGCTTGAGCGTGCCATGCTCGACGGCCGTCATCCGAGGTCCGGCCACCTCGATACAACCGAAGCCGGTGAGTCGCGAGCCGGGATCAATTCCGAGAATCCTCATCGTCGAACCTTCACTGGATCGCCCGATCGTACAGGCGATAGACCTTGGTTCGCTGGCCGCACATCATCTCGAGTGCGCGGTTCATCGCGCGATTGTCCTCGAGAATCCAGGATGCCTCGCCGATCGGGTAGCCTGCAGCGGGCCCCCGCTTGAGGTATTCGGTGTAGAAAAGCGGACCGAGGCTGAAATTCCTGAACGCCTTTTTGATGCCGAGAGTGAGAATGCGGCACCGATTGACGGTCTGCGCACGACCCGGACCCTTGAGATTCCAGAGCAGCTTGAAGAGCCCCGTGGGAAGGAGCTTTCCATCCGGAATTTTCCGAAAGACCTGGTTCACATCCGGAAGTGTCAGGCCGAATCCGGCAGGCTCACCCCGGACCTCTGCGATGAGCAGCAGTTCAGGATCAACGATGGACTTCATGTCGCGAGCCATGTGCTGGAACTCTTCGGGCTCCATGGGCACAAAACCCCAGTTGCTCTCCCAGGCATCGTTGTAGATTTCCAGGATCAGCTCGATCTCCTGCTCGAAACGCTTCATGTTCACGGTTCGAAACGTCACATTGCCGTTCGCCTTGAGGCGCTCCGACTGCGCGAGCAGCCGCTCGGAAAAACGCGAGTTGCCGTGGACGTCATAGGCAAGCAGATCCTTGATCTTGCTGAAACCCGCGCCCTCGAGCAGCGAAGAATAATACGCGGGATTGTAGGGCATCATGACCGAAGGCGGAGAGTCGAAGCCCTCCACCAGCAGGCCGCATTCGTGATTGGTGCTGAGATTCACCGGGCCACGAAGCGTCTCCATTCCTCGCTCACGCGACCAGGCACTCACCGCCTCCAGGAGCTTTCCGGCCACCTCCGCATCATCGACGGTTTCGAAAAAGCCGAAGAACGCCGTCTTTTCGTTGTGGAAGCGGTTATGATTCTCGTCGACCACTCCGACGATGCGACCGACCACCTCGCCGCCCCGATACGCGAGCCAGGGATTCATGAACGCGTGGCGAAAGAAGGGGTTCTTTCGCACGTCCAACATGTCGCGGACGGCGATGCGCAGCGGGGGTACCCAGTTTGGATCGCCCCGGTAGATGGTCCACGGAAAGCCGATGAACTGCTCCCAGTCACGGGAGCTTCTGACGGGCCGGATTTCGATCATGCCGCTACTGTCGCAGATCAGAGCTGCGCTGTCACGACTGCAGAATGGGCCGGTTTCTGGCCAAAGTGAGCCTGCGCCAGCTGCGCGAGCTCGGAGGCGCGGCTCTCGGAACCGATGATGCCGAACTCGCGGCCGAGCTTTTCCAGCACCTCGAGTGCGTAGTCCAGGTCCTCGTCCGTATGCGTGGCCATGTAGCTGGTGCGGATGAGCGCACAACCTTCTGGCACCGCAGGGCTCACGACGGGCGTTGCGAACACGCCATGTTCGTACAGACGCTGGGCAAACGCGAACGCGGCCATGTCGTCACCGATCAGGAGCGGAATGATGGGCGTGCGCGAGCCAAGGGTGTTGTAACCCATGGCCTCAAGTTCACGAGCCATCTTGGCGGCATTGCGACGCAGGTTCTCGATGTGGGTGGTGTCGGTCTCTGCGATGTTCAAGCACTCCATGACGGTTCCGACGGCGGCCGGCGGCATGGCCGCGCTGAACATGAACGTGCGCGCACGGTGCTTGATGAAGTGAATGACTTCTTCGGTCCCGGCGACGTAGCCGCCGAGCGAGGCAAAAGACTTCGAGAAAGTTCCCATCACCAGGTCGGCTGCGCCGACCATGTTGAAGTGATGCTCCGTGCCCTGGCCCTTCGAGCCGAGAACGCCGAGCGCATGGGCATCGTCGATGTAGAGGCGGCAATTGTACTTCTTCGCCAGCTCCGCCATTTCAGGAAGCTTCACGATGTCGCCCGACATCGAGAAAACGCCGTCGGCAACGATCAGCGCGCCTGCGTATTTTGAGCGCGTGATGCGAAGGACGCGCTCGAGGTCCTCCATATCGTTGTGCTTGAATTTCACGGTGTCACCGATCGCGAGGCGCGTGCCTTCCACGATCGAAGCGTGATTTTCACGATCCGAATAGATGACGTCGCTCCGTCCGATCAGGCAGGAGAGGACTCCAGCGTTCGTCAGGAAGCCCGTGGCAAAAACAAGGCAGGCTTCCTTTCCAAGAAACTTGGCAAGGCGCTTTTCAAGCTCCTCATGCGCAACCAGGTTGCCGTTGAGAAAACGTGAGCCCGTGCAGCCCGTTCCGTACTGATCGATGGCGTTTTTGGCGGCCTGAATCACCTGAGGGTGATGCGTGAGACCGAGATAGTTGTTGGATCCGATCATCACCCGGCGGCGACCATGCGTGACGACGCGCGATCCGGAGGTGGACTCAATGGGTCGAAAAAAAGGATAAACACCGGCCGCCTGAATGCGCTTGGCGTCTTCAAACTGACGGCACTTTTCAAAGAGATCGATATCCTTCGACATGAACTCACCTCGGGGCAAACGACCCGCCCAATTCCAATAGTTGAGTCGTTCGTTTAGCATCCGTCATTTCGCGGGTCAACGACTTGCGTTAAGACCCTGAAAACATGATGAAAACAAAGCCTTTACAGGCCCCAGTGGACACACTGCCGGCCTGTAAAAACTTCCAGTAGACTCAGGAATTGAGTAGCAGATTACGCACCTAGGCGCGGTGCGTGACGGCGAAGGGAAGGGACATGCTGTCGAGGCTTGCGAGGATCAGTCAGCGGTTGGGCCATTGGCTCAGCCCGATTGCGGCCCTGACACCCCATCTTCAGGAGACGGCCGAAGCGGAGGCCACCGATGGAGACTTGCCTCAAGGAGCTGGATCCCGAGAACCCCCTCCTGATTCCGAATGGCGACTCCAGGTCCAACAGATGCCCGCTCACGCACAGGGAGAGCCCCCCACTTCACTGGATCGGAGCACCACGAGCCCACCCGGCCCCCCGAGCTGGTCAGAACTTCGTCAGATGCTTGAACGCCATCCTTTGCGCTCGGTTCGAGCCGCACTATTTCGTTACAAGCAGGCACCGGGCAGCAGAAAAGCGCCGCAGCGCTTTCGAAAAGGAATCGTGTTCGACGATGCTGCCTGAGGATCAGCGCTCGGGCTCGCCCCTGCAGGTCAGCCGGTATCCCGAACCATAGATGGTCTCAAATCCGTGATCGAAACCGTGGAGCTTTTTCCGCAGGTTCGCAATGTGCGTATCAATGGTTCGTCGGGTAACAATCGCGTCGGGCCAGAGATCGCCGAGAAGCTGCTTGCGTGGAACCACCCTGTCCGTGCGCTCCAGGAAATACCGAAGCAGATCGAACTCCGTCGGAGTGAGCGTGATGCTTCGACCAGAGACCTCCACAGCCAGGGTGACCGGATCCATCCGAAGATTTCCAATCGAAAGCTCCGCCCGGACCGAGAGCTCAAAGTCACGAGATCGGAGGCGCGCGCGGATCTTCGCCAGCAGCTCCTCGGGATAAAACGGCTTGTCCATGGCATCATCGGCGCCATCATCGAGGCATCGAACTCTCGACGACCAGGTTCCTCCACGCGCAGCCTCATCGTCCACTCCCACGAGCATCAGCACCGGAATCGCCCGGGTGGCCGGATGTGCACGCAGGCGCCGGCAGACATCGTCGAGAGATTGATCCAGGATGACGAGATCCGGGTGCACGCGTGCAACCACCTGCAGCGCTTCGCGCGGGGAGGCCGCCTCTAGCACTTCATAGTGCCTCTGGAGGATTGTCCGCAGAAAACCACGGAACTCTCGATCTTCGTCGATGACCAGAATTCGCTTCATCAGAAGCGGGATATACCTGCTTCCGCACGCGCGATGGAACCCGAAGTTCATCGCGACCCGGCGGGCGACAACAGAATTTTCGATTAAGCGAACCTGCCGCGAAGCTGCTCGCCGCCCAGGATATGCAGGTGCAGATGCGACACCGTCTGCCCGCCCCACTCGCGCGTGTTCACGACTACGCGGAATCCGTTGGTGGCAAGTCCCTCCTTGCGGGCGACCACAACTGCCGTGTTCAAAATACTCGCGTTGATGTCGGCCGAACCTTCCGAGTCCAGGCACTCGACATGCGTTTTCGGAATCACCAGCAGATGGACCTTGGCCTGTGGCTGGATATCGCGGATCGCCACGAACTCGGCGTTTTCAAACACCTTGGCTGATGGAATCTCACCCGAAGCGATCTTGCAGAAAATGCAGTTCGGCTGCGACATGCTCTTCCTCGTCACTCGGGAATGCGCTCGATGTTTGCGCCGAGCCCGCGAAGCTTCTCTTCCATTCGCTCGTATCCGCGGTCCAGATGGTAGATTCTGCTCACCGTGGTCTGACCCTCGGCACAGAGGCCAGCAATGATCAGGCTGGCGCTGGCGCGCAAATCCGTCGCCATCACCGGTGCGCCCTTGAGCTTGTCGCGGCCCTTCACGACGGCACTCTTGCCTCGCACAGTGATGTCCGCGCCGAGTCGGGAGAGTTCCGGAACGTGCATGAATCGATTTTCGAAAACCGTCTCGGTGATCACCGAGGCACCATCTGCAATCGTCATGGCTGCCATGAACTGAGCCTGCATGTCGGTGGGGAACCCGGGATGCGGAAGAGTGGTGACATCCGTAGCTTTCGGGCGCCCCTTCGAGCGGATTCCGATGAAATTTGCCCCTCGCTCGATGACTGCTCCAGATTCCTCGAGTTTGACGAGCACCGGCTCCAAGAACTCAGGAGTGATGCCATTGACTCGAACCTCGCCGCCCGTTGCAAATCCGGCGCAGAGGAATGTCCCCGCCTCGATTCGATCGCCAATGATGCTGTGTCGGCAGGACTCCAGCGAATCCTTGCCCTGCACACGAATGGTTTCGGTGCCCTCGCCCTCGATCTCTGCGCCCATGGCACGCAGGGCCCTTGCAAGATCCACGATCTCCGGCTCCTTGGCGCAGTTTTCGAGAATCGACTCACCCTTGGCCAGGACTGCCGCCATCAGGATATTTTCGGTTGCCCCTACGCTCGGGTATTCAAACGCCACGCGATTTCCAATCAGCCTCTTGGCATTTGCGATCACGTAACCCTCCTCGAGCTGGATCTGGGCGCCCAGCTTCTCGAGTCCGGTCAGGTGGTAGTTGATCGGACGCGCCCCGATGGCGCAGCCACCTGGCAACGACACTTTTGCATGGCCGTACTTGGCGACCAGCGGCCCCAGCACGAACACCGAAGCACGCATGGTCTTGACGAGCTCATACGGTGCCTCCTGAGAGTGAATCGAAGATGGATCGAGGGTGGCTCGGTTGGCCTTGCGATCGAAGTCGACCTTCATGCCCATGTTCGCCAGAAGCTTGCAGAGCGTCCGGATGTCCATCAGATCCGGCACGCGATCATAAGTGCAGGGCCTTGTTGCCAGGATGGCGGAAACCAGCACCGGAAGGGCTGCATTCTTGGCTCCACTCACTTCCACAGTACCGCGGAGGACATTGCCCCCCTGAATCTTCATCTGGTCCATGCGTTCAACTTTGCCTCCAAAACCCTGCTCTTCCCAGCGAGATCTGGAAGAATCCGCACCTCATCGAACCCTGCCTCAAAAAGCCGACGAATCTCGTCCGCCCGCTCATGCGGCAGCTCCAGGAAAACCCGCCCTCCCGCCCTGAGCAGCAGGTGGGCGGAACGAGAAATCTCGCGATAGTAGAATAGAGGGTCCTGCTCGGGCGCGAAGAGCGCCAGCGAAGGTTCGAAATTCTCGACCTCTTCGTCCACCTCGTCACGATCGCGCCGGAGATAGGGGGGATTGCTGACCAGGAAATCCAGCTTCCGACCGGCACGCGCCACCCACTCCTGCAACGACGCCGTGACGTCCCTCTCATCGCGGGGACTGATCCAGGCAATCGTCTCGCCGGAAACACCCAGGACACGAGAGTTATCCTGAGCGCGCCTCAGTGCCTCGGGGCTCGCCTCGGTGGCGACCATGCGAAGTCCCGGGCCAGACTCCAGAAGGCATGTGATCGGAATTACCCCGCTTCCAGTGCCGATATCCGCTCCCAGCAGCGATGCTCCACCGCAGCTTGAAATCCAAGCCAGCACGCGTTCCACCAGGACTTCGGTTTCCGGCCGGGGAATCAGGACCTCCGGGCCCACTTCAAAATAACGCCCGAAAAAATTCTGTTCGCGCGTGAGATGCTGAAGCGGCACGCGGGCAGCAAATCGCTTTTCGGCCCAAAGGCGTGCCTGCGTGATCCAGCCCCCTTCCGGCAGGACAACTCCCGAATGGAGCTGTTGTCGAGTGAGGCGAGGTCGATCTGGAAACGCGCGATGAAATGCCGATTCGAGCAGGATCTCGAGCTCATGCTCAGGAATTTTTTCTGAAAATTCGGCGAAGAGCTTCTCGATTGCAGGATTCGAGGCGGCAGCCATGGCCAATCAGCCCGAGATGCCCTGCGCCTTGAGCGCTTCCATCTGGTAGTGGGCCTGCAGTCCATCGAGGATTTCGTCGATCTTGCCTTCCATCACTTCAGGTAACTGGTAGAGCGTGAGCCCGATGCGGTGGTCAGTGAGACGACCTTGCGGAAAGTTATACGTGCGAATGCGCTCGCTCCGGTCACCGGTGCCGACCATCGTGCGACGAGCATCCGAATGCTCCTTGGCTGCTCGCTCCTGCTCGGCGTCGAGAAGGCGTGAGCGCAGGATCTTCATCGCCTTGTCCTTGTTCTTGTGCTGCGAGCGCTCGTCCTGGCAGACGACCACGGTTCCGGTCGGAATGTGAGTGATTCGCACCGCAGAATCGGTCGTGTTGACGCCCTGTCCACCGGCACCGCCGGAACGGAACACATCAATGCGAAGGTCGACCGGATTGATGTTCACGTCCACGTCCTCGGCTTCGGGCAGAACTGCGACCGTGACCGTCGAGGTGTGAATGCGGCCTTGAGCCTCGGTTTCCGGAACTCGCTGCACGCGATGGACGCCGCCTTCCCACTTCAGGCGGCTATAGACCTTTTGGCCTTCGATCATCGCGATGATTTCCTTGAAGCCGCCAATGCCGGTGGAGTTTGCGGAAAGAACATCGACCTTCCAGCCTTGGCGTTCGGCGTAACGCTGGTAGAGACGAAAAAGCTCGCCGACAAAAAGCGCCGCCTCCTCGCCGCCGGCGCCCGCGCGAATTTCAAACATGATGTTCTTGTCGTCGTTCGGGTCCTTCGGAAGCAGCAGGATCTGAAGCCTGCGCTTCGATTGCTCGATCTCGGGCTCCAGGCGCTTCAACTCGTCGCGCGCCATTGCCGAGAGTTCGGCGTCCTTGTCCTCGAGAAGTTCGCGATTCGAGTGGAACTCGGAATGGAGCTGCTTGTACTGGCGGTACTCGTCGATGAGCTCCTGCAGCGACGCGTGTTCGCGCGAGAGGCGCCGAAACTCGCCCGGCTGATCGGCGAGCGACGGATCTGCCAGGCGCGATTCCAGCTCGAGGAATCGCTGCTCGACGGCGTCCAGTTTGTCGAACATTCCAGCCATGGGGTCACTCTATCAGAGAAGCACAAAGACCAAAGCCCCGGTCGCTGCAAAGCGCCCGGGGCCTTGATGAAAGATCAGGAAACAGGTGTTCCTTACTTCTTCTTGTACTTGTTCATGAACCGCTCCACGCGGCCTTCGGTGTCCATCAGCTTGTGCTTGCCGGTCCACATCGGGTGGCAATTGGAGCAGATTTCGACCTTGATGTTTTCCTGGGTCGCGCGGGTTTCGATCACGTGTCCGCAAGCGCAGGAGACGGTCGTTTCAATATACTGCGGGTGAATAGCCTGTTTCATAAGTTCGCCTCTGGTAACAAAATTCTAGAATCGGGTCAATGACCCGGGACGTCAAAATCCCGGGTTTTTAGCCGCTCATTCCCTTGATGAAGTCTTCATTGGTCTTGGTATGCGCCACCTTGTCCAGGAGGAACTCCATCGCGTCGAGCGTGTTCATCGGGTGGAGCACCTTTCGGAGGATCCACAGACGGGTCAGCATGTCCTTCGGAAGGAGCATTTCTTCTTTTCGTGTCGCGGACTTATTGATGTCCAGGCACGGGAAGATGCGCTTTTCCATGAGCTTGCGGTCGAGGTGGATTTCGGAGTTACCCGTTCCCTTGAACTCTTCGAAAATGACTTCGTCCATGCGCGAGCCGGTTTCGACCAGGGCCGTGGCAATGATCGTCAGCGAGCCGCCTTCTTCGATATTTCGGGCCGCACCAAAGAACCGCTTCGGCTTGTGGAGGGCATTGGAGTCCACGCCGCCCGACAGGATCTTGCCCGAGGGCGGAACGACCGAGTTGTAGGCGCGGGCCAGACGGGTGATCGAGTCGAGCAGGATCACGACGTCGTGCTTGTTCTCGACCAGGCGCTTGGCCTTTTCGAGGACCATTTCAGCAACCTGGACGTGGCGCGAGGCCTGTTCGTCGAAGGTCGAGCTGACGACTTCTCCCTTCACCGAGCGCTGCATGTCCGTCACTTCTTCCGGACGCTCGTCGATGAGCAGGACGATCAGCTTGATCTCGGGGTGGTTGTGGGTGATCGCGTTGGCGATCTCCTGCATGAGGACCGTCTTGCCGGCGCGCGGAGGAGCGACGACCAGGCAGCGCTGACCCTTGCCCAGCGGAACCATCATGTCGATGATGCGCGTGCTGTACTGGGTCGGCTGGTACTCGAGGTTGATGCGCTTGTTCGGATAGAGCGGCGTCAGGTTGTCGAAGAGCACCTTTTCGGAGTTCACTTCGGCAGTCTGGAAATTCACGTTTTCGACCTTCAGCAGGGCGAAGTAGCGCTCGCCTTCCTTCGGGGCGCGGACCGAACCGCTGACCGTGTCGCCGGTGCGGAGGCCAAAGCGGCGGATCTGCGACGGAGAGACGTACACATCATCCGGACCCGGCAGGTAGTTGTAGTCGGGGGCACGGAGGAAGCCGAAGCCGTCAGGCAGGCACTCGAGCACGCCGTCGGCGTAGATGTGTTCGTCTTTTTCGGCCTTCTTCTGGAGGACCGCAAAGATCAGGTCCTGCTTGCGCAGGCCGCCCGCGTTCTCAATGCCCAGTTCCTTGCCGAGTTCGACCAGGTCGCCAATCTTTTTTTCCTTCAATTCACGTAAATGCATGGGTGGGGTTTTTCCTGAAGATCTCGCCCGCAGAAAGGGGCGGCAGTTTTTTGTCTGGGAGTGTCCGCCGGGAAGCGAACACCAATCGGGTAGCAAAGGCATTTGCCCCCGTAAAGAAAAAAAGCGAACCTGAAACCATGGGTTCCAGTTCCACGTGGCGTTGGGCGTTTGCGCTTTTTTTCCTCATTTTCCTCGGCGTTTCCGTGACCGGCGGACGTCTCGCGTATTTCGCGATGACTCCGGCTTCAAACGATGAGGCCGTCGAGTCGACGGTGCTGGTCGCCCGAGGAACAGGACCCACTGAAATCGCCCGCCAGCTGGTAGTCGGAAAGGCCATCTCCAGCGCCGAGGACTTCCTGCTCGTGGGTCGAGTCATGCGCAAATGGAAATCCATCCGCATGGGGGAATACCGGGTCAGCTCGTCCATGACTCCGATCGAGATTTTTTCACTGCTTGCCTCGGGCAGGAGCATCCAGCATCTGGTCACCATTCGAGAAGGCCAGAACATGTACGAAGTGGCCGATGCACTCGAGAAGGAAGGACTCGCCGCTCGTGATCGCGTCCTGGAGCTGTGCCGGGATGTCGAGTTCATGAAGACCCTCGGATTTTCGGCTCCGTTTCCGCCTTCACTTGAAGGATATCTGTTTCCGGAAACCTACTCTTTCACTCGCGTCGAGACTCCGGAACAAATGCTCGGAACGATGGTTCGGAAATACCGCACGGTCTGGTCGGAGATTCAGTCACGGCATGCCGCGAGGATCCTCGCAGTTGGGCTGTCCGAGCATCAGGTGATCACGCTCGCCTCGGTGATTGAAAAAGAAACCGGCGCACCGGAGGAACGTCCGATGATCAGCTCGGTCTTCCACAACCGCCTTCGGAAAAAGATGCGGCTTCAAAGCGATCCCACGACCATTTACGGAATGTGGGAGCGTTACTCGGGAAATATCCGGAAACAGGACCTGCTCACGCCGAGCCCGTTCAACACCTACACGATTCCTGCGCTGCCGCTCGGGCCGATCTCCAATCCAGGCCAGCACTCCATCGAGGCCGCACTGAATCCGGTCGAATCCGAGTACCTGTTTTTCGTGTCGCAGAACGATGGACGGCACGTGTTCACGAAAACCTACGGCGAACACACCTCTGCGGTGAAGAAATTCCAGATGGACCCGAAGGCTCGAGAAGGAAAGAGCTGGCGCGACCTCAAGCGGTCAGGAAACTGAAGAGCGGGTTGCGCCAGGAGTGCTCCCAGGCCAGTAGTCGCTGCTTGAACTGGATTTCCGGGGCGGACTCGTCCTGCGCACCCATGAAACCGCCGATATCCTGGACACCGACCACTCGATGACAAGGAACCAGGATCAGGTGGCGATTGCGTCGTAGCGCCTGGCCCACGGCACGAGTGGCTCCGCGCTTTCCGATCTTGCTCGCCACCCAGGCATAAGTACGAGTTTCGCCGTGAGGAATCTGCATCACGGCAAGGTAGACCTTTTTCTCAAACTCGCTCCACGAGGAGTGGTCGATGAACTGCTCCGCAAAACGCCCGGACCCCAGCGCTTCATCAATGGGCTCCCCAGTGCGGAAATAGGTGCGAATCGCAGCCAGCACTTCGGAGGTGCGCGAGCCCGTCATGGAAGCGGGAATGCCATCCGCCGAGTCCGAAACAGGCCCCGAGACCGGCAGCCAGTCCACGCGCGCGACCGCGCCGCGTGAGTTCCACGTCAGCAGCAGAGTCCCTACGGGTGTGGTGAGATGCAGATGGTTCATGGGCGTCCGCCCTATTCGCATCGCACCAAAGTGACCCGAAGGCAATTCCATCCCTTGCAGGCGTGTGCTTATCTGGGCGCATGACAGACTTCGAAGGCAACTTCCTGAAGTGGGGTTTTCCTCTGGCCTTGATCCTGGGGTCTTTCCTGCTCCGGCCGGTGCTTGCTGCAGGACTCTCTCGACTCGGCAGGACCATGAAGTGGCGCTCTCTCGAAGCGATTGCGGGAAGGGCCTCATGGATCATCGTGCCGCTCTGCCTGGACTGGGCGTCGAGAGTTGCTCCGGTTCCGATGAAATGGGCGATGGCACTGAGCGATGCGGCATACATCGCGATGATCTTCATCGTCATGGCGGCACTGCGCATGCTGGTGCTCCACTCCATGGACTGGGCAATGCGGAGCATTTCGGCCGTCAGTGCGCTGTCCACAGGGTTCATCCCACTACTGAGAAACCTCGTCACGCTCCTGTTCATCCTCTTCGGAACAATCCTCATCCTGAAGCACTTTGGCTATGATGTCTGGAGCCTCGTCACCGCCCTCGGCGTAGGGTCACTGGCCGTGGGCCTTGCCGCAAAGGATACGCTCTCGCACATGATCTCGGGCTTCGTTCTGATCATTGATCGCAACCTTCGGCCGGGAGATCGAATCAGCTTTTCCGGCGCGACCGGAACGGTGGAAGAAATCGGGCTCCGCAGTACAAGAATAGTGACCGCGAGCGGAAGCGCCTGGATCGTGCCGAATTCGGAATTGGTGAACACCAAGATTCTCAACTTCACCCTCCCCCAGCCGGAGAGCAGAATCAGCACGACGATCAAGGCCCCCCTTCAGATTCCGCTCGAAAAATTCCGCGAAATAGGCCGCGACGCGCTCCGGGCTGTGCAGGGCGTGGACGGCTCGCGCCAGTTTGAAGCGCATCTGCAGTCGCTGGTGGAAGGCCACCAGTCCATCGAGTTTTCTTTCTGGGTGGGCACGGATTCGCCCGACGCCCAGGCGCGGATCCTCTCCCAATTCCTGGAAGAATTCTTGCTCCAGGCTCGGGGACGCCAGATACCCATTGGGGGCGGCCCGATCGCAACCGCCTGATCACCAAACTTGACATTACGCGTCAAGCGCCGTTAGAAGGGGCGCATGCGGACTTGGTCGGGCCTCGTGGCGGGAAGTATTTTACTCATTCATTCGCCGAGTTACGCGTACAATCTGGCAGATCATTCGCAGCTGACCCGAACGGCAGCCGCTGCTGTCGAGAACTGCTTTCCCTCCACTTTGAGTTCGGTTCAGGTGGAAACCATGGTGGAGGCCAACCAGTGGGAGGATCTGAACCTTCTTCGGAAGTGGACGGCCTATTCTCATTTCTACCATCCCGAACACGACTTCGGGTCGCTTCGCGCAACCTCTCGCGACCGCGCCCTCGATCTGGAGGCGCAACTTCGGGCGCCGCAGTTCGACAGCGCAAGAGACACCCTGATCGGAAAGGCGCTCCATCATCTCCAGGATATGGCAGCACCGCCGCATGTCGTTCCGGTGAACCATTTCTGGACGGATGGATTCGAGAAACTCGAGGTGCGCGTGGAGCCGTCCTTCGAATTTTCGTCCTGCCAGGACCTGCTCGACCAAGCCTCGAAGGTTTCGCTTTCCGAGCTCCACCAGAAAGTCGCCGAGGAGACCTGGAAGTCCGTGCGCACCGGGGCCATTCGGGGAGTTCGTGTTTCCGGCTCCACTCGAAAGCCCCTGCCACTTCCGCTCATCCTGTTCTGGAGTCCGAATGGCCCCAGTGAATGGGGAGAGTATGGAATCGTCGGAAATACGTTCGGATCGGAGCAGCTGCATTCCACGATGGGAACATTCGAGGTCCCCGCCTCCGAATATCGCCGGCTGAAGCAGGAGCGCCTCCGGAGCGCTCTTCGAGCCAGCCAGCTCTTGATTGCGCGATCTGCAGTGCTTGAGATCTGAACAGCCGGCCGCAGATTCAACGACAATATTCTGACACGCCAGTCGAAGGCACCGTTCTGAATTGACGAGCATGCTCGAATTTCGGCGCGATTTCGTTAAGATGGTCTCATGTCGAAATTTTCGAAAAAGAATCTCGCTGCCATCGGAGCCATTATCGTGATCACGGGTTCCATCATCTTTTCGATGATGAACCAGAAGAACACCGGCAAGCCGGCACCAGGTTCCAAGGAGCAGGAGGCTGCAGACCTTCGCATTCTGGAAAAAACGGATGCGAACTGGGCTGAGCAGAGCCAGGCCCTCATGCGCCTGTCGATCCAGCAAAAACCGGAGGCTCTGGCCTTCATCAAGCAAAAGCTCGACTCCAAGGATGAGAAGCTGTCGCCTTGGGCGACTCGCGCTTTGGGGTATTTCACCAACCCGGACGCTTTTGCGCTGATCCGCGCCCAGCTCCGCTCGACGAACTCCTCCATTCGAGAGGCTGCGATCGACGCTCTGGGAATGCGCTCGCATCCTGAAAAGCTGAAGATGATTGATGAGGCAAAATCACTGGTGAATGGCGACGCCGAACGCGCGCG
>JBIIXZ010000165.1:0-6094 GCA_044347055.1 Bdellovibrionia bacterium | reverse complement strand
TGGCGTAGTTGATCGGAATGTCCTGGATCAGCTTGACGTCAATGTCGTTCGGCTTGAGGTCCTCGACGAAACGGACGCCCAGCTGCACGCAGAGCGCCCGCATCAGCTCGTGAGGACCGATCATGTTCTTTCGAACCAGGATCTCACCCAGCAGGCCGCCTTCATCCTGCTGGATCCGCAGTGCCTCGTTGAGCTGCTCCTGCGACAGGGAAGTATGCTTGAGAAGGATCTGCCCGATCTTCTCAGGTTCGCGGGTCGGAGCGGGCGGAGGCGTGGAGGCCGCCGCCCGGGTGATGATCAGTCGAGTCTGCTCGCTCATTGCTCCCCCGGGTTCTCGTTTCGGGTTCCGCGTCCTCCGGTGAATGGATTGTTTTCGGAGTTGGACTGTTCATTAGCCTGACCTTCGATGCCGCTGTCAATCGTCTCCGCGGTCTTTGCCTTGTACGAGGTGATGTCGCCGATTTCCGGCAGGCGGCGGATCATGTCGTCGCGGTAATCACGAAGGTTATCGCGACCGCCCGCCTGCTTTTCGATGAAATCATCACGCTCCTTGAGCTTCCGGTCGAGGAGTGCGCGCACCTTTTCATACTGGCGCACGATGTGCGGCGTCATGAAGATGAGCAGGTTGGTCTTTTCGGTCGTGCTGCTCTTCGAGCGAAACAGCCAGCCGAGCAGGGGGATGTCGCCCAGCAGCGGCACCTTCGAAACCACCTCGCTCATCTTGTCCCGGATCAGGCCGCCGAGGACGACCGTATCGCTGTCGGCCACAACGACCGAGGTCTGCGCATTTCTTTCGGTCGTCGCGAAGGCCAGCTGCTGGACCTGGGACGGAAGCTCGCGGTTCGAGATGTCGGCCAGCTTGGTCGTCACGTCCAGCTTCACGAAGTTCGACATCTTGTTGATCTGCGGCTTGATCTTGATCGACAGCGACACCGACTCCTTGGTCACGGAGGTGCTGGTCGATCCCTGGATCGCCACCACCGAAGGAACCGGAATCTTCTCGGCGCTTTCAAATGTCGCCTCGGTGTTGTCGAGAGTCAGGATCTGCGGCGTGGCCAGAACGTTGGCATAGCTGTTGGTCTGGAGCGCCTTGATGAGTCCCTGCACGCTGGAGACGGTGATGCTCTGTCCTCCGATCGTCAGCGTCTTCTTCGCGCCCTGGGTGAATCCCAGGACCATGCCCTTCTGCGACAGGGGGTTCTGCAGGAAGTTGAAGAGGTCGGAGTTCGGCGTCGAGCCGATTCCAGAGACTGGGTTGATGACGTTCGTCGAGAACTGGAACTCACGCGAAATCAGCATCTCCATGATGACGACTTCGACGTAGACTTCGTCGCGCGGAATATCGAGCTTTGCCACCACTCGCTGGAGGGTGACGAAGTCGCCGGGGCTGGCGGTCACGACGAGCGAGTTCGTGGCCTTGTCGGCGGAAACCTTGATCATTCCCTCGAAGAGGCTCGTGGTGACCGGATTGATTCCAGTTCCACCGCCCGGAGAAGGCGCTCCGGCGCGCGGTCCGGCCTGCGAGAGGTTGTTCAGGGTGGTTGCGATCGCTTCTGCCTCCGCAAACTGGAGGTAGACGACGTGGACCTTTCCGCCGCCGGTCTGGGCCGGAATCTTCTGGTCGAGCTTGTTTACGAGCTCGCGGACCTGGTCGGCGCCCTTGGCGTTGGCGTGCACGATCAGGTTGTTCGTGCGTTCATCGGCGATGATCGTGTTGATGATTCCGCCTTCCTTGGTGCGGCGCGCGTTGAAGCGGCTGCCTCCGAAGCCACCACCGCCCGGACGCGGAGCGCCTCCGCCTCCAGCCGTCGTTCCTGGAATCAGGGTGTCGATGAGCTTCGAAAGCTCCGTTGCCGAAGCGAACTTCACTGCAATGACTTCGATGCCGGCATCGTAGCCCTCGATGTCGAGGATTTCGAGCATGCGCTGGATCTTGGCGATGTTGGCGCCGGTATCCGTCACGATGACCGTATTGGTCTGGTCATGCGGCAGGATTCGAGAGCTCGAGGGCATGAAGCTGCGGAGCACGCGCGTGATGTTTTCGGCGTCGATGTACTTGAGCGGAAAGACTCGAGTGATCAGGGCGTCACTGTCCGGAGAGTAGTCGCCAGTGAAGGTCTTCAGCTGCTTGTCGCGCGCATCGCGCTGGCGTGCGATGCGGATGTAGTTGCCGGAGGGAATCAGCGCGAAGCCGGTCATGTCGAGCGCCGTCAGGAAAGCCTTCCATGCGTCGCCGACGGTGATCGGCGAATTCGAGATGATCGTCACGCGGCCCTTCACATCCTTGTCGAGGATGAAATTCTTGCCGGTGAGCTTTCCGAGCGTCTTGGCGATATCCATGATGTCGGCATCAGGAAAGTTGAAGTCGGTGACGATTTCCTTTCCACCCTGGCCGAGGCCCGTTTCGTCATCGATCTTGATCGCCTCCACCTTGGGAGCGCCCGGAGCCTGGACCACTCCACCGGGCGTTGTGCCTCCCATCGAGATTCCCTGCGGGGAGGTCGTGGTGCCGGGTCTGGCTCCGGCGCCGGAATTCGCGGCTCCGCCCTGCGGGCTCGGTCGCTGCATGTCGGACGGAAACTGAGGAGAGTCCTCCTCGAAGTCCTCGTCATCGAAGAAATTGCTTCCACCGCCGGATCCTCCGGGTGGTGCTGCAAACGGGTTGGTGAAAGTCTTCGATCCGCCATCGAATCCGTCTTCCTCTGCTCGGGCAGAGCCGTTGAGGATGCCGAGCAGAGCTGCCGCGGCGACGAGAGTGCTTGCGAGGGTCAGCCAGCGGATTGGTCGGAGGACGGCGTCGGGGGAGGGGTGCCTTTTCATGAGCATGGGGCGTCTTTCCTTTGTGGCGTCATCGAATGTCATACGAAAATTGCTGCTGCCGGCCGTCCCGCTTCACGCAGAGGTCGACATGGTTGGCGGTCTTGAGCGATCCAAGGAGTTCGAGAGCCTTGGCCGGGTCGTTGACCGGCTGGCCGTCGATCCCGCAAATGATGTCCTGATCCTTCAATCCGAGCTTGGCGAAGAACCCATCCGGAATGACCTGGAAGAGTTTGTATCCGGCCGGCACGCCATTCTCGTAATGAGGGACTGCGCGAGCCTGGGTCAGCACGCTGTTGAGATCCGAAAAGGCGCGGTCGAGGTCGAGCCGGGGCACATTGAAGTTGTTGCCGGTGCGCTCGATGCCTGCAGTCTGCTTGCCGGATCCCGCGCGGTTGATGGTTACTCGTCCTGCGGCTGCATCCTCCGGAATCTCCACGAACTCGCGCCTTCCGCTTGCGATATTCACGAAGATCACGCGGCTGGGCTCGATTTTGAGAACTCGAATCTTCGATGGAATCTCGTCCTCGACGCGAACCGGGTAGACCATCGACGCGGACTTGTCCTCGATGGTGGCGATGGACTTCAGCTCATTCCTCAGGATCAGGGTGCCGACCAGGTTCAGGGGAAGGCTGGTGGGCTGAGGGGTGCCACCGGGATCCAATCCGGGGTCTCCGGGAGTGGCATCGCCTGGAATCAGCCCCTTGCTGCTGAAGAGATTCCGGGTCCAGATGCTCGCAAACTGGTCTTCTCGAGGCTGCGATGCTCCTCGAAATCCACCGCCCGCGAACTGGGGGGCTTGCGAATCCGGAAGCTTGCTCTCGATCCAGAGCGATGCGAGATCGGCGAGAAAGAAAGCGGAGAGCGCCAGGGCGAGCAGCGTGCCGTAAAATCCGGCGCCTCGACGCTGGACTGCAGAGCTCGCCCACTCGAGCATGGCGCGCCAATCCCAGGTCTTGGGCAGCGATTTCGTCAGGTCCTGCGGCAGTAGTTTTTGGAAACGTTCGCGCAGGCGAAGTTGCTCGCTCCAAGAGGCAAGACGTTCCGTCAATTTTTCGACGGTGGGACGGAGCTGTGCCCGAAGAGAGGCGGACTTCTCTCCGATTCGGTTCTTCCACTCCTGAAGACGTTCCTTCCAGATGCTCATGTCTGCTCCGTCACTGCGAGTTAACGCAAGGGTGATGCCAACCAGCGAAAAAAAATACGTCGATTCACTGACGGTGATTGAATCGAAATTTGCCAGCGGAAATCAATGCGGGAGTCGGGATCGACGGATTCCTGGCGATGTTTCACGGACTGATCGCGTCTGCTCCGCGCGTCGCGCCCTGACAATTTGTCAAAGCAGGCGCTGGCCGGATGCATTGACGGACAAATTGTCATGCACTGGAATTCGTCTCGCGATCCGGACTACAATCAGGCGACAACAAACCGATCCGCAGGGAGATCCATCATGGCTGTCACCACCAATTCACTGATGAAGTCGATGTTCTTTGGAGAAATCCGCGAGGATCTGCTCTTTCCGTATCCTGCGATGACCCAGGAGACCGTCGAGACTGTCGGCATGGTGGTGGACTCCGTCCAGAAGTTTGCCAAGGACCATGTGCGCGCCACCGAGTGGGATGAAAAAGGCGCGATGCCGCGCGAGATCCTGAATTACGCTGCCGAGCTCGGGCTCATGGGCCTGGCGGTTCCTGAAGAGTTCGGAGGCCTCGGCTTCAAGCAGGGAGCCTATTCGCGAATCTTTCAGGAGCTGGCGGGAATCGATGGCGCGCTCGCCGTGACCCTCGGAGCGCATCAGAGCATCGGGTACAAGGCCGTGCTTCTTTTCGGCAATGACGAGCAGAAAAAACGCTGGCTTCCCAAGCTGGCTTCCGGCGAGTGGGTGGCGTGTTACTGCCTGACCGAGCCGGGGAGTGGATCTGATGCGGCGTCGATCAAGACGAAGGCGACGCTCTCTCCGGACGGAAAGTACTACACGTTGACCGGAAACAAGCTGTGGATCACCAACGGCGGCATCGCCAACTTCATGACCGTGTTTGCCAAGACCGAGGCGGTGGACAAGAAAACAGGCGAGAAGATGGAGAAGGTCACCTGCCTTGCAGTGGAGCTTCCGGCGGAGGGCGTTAGCGTCGGTCCTGCCGAGCACAAGCTCGGCATCCGGGCCTCGTGGACGAATGCGGTTCACTTCGACAATGTTCGCGTGCCGGTCGAGAACGTGATCGGCGGCGAAGGGCAGGGCTTCAAGGTGGCGATGGGCGTGCTGAACCATGGCCGAATGGGCCTTGGCGCCGGCGGCGTCGGCGGCGCGAAGAAGATCTTCGAGGCGGCGGTCCTCCATGCCAACGAGCGCGTGCAGTTCAAGAAGAAGATCGGCGAGTTCGGCATGATCAAGGAAAAGATCGGCCGCATGATGTCCAATATCTATGCCGCCGAGAGCATGGTCTACATGACCACGAGCCTCATCGACCGCGGTGATATCGACTATTCGCTCGAAAGCGCGATTGCGAAGGTTTTCTCGAGCGAGATGCTGTGGGAAGTCGTCGACGAGAACATCCAGATCTGGGGCGGCCTCGGTTACATGAAGGAGTACCCCTACGAGAAGGCGCTTCGTGATGCGCGCATCAATCGCATCTTCGAAGGCACGAACGAGATCCTTCGAGCCTTCGTGGCGCTCTCGGGAATGCAGGGACCCGGCCAGGAGCTTGCCGGTCTCGCCGACGCGATCAAGCATCCCCTCAAGGGACTTGGGCCAGTCAGCGACTATGCGATCCGCAAGGCCCGGCAGCGGGTCTTCGGCGCCAGCATGGAGAAGGCCCATCCGGCCCTGAAGAAGGAAGCGGCGATGATCGAGGAATTTGCGGTCGAGTTCGCCACCAACGTCGAGGTGCTCCTACGTCGCCACGGTAAGAACATCCACCTCATGCAGTTCGCCCAGAAGCGCATCGCCGACATCGCCATCGATCTCTATGCGATGATGTGCCTCGTCTCCCGGGTGACCTCGCAGGTTCAGAAGCAGGGAGTGGAAAAATGCGACCTCGAGATTGCTCTCGCCCGCAGCTTCTTCCACCGTGCAGGGGTGCGAATCCGCAACAACTTCGTCGCGATCGACCGGAACGACGATGACCTGATGAAGTTCATCGCCGAGAAGGCGTACGAGCAGGGCGGCTGCAAGTTCGACATTCTCAAGGACTGAGCGGCTTCCCGCTCCAGGCCTGTCCAAGTTTTTTCCAGGTGACGAGCGCGGTGCGCGCACCTGGGATATGCCATGCCGGCCGGG
>JBIIXZ010000115.1:0-8574 GCA_044347055.1 Bdellovibrionia bacterium | reverse complement strand
TGACCTCGGAGAGATTCAGCTTCCTCAGGGGCTCTCGGCCTTCATCGAGGCGAGGCTCCCTGGTGGCTACACTCACCGGTACGCTTTGCATTCCGCTCAAGCATCACAACCGGTCGACCTGTTCCTCTTTTCTGATGAGCGCGTCCAGGGCTGGCTCGGAAGTCTCGAGGGTGGAGTCTCCCCCAGCTCCGGTTTGATCGTGGCCTCCGTCCGATCGAATCTGGCTCAGGGCGCCCGCCCGGTCGTGAAGCCACTGATTCCAGCCTCGGAGCAGCCCGCAGAAACCTACTGGATCACGAAGGATGACAGCCTTCAGGAACCCCTTCGTTCTCCGTCGAAATCGGGCGCATTTACCCAGTGGATCGGAGTCGAAGTCACTTCGAGGTCGGTGCTTGCGGGATTGCAGAGTGCGCGAGGACGATGGATGCAGGCCGAATGGGTACCTACGTCCCCAGGAGTCATCTCCGTTCTCAGTCCCTCGGAATGACGGCGGCCACCCTCGTCGCGATCTTCTCGCGATTCTGAATTTCCGCTCGAGCGACTCTGCGGCGACGTGACTGGATCAAGCCAGAGAAATCGTCCTCGCTCGAAGGCAGCGATAGCCAGAAACCCGAAGGAATGGCGGCATCACGCGTTTTGACATCCGGGTTGAGTCGTCGAAGTTCTGATTCCGGAACCTGATGGCGTGCAGCGAGAGATGCGAGAGTTGCAGTGCCCTTGGTCTGCACAAAGCGAACGGGTTTCAGTGCAGGCTCTGGCGCTGAGCCGTATGCAATCTCCTGATACTTGTACGCCCGAAGCAGGGCCAGGAACTCCGGGTAGTAATTCCTGCTGGCAAAACCCAAATTGACGATCGGTTTGGATTTTGAGCACTGCGAGAGAATCTTCGGAACTTGCCCCCATTGTGCTGGCTTGAGCTTGGCCCATTTCGTGTGGCCATGATTGTAGGCGCTGATGGCCATTGGCCAGTTTCCCAGCATTCGGAAGTTCCGGTTCAGGAGCCTTCCGGCGGCAACGGTTGATTTGATGGGCGAGAGCCGCTCATCAATGCGGCCGCTCGAATCCAGGAACATGAACTCCGCCGCAGTTCCCGGCATGAACTGCCACACCCCAACGGCCCCGGCATGCGACACGGCATTCCAGTTGAACGAGCTCTCGACGAGCGAAATGAGAATCAGCTCGGGAGGAAGCCCCATCTCGGAAAAAATCCTTTCCATGCGGTGCAGAAAGGCATTGGAGGAAAGCAGGCCGGTCATCACGGCATCCCGCTGGCCCCACTGGACCCGCAAGGCACGAAGCGCTTCGGCTGGCGAATGCCGGTGTGGAACCCCTGCACGGGCGCGGGCGATCTGCCGGGCAAGTGAAGAGAGTCGACCTGATTTGCGAGGCGAGCCCAACTCGCGGAAGGCGGAGCGGTACTCATCAACCCTCTTTTTCAAGATTCTTCTAGAGACGATTTCGAACGCCGCGCGGTTTCGACTCGTCCGCCCGAGTTCGCGGAAGTCGATGGTTTCGTAGACAACCTCAGGATGCTCCTCATCGAAAATGACGGCCTCCTGAGAAGAGTACTTGGTGTAAATTCCAAGCCAAAGCCGGACGTGCGGCTCGATCTCGGGTGGAGTCCGGAACTCGGGGCTGATCCGGCCCTCGGCGTCCCGGAGCATCCTCGCCTCGTTCTCGGGAGTGACCAGCGAGTGAAGAAGATTCCAGGGTGCATCGTATCGCGAAAAATTTCCTGCCCGGAAATCCACTTGCTGGTGGACGTTCCAAGTAGCCGGAGCATCAAACGCGCTCCAGGCAGGCTGGCCGGCAAGCACCCCTGAAAGGGATATCGCCAGCAGAAGATGACGGGCGGACAAAGTGGAGTTCACGCTCCTAGACAGAGCAAGGTCCTTGCCGTCCGCACCCCAGCGAATTCAAGGGTTTGGAGACTACAGACGGTGCGCCTGTGTCCAAGGTTTAGACACCCGGAATCCGGTTGGTCGAAGGTGTCGGCCTCTGCTAACGTGTTGCAGTGAAAGAAAATCAGAAAAGCTCGGGGGAGACCCCTGGATTCGACGCAGCCCTGGTCCGACTTCAACAGCTCGTGAAATCGCTGGAAGGCGGAGATCTCAGCCTGGAGGATTCGCTCAAGGCTTTTGAAGAGGGCGTCCAGCTCGCTCGAGCGTGCCAAGCTCACTTGAGCGCAGCTGAGCAGAAAGTCGACCAGCTGGTGCGTGCCGGTGATGAAAAGACCCCGCCGGAGGTTGCGCCTTTTTCCGGCGATAAACAGTGAAAAAACGATTGGATGTCCTGCTGGTGGAGCGTGGAATGGCACCCACGCGGCAGAGGGCTCAGGGACTGATCATGTCCGGAAACGTCCTCGTCGGGGATGTGCCGGTGACCAAACCCGGACACCCCGTTGCTGAGGAAGCGATCATTCGAGTTCGGGGAGAGGAGCATCCCTACGTTTCGCGGGCAGCGCTCAAGCTGGTGGCCGGCCTGGACCATTTCGGCGTCTCAGTCGAGGGGCGATTGGCGCTCGATGTCGGGGCGTCCACGGGCGGATTTACCCAGGTTCTTCTCCAGCGCGGGGCGGCCCGGGTTTTCGCCATTGATGTTGGCCATAACCAGATGGACTGGCAGATCCGAAAGGATCCGCGAGTGACACTCTTCGAAAAGACAAACGCTCGAAGCCTCGAGTTCAGCCTGCTCGCCACGAAGGTGGACATCATCGTGGTGGATGTATCGTTCATCTCGCTCGTCAAAATCCTGCCAGCACTGGTCCAATTTTCAAACGGATCCGAAACGGACTGGGTCACCCTGATCAAGCCGCAATTCGAGGTCGGCCGGGAAAAGGTGGGCAAGGGGGGAATCGTCACCTCGGATGCCGATCGGCAGGAAGTTGTCGCTCGAATCACTGAGTTTGCACGGACACTTGGCCTAGAGCGCAGAGGCTTGATAGACTCACCGATTGCAGGAACAGATGGCAATCGAGAGTTCTTGGCCTGGTGGAAGCTCGAGAGTTCGAAGTGAGTTCGACTCTTCTCCGGCCGCTCTCAGAATGAAAACGGAGTGGCGCCCTGAAGAACTGTTTTGAAAAAACGAACTCGACGGCTTGCCTGCGCTTCGCGCTGGCTGTCGTGCTCCTCTCGGTTCTGCCCTCATGCGCGACAACGAAGAGGAGCGCTCCGGGGCCCACGCCGCAAGAGCCGCAGCCGGGAGCCTTCATTGGACCGCCTCCGCCATCCGCTGCCTTCGGTCCTGAGCCGCAGGACCTCCAGGAAGTAGTGGTGGTGGTTGGCCCTGGAATGGCCTCGGCGCTCTCCGGAGCCGGGGTTCTTCGCGCGCTCCATGACCAGGGAATTCGCATCGCAGCTGTTGCTGGTGTCGAGTTCGGAGCTCTCGTGACAGCGGCCTATGCTGCTGCGGCTTCAACCAACAAAATGGACTGGTCGCTCCTTCAGTTTCGTCGAGACTGGGTGAGCCCGCGGGAGGGCCTGACGCGCCTGATATCCAACTCGCCTCGTTCTTCAAGAGAGCTTCGAGAGGGATTACGAAAGATTTTTCGCGATCAAACGCTGGATTCGTTGAAAACCCCTGTATGGGTGCTCCATTCACATGAAGGACGGCTCAGTTCCTCCGATTCAGGAACTGTATCCTCGTCTGTTTGTCGGGCCCTGAGCTCGGCGCCCTGGATGGAGCCGTGCGATGTCCAGGGCAGCACTTCATTCGAAGATGTTTCGGGCCAGCTCCGTGATCAGTGGGAACGCGCGGGGTTGAGGGTGCCTGTGGTCTGGGTGATTCCTTCCCGGCTCGTCGCCCCCGCAGGCGATCGCGTCGCGACAGCAATCGAGGCGGAAATTCGGGCATTTGCACGGACTGTCGATTCATCGCGGTCGGACCGCGACCTCGTCGTGGCGCCGCCCGCAGTCATTGATGACTACTTTAATTACAGTCGTCGCTCGGAAATCATTTACTCGGGCAGACAGGAAGCGAAAAAGCATATTGAGCCGTGGCTATCCCGCCTGGGTTGGGCTCGGATGAAGAGGTCTCCATGAAGCTGAAGCGCGCGGCCTGGTTCTTCAGGTCTCTTTTCTTTCTCGTGGTCTCCGGCACGGTCCTGGGCGGCGCCGCAATGGGGCTCGTTTTCTGGTACTTCGCTCGAAGCCTTCCCGAGATCATTACCGTCAACGACTATCGACCGCCGATCGTCACGCGAATTCTGGGGGGTGGAGGCAAGGAAGACGAACTTTTGGCCGAGTTCTACAAGGAACGACGCTACATTGTTTCGTACGACAAGATTCCCGAGCTCGTGGTCCAAGCCTTCATCTCCGCGGAGGATGACACCTTTTTCGAGCATCAAGGAATCAATCCCGCCAGCATGCTTCGTGCTTCGATCGCCAACTTTCGCGCCGGGCAGGTCGTCCAAGGCGGCAGCACCATCACGCAGCAGATGGCCAAGTCGCTGCTGCTGACTCCGGAAAGGAGCTTCAGCCGCAAATTCAAGGAGATCCTCCTTGCCAACAAGATCGAGCGAAATCTGAGCAAGCAGCAGATCCTGCATCTTTATCTGAATCAGATCTACCTGGGCCGTGGATCGTATGGAGTGCAGGCCGCTTCACAGAACTATTTCAACAAGGACATCAGCGAAATCACCCTCGCGGAGGCAGCCATTCTTGCCGGCCTTCCCCAGGCTCCCGGAAAATACAGCCCGAATCAAAACCCGAAGAAGGCAAAAGATCGGCAGCTCTATGTTCTGAGGAGAATGTACGAGAATCGCTTCATCTCGCAGTCCCAGATGGTTGAAGCGGCGGCAAAGCCGGTGAAGATCTTTTATGAGACCGATATCAACCAGAAGTACGCGCCCTATCTCGTGGAGCATATCAGAAGGTACCTGCTCGAAAGATACGGCGAGAAGGCCTTGTACCAGGAGGGCCTGACCGTCACGGTTCCGACCACGCGTGAGCTGTCAAGATCGGCCACCAAGGCTGTCCAGGCAGGACTTCGCGAGATCGATAAGCGGCAAGGGTACAGGGGCCCGGTCGCCCAGCACAAGACGGACGAAGAGAAGGAGAAGTTCCTGTTGGAGTCGCGCGAAAAGCTGATCGAGCGCGCGCTGGGATACCAGATCTTCCTTCCGGACGGACGCTTGGACGCGATTGCTTCTATCAGGGAGGCGGGCCTCAAGGAGGATTCCGAGCTCATTGTGGATGGCGAAATCTATCAGGGGCTCGTCACATCCGTTGATGATGCGAAAAAGATTTCCGGAGTGATGGTCGGCGGAGTTCGATTTGAAATGCCGCTCAAGGAGATGCGCTGGGCGCGGTTGGCACGGGATGGCCGAATCATCACGGGCGAGCCCACCCTTCCTTCGAAGGTCCTTGCCAAGGGCGATGTGGTCCAGATTCGCGCTATTCGAACCAAGGACGGTACTTGGCAGGCGGCTCTGGAGCAGGACCCCGTCATTCAGGGGGCGCTCATTTCGATCGACTCGCAAACCGGAGCCGTTCTGGGGATGGTGGGCGGATACGACCACACGAAATCGGAGTTCAATCGTGCAGTCCAGGCAACCAGGCAGGCGGGCTCATCGTATAAACCGATCATTTATGCTGCAGGCATTGAGAATGGGTTCACTCCCGCAAGCGTCATCATCGATGCGCCGCTGACCTTTGAAGACAAGGAACTCGGAAAGTGGAAGCCTGCAAATTTCGATGAGAAGTTCCACGGAGACACGACTTTTCGACAGGCGCTGATCAAATCACGCAACGTGCCGACGATCCGTATCGTGCAGGAGGTCCAGATCGCCAAACTCGTCGAATATTCCAAGCGCCTTGGAATGAGCGCAGAATTTCCGATGGATTTATCGATCTCGCTGGGAAGCATGACCGTGTCGCCACTAGAGCTGGCCAAGGTCTACGCGTTGTTTCCGCGCCTCGGAAAAAAGCTTTCGCCAGTATTCTATACTGAAATCAAGGATCGCGACGGCAAGCTGTTGGAAGAGATCCAGCTGAAGAACACGCCGCCCACAATCGTTGCGCCGCCAGTTGTGGATGAAAAGGCTGCGCCGGAACCCGGGGCAAGTCCGGTCTCCGTCGGCATTACAGGAAAATCCTACGTTCGGCTTCCATCCTATCCGCTGGAGTCCGATCCGGACCAGGTACTCGATCCTCGCGTGGCCTATGTCATGACCCACCTGATGACCGAAGTCGTGAACTATGGAACAGGAACGGACGCTCGCGAGCTGGGCCGTGCGGTTGCTGGCAAGACCGGTACTACGAACGACTACCTCGATGCATGGTTCTCTGGTTTCACGCCTCACGTGGTGACTGTGGTGTGGGTGGGCCACGATAACCAGGCACCCATGGGAGCGGGCGAAACTGGAGCCCGGGCAGCACTCCCCATCTGGCTTTCATTCATGAAGGAGGCGGTGAAGCTCTATCCCGAAGTGGAGTTTCCTGTGCCCTCCGGCATCGTGTTTGCCCCGATCGATCCCAACACGGGGAAGCGCCTGGAGGCGCAGTCTTCTCGCGCGATACGAGAGGCCTTCATCGAGGGAACCGAGCCGAGATTTCAGGCGAACGGCCCGGCGGGTCCGGCAGAATCCACTGGCGATTTCCTTAAAGAAGACTTTCAATAGGCCCGAAGCGCCGATGTGGGGCGCCGAGGTGTAGTGCTTTTTAAAAACGATTTCGGTTTGTCGCTGGGACTTCATGTCGCCATCTTCTTGGCATGCATGCTTGTAGTCCAACAGCGGACGGCCCATTTCGTTCCTTCACCGCCCCTGATCATCGAGATGGACGATGTTTTGTCCCAGGTCCGCAAGCGCCAAAATGTCGACGCTTCCAAACAAGTGGTTCGCACGAAGGAAGCCGATAACTCCCAGGCTCCCGATGAGCAGGCCTTTCTAGGCGAAAGAAATCAGAGGGTGGATCACCAAAGAGTGAGCTCGCAGGGGGGGCTTCGTGCCGGCTCCAAGGCTCGGCAGGGTGCCCCGAAACCGCAGGCGATGGATTTATCCCATCTCGGCGTTTCGATGCTTCCATCGGGACGCGAGCGGCAGGAGGCTGTGCCGGGCGACTCCGGCATTCGAGAGTACGTCTCGGGGATGAAAGATGGCGAGGAAACCCTTCTCAGCACTCGTGAGTTCGTATTTTATGGCTATTTTGAGAGAATCCGAGGACGCCTGGACCATGCCTGGGAGCCGATCCTGCGTGATCACCTGATCCGCCATTACCGGTCTGGCCGTCGTCTGGCGAGCGAAATGGACCACCGAACCGAGGTGATGGTCGTCTTGGACCTGCAGGGAAAGATCGTTCAGGTCGAGATTGTCGGGGAGTCGGGAATCCAAACCCTCGATACGGCGGCGGTCGAAGCCTTCAATCGTGCGGGTCCGTTCCCGAATCCACCACGCGGGCTGGTGGGCGAGGATGGCCGAATCCGGATCAAGTGGGAATTCATCCTGAAGACTTGATGCGATCCAGGCCTTCCTGGAAGACGTAATCCCGCCACACGGAATCCAGCGCACGTACCGTCCGGATCATCTCTTCGGCGGCGGCCACCTCGCTCATCCCCTGGCTTCTCGCCAAGTGCCGAATCGACGTCAGCAGGGAGTGGAATGCGGGTGTCTCCATGAGACGCTGGATTTCACCCATCCAGTCTCTGGAGGACTGGTCCCGCGTAGAAACGAGGGCGGTGTTAAAAAGCCGCGCCAGGTCGTCCATGGGAACTGCGGAGCCGGAACCCTGAGAGGTGCCCTGAAACGCCGGGGGCGTCGGGGCGGGCTGCTGCCAGCCGGCCGTGGCCGGGGTTGCCGGTTTCGAATTGAAGGTTCCCAGATGATTCATGACGAGGTCACCGACCATAGCGGCAGCCAGTGCCCCTGCCTAGTGGTAAAGAGCAGAAAAAGCGTCAAGAAAAATTCACGCCGGTCGTGGCGGCACAGCCTCGGAATTGATAAAAGGCCCCCATGCAGAAAATCTCCTTTGTCGATCGGCACGTAGGTCCGCGCAAACACGAGATCTCCAAGATGCTTGAGGCGGTAGGGGCGGGCTCGATGGAGCAGCTCATTCAGGAAACCGTACCCGCAGGCATCCGTCTGAATCGACCCTTGGAGCTTCCCGCGCCGCTCTCCGAAACGGACGCGCTGTCTCGGCTGGCCGGGATCATCGAGAAGAACGTCGTGGCGCGATCCTACATTGGGATGGGCTACTACGACTGCATCACCCCACCCGTGATCCAGAGAAACGTTCTCGAGAACCCGGGCTGGTACACCCAGTACACGCCCTATCAGGCGGAGATTTCTCAGGGCCGACTCGAGGCGATGCTCAATTTCCAGACGATGATCATCGAGCTGACCGGACTTCCGATCGCGAACGCGTCGCTCCTGGATGAAGGAACCGCAGCTGCCGAGGCGATGGCCATGTGCCATGCCATCCAGGGAAAGACCGACCAGCCTCTCTTCCTTGTTTCGTCCCAGTGTCATCCGCAGACGATTGAGGTCATTCGGACGCGCGCAATCCCGATGGGAATCACCGTCGAGGTTTCTCACCCATCGACATGGAATCTCGAAGGTCGGAAGCCATTTGCGATTTT
>JBIIXZ010000084.1:0-11003 GCA_044347055.1 Bdellovibrionia bacterium | reverse complement strand
TGCAGTATCCGAACACGGACGGCAGCATTGATGATCCGAGAGGCCTGTTTGCCGAAGCCCGGCGGCTCGACATTCGCACGATTGTTGCCGCCGACCTTCTCGCGCTGGTGCTTCTCACGCCGCCGTTCGAACTCGGAGCGGATGTCGCCGTCGGAACCACCCAGCGTTTCGGAGTGCCGATGGGCTTCGGCGGGCCGCACGCGGCCTACCTGTCGACGAAGGATGAGTACAAGCGCCTGATTCCGGGCCGCATTGTCGGGGTATCGCAGGACGCAGAAGGGCGCCCGGCGATCCGTCTGGCGCTGCAGACTCGTGAGCAGCACATCCGCCGCGACAAGGCGACCAGCAATATCTGCACGGCGCAGGTGCTCCTGGCGGTGATGGCGTCGATGTACGCTGTCTACCACGGCCCTGAAGGACTGAAGCAGATCGCCGAACGCGTGAATTCGTGGGCGGTTCGTCTTGCCGAAACTCTCCAGAAGCTCGGATATGCCGTCTCGGGGTCGACTTTCTTTGATACGGTCCGAGTTGGTCTCGGGCCAGTGTCGGCGTCGGCGCTCCGAAATGCATGCGTCGAGGCACAGATCAATCTTCGGTGGCTTTCTGAATCCGAGGTCACCGTTGCGCTGGACGAGGCCGTGACGGAACCTGTTTTCCAGAAGCTGGTGGGCGTGTTCGCCCGCGCCGCGGGAAAAAGCGGAGCCGCTGTTTCCGTGGCCGGGCGCTCTTCGATTCCTGCTGCGCTGGTGCGCCAGGGTCCGGCGCTTCAGCACCCCATCTTCAGCCGCTATCACTCTGAGACCGAAATGCTTCGCTATATCCGGAAGCTGGAGTCTCGCGATCTCTCTCTGACGAGCTCGATGATTCCGCTGGGCTCCTGCACGATGAAGCTCAATGCAACGGCCGAGATGTTTCCGGTGAGCTGGGCAGGGATTTCGAAGCTTCATCCGTTCATCCCCGCGGATCAGGCGGTCGGCTATCACGAGATGCTCGACGAGCTGACGCTCTGGCTTTCCGAGATCACCGGATTTCCTGGCGTCTCTCTCCAGCCAAACGCCGGGTCGCAGGGCGAGTATGCGGGCCTTCTCGTCATTCGCGAGTACCACCGTGCGCGAGGTCAGGGTCATCGCAACATCTGCCTCATTCCGAAGTCAGCCCATGGAACCAATCCCGCAAGTGCGGTCATGGCGGGAATGCAGGTCGTGGTCGTCGAATGTGACGAGCAGGGCAACGTGGATCTTGCCGACCTCAAGGCCAAGGCCACCGAGCACGGCAGCAACCTTGCGGCGCTCATGGTCACGTATCCTTCGACGCATGGAGTGTTCGAGGAGGCGATCCGCGAGATCTGCTCCGTGATCCATTCGCATGGCGGACAAGTGTACATGGACGGGGCGAACATGAATGCGCAGGTCGCACTCTGCCGTCCCGGAGACTTCGGTCCGGATGTCTGCCATCTGAACCTGCACAAGACATTCTGCATCCCTCACGGTGGCGGTGGGCCGGGAATGGGACCCATCTGCGTGGCAAAGCACTTGATTCCTTTTCTTCCGGGCCACTCGGTGGTGAAGACGAAGGCAGGCACTTCGGCAATAGGCGCGGTTTCTGCGGCGCCGTGGGGAAGTGCCTGCATTCTTCCGATTTCCTGGATGTACATTGCGATGATGGGCGCCGATGGACTGAAGCACGCCACGGAGGTGGCGATCCTGAACGCGAACTACATGGCGCGCCGGTTGGAGCCGTATTTTCCAGTGCTTTACAAAGGCTCGAGCGGCCGCGTGGCACACGAGTGCATTCTCGATTTCCGGCCCGTGAAGAATTCGGCCGGGATCGAGGTTGAGGACGTCGCCAAGCGGCTGATGGATTATGGCTTCCACGCGCCGACGGTCTCGTTTCCGGTTGCCGGCACGATCATGATCGAGCCCACCGAGAGCGAGTCTCTGGCGGAGATTGATCGGTTCTGTGATGCCATGATTTCGATCCACGCTGAGATCGAGGAAATCGCCAGCGGGAAGGCCGATCGGGCGAATAACGTGCTGAAGCACGCGCCTCACACTTCACGCGTGGTGGCTTCGACGAACTGGGATCGCCCGTATACGCGCGAGCGCGCGGCGTTTCCGGCAGCCTGGACCAGGGACTGGAAGTTCTGGCCTTCGGTAAGCCGAATCAACGCCGTCCAGGGTGATCGCAACCTGGTCTGCGCCTGCCCACCGATCGAGAGCTATCAGTCCTAATCGGCGCAAAAATAAAAAGGCGGGAAACTTTCGGTTCCCGCCTTTCGTTTATCCAGGCTTTCCGCACTTACTTCAGCGTCGAAACGTACGCCTCATATGCCGCGGCATCCATCAGGCCGGTGGCCTCGGCGGAGAGCTCCATCTTGATCATCCATGCGCCAGCATGCGGGTCGCGGTTGATCTGGGCCGGATCATGGACCAGGCCGCTGTTGATTTCGACCACCTTGCCGGCGGCTGGAGAGTAGAGGTCCGAGACGGCCTTGATGCTCTCGACGACCCCAAAGGTATCATGTGGCTTGAGCTCGCGGCCGACCTTCGGAAGATCCACGTAAACGATATCTCCCAGAGCGGCCTGGGCGTGGTCGGTAATGCCAATGGTGGCGACGTTGCCGTCGACCTTCAGCCACTCATGATCCTTGGTGTACTTGAGTCCAGAGGGAAAGCGCATGTTCAGCTCCTTTTGTAGAATGGGGTGGCGACGACCTCAGCGGGCACCTTCGTGCCGCGAATGTCGACGGTGAGTCGGGTTCCGATGGTGGAAAGAGTCTTCGGGACGAATGCCACGGCGATCGCCTGCTTGAGCGAGGGCGACTGGGTTCCGCTCGTGACTTCGCCAACACGCTCGGCGCCATGGGCGTCATGGATCGCATAACCCTGGCGCGGAATTCCGCGTTCGAGCATGCGAATTCCAACGAGAGTGCGGGAAATTCCCTTTTCCTTGGCTGAAATCAACGCGGATTTGCCGATGAACTCGTTCTGCTTGTCGAGCTTCACGACCCAGCCGAGGCCGGCATCGAGAGGATGGATCTTGTCCGTGATCTCGTGCCCGTAGAGCGGGTACTTCATTTCCAGGCGAAGCGTATCGCGCGCGCCGAGACCGCAGGGTAGAAGTCCCAGGGGCTGGCCGGCTTCGAGAAGTGCACGCCAGATTCCGGGAGCCTGGTCCCAGGAGACGTAAACCTCGAATCCATCCTCGCCGGTGTAGCCGGTGCGCGCCAAAATGGCAGGTGTTCCTCCGCAGACCACGCCTTCGGCGAACCAGTAGGTCTTGATCGAGGAAAGATCGGTCTTCGTCAGCTTCTGGAGAATTTCCGCGGCGCGTGGGCCTTGAATCGCAATCTGGGAGTAGTTGGCGCTCTCGTGCGTGATCTTGCAGCGGTAGCCCTTGCGCGAAAGTACTTCTCGCATCCATCCAAAATCCTTGTCGTCGTTGCTGGCATTGACGACGACGAGAAACTTGTCCTGCGCGCGACGGTAGATGATCAGATCATCCACGCAGCCACCATCATCCTGGCACATCACCGAGTACTGCGCCTGCCCGATGGCAACCTTCGACACGTTATTGGTCAGGAGGTCATTCAGGAACGCCTCTGCGTCCGGGCCTTCGACATGAACCTCGCCCATGTGGCTGACATCGAACAATCCAGCAGCAGTGCGGCAAGCCAGATGCTCCTCCATCAGGCCGGAGTACTGGACAGGAAGATCCCATCCGCCGAAATCGATCATCCGTCCGCCAAGGCGGACATGCTCTTCGAAAAGCGAGGTGCGTTTTGCCATAATTCAGGACGGTCGTACACTTGTCGGCTTGGCGGTGTCCAGCCTCGCCTGCGCGGCCGCAACGACGTTTTGCATCAGCATGAAGATCGTCAGTGGTCCCACGCCACCGGGAACCGGAGTGGCCGCAGAAACCAGGCCCGAGAGTTCATCCATCCGAACATCGCCGCCGAGGCTGCCATCAGGCATGCGATGAATTCCCACGTCGATGACGGTTGCGCCCGGCTTGACGTGCCTGCTTCCAATCAGCCGAGGCACTCCCGCGGCCACGAAGAGGAGGTCTGCCTGTGACGTCAGCGATTCGAGATTTACGGTCCTGCTATGACATTGGATGACGGAAGCATTGGCGTTCAGGAGCATGTAAGACAGGGGTTTTCCGACGATCGGGCTTCGTCCAACGACACAGGCCACTCTGCCTGCGACCTCAATCCTGTAGTGAGCGAGCAGCGCGAGGATCCCCTGAGGAGTGCAGGGGACCAGACTTGGAAACCCGAGGGCAAGCCTGCCGAGAAGCTCCGGATGGAAGGCGTCGACATCCTTGGCCGGAAGAATCCACTGTGAAACTTCCGAGAGCGGAAAAGAGCTCGGCAGGGGCCGCTGGATGAGAATTCCATCCACGGACTCGTCCCGATTCAGGCTGCCCACAAGCGCCCGGACCGCTCGAGGATCGGCTGATTCGGGAAAGGAATGCACCTGCGAATGGATACCGAGCCTCGTTGCCTCGCGATGCTTGTTGCGGACGTAGATCTGGCTGGCGGGGTCATTTCCCACGAGCACCACGTCGAGACGGGGGGCTCGGCCTGCGGATTTCTGAAATGTGGAGATTTGCTGCTCCAGGGCCGGGGTCAGCGAGTCGACGACGGGTTTTCCGGCGAGGATCAGCATGGCCCATCTTTGACATAGATGGTGTGCGGCCTCAAGGATCGATCGGCGCCTGAGGCAAAACCTGCCGCGTTACTGGTCGCATTTTTCCCACCCCGGCAGAAAATTCCGCCGGTCGGAAAGATTTTTCCTGAAAATCCTTCAGTTTTTTTGCGGCATGCCGATTGCCTTTATTCACCCCCGAGAAGGGGTGCTTTCGTGGCCAGTGGCATTTGGACAGCAACAGCAGGAGCAGCCGCCCGGGCCCAGGCCGTGGACGTGGTCGCCAATAATTTGGCGAACGCAGACACGATGGGTTTCAAGAAGGACGAGCTGACCTTCAAGGAATACCTCGTGGCAAACGAGCGCGAGCACCTTGCTGTCGACATTCCTCGTGGCCCGATCACGGACAAGGATCTCGTGCCACTCGATGGCCGCGATCAGTCCTTCGTGGTTGTCGACGGCACCTCCACCAACTTTCGCCCGGGCCACCTGAAGGTGACCAATCAGCAGCTGGACATGGCTGTCGATGGCCCGGGTTTTTTTGAGGTCAGCACGCCCTCGGGAATTCGCTACACGAGGCACGGAAGCTTCAAGCTGTCCATGGATGGACGGTTAGTGACTTCTGAGGGATTCCCCGTGCTGTCATCTCAACCCGGGGGGATGGCCGCTCAAATCCCGAACACCGCGCAGCCACTCGCCAACGCTCAGCCGGGCCAAGGAGGGCTCGAGACTCAAGGAGGAGTCGCGGCTGGGCAGGGCGTGGCTGGACGGTTCATCAACCTGCGCGATGCCAAGGGACGCGTCAGCATCAACCCCCAGGGCGAGATCTATTCCGGCCAGGACCTCGTCGGAAAGCTCTCGGTAGTCGAGTTCAACGATGCGCGGAGGCTTCGCAAGGATGCAGCGCTGATGTTCGACAATCCGGACCCGACGAATCTCCGCATGGCAGAGCGCTCTCAGGTCCGTCAGGGGCTGCTCGAAACTTCGAACGTGAATCCGGTCGAAGAGATGTCGGCCCTGATTCGCGCCAATCGACTATTCGAACACGACATGAAGGCCCTGAAGACCTACGGCGAACTCATGCAGCGTGAAGCCAACGACATAGGAAAGCTCTAAGATGATTCGTGCACTCTCATCAGCATCGACGGGCCTTGAGGCGCAGCAGGCGAATATCGAGCGCATCTCGAACGACCTCGCGAACGTCAATACCGACGGCTACAAGCGCGGCCGAATCGAGTTCAAGGACCTGATGTACGAAACCATCAAGGCACCCGGCGCGCAGCTCGGAGCCGGATCGTCGACTCCGGTTGGAATCCAACAGGGAATGGGCGTTCGAGTGGGCGCCAACCATAAGGTCTTCGAACAGGGCCCGGCTCGGATGACCTATCACCAGATGGACATGATGATCGAAGGCTCAGGATTTTTTCCAATCCAGATGCCAAGCGGCGAGATCGCATACACCCGGACGGGATCCTTCCATCGGGATCCTTCCGGGCGCATCGTCCTCGGAAACGGAGCCAAGCTGATTCCGGAAATCACGGTTCCGGCGAATGCAGCGGGCATTAGCGTTGGCGGCAATGGCGAGGTGAAGGCGGCATTGCCGGGTGGCCAGGAAGCGGTGATTGGACAAATCCAGCTCGTTACTTTCCTGAACGAGGAAGGCCTCTCCGCAGCTGGCGAAGGAATTCTTACTGCGACCGCCGCGAGCGGAGCGCCCCTGCAGGGCGTGCCGGGCGAGAATGGCATGGGAACGGTCCTGCAGGGTGCCCTCGAGGGATCCAATGTGAACGTTGCCAACAGCATGGTCGAGCTGATCCAGACCCAGCGCGCCTATGAAATGAACACCAAGGTCATGAGCGTTGCGGACCAGATGATGAGCGCAACGTCCAACATCAAGTGAGCAGCATGAAAACTGAGTTCTTGAGAACAGTGAAAATCCTGGTCGCGGCAATGGTGGGGGTGATCACCACCATCGGCGCGGCATCTGCCGGAGTGAACGAAGTCATTTCGGATGCCCTTCGGGCATATTCGGGCGCACAGCGCGCCGAGGTGATTGCCGTTCTGTCCACGATGCCCGGCCAGCCCCTCGACCGCGCAACGAGCGCAGCCGTGCTTTCCGAAAGTGCAGGCGGTGAGGCTCGAGTGCTGGTTTCAGGCTACAGGCGTGGAAAGTCCCCTGAGGCTGGAGGCGAGGAGCGCGTGGAGTATCGAGTCAAATACTCGGCCTGGGTCAAGGGATGGAGCACCACCCGCCGTCTCTCGCCTGGCGAGCCGCTCTCGATGGACGCACTCGAAGCGCGCGAGTTCAATATCGCCGAGGGCCTTGCTCGTGAGTACCGTGGCGCAATCCTCGCCATGGGGGAGGATGTTGCGCGCCTCGAGGCGGCACAAACGCTGCTTCCAGGGGCCTTCATTCCTTCTTCAGGAGTTCGCAGGATTCCGGACCTGCGGCGTGGTGATGCGGTGACCTTGGAGGTTCTCTCGGGTGGAGTCCGCCTGACGACTTCGGCCATTGCACTGGAGCCGACGAGTCTTCAGCAGAGAGTTCGAGTCCAGGTCCAGAAGAGCAAGCGGGAGTTCGTGGGAACTCTCCGCGAAGGCTCGCGAGTGGAGGTGACGCTGTGAAAACGCGATTGAAGCCTCTTGCTTTTGCTGCTGCTGTCCTCATGCTTTCGGGGTGCGCCCAAATGCTCGGGCAGCTCCGCGCCGATTTGAATGATGACCAGGGGTCTTATCGCCCCACTGTCGGCGGCGCTTATCCGGAAGGCGGGTATCTCGACGACGATCGATACGCCGCGGCGCCGGGCCATTATGATCGTTCCCCCGCAGCCATGCGTTCCGCAAGAAATGAGGACGCATGGTCCGACGAGCGTGACGACGGCGATGGATCTCACGGCGCCGAGGCGGAGCCGAATTCACCCGAGGAAGAGGAGCGCCTCCGCCCTCGAGCGGCACGACGGGCGACCCGAAACGATTTTATCGACCAGGCTCAGGACTCGGGCTCGCTCTGGGCATCGAACGGCGAATCCAATTTTTTCTTTTCGAAGAACCGTGCGCGCAGCCCGGGTGACATTGTGACGATCACGATCGAAGAGGAAATGCTTCGAGACATCCAGGCAGAGGTAAAGCGCACGCTGAATGGCGCGGAGCGCCGTCGCGAGCTGGATCTTCTCGAATCCAAATACGCGCAGGGCTCTGGAGCGGGCGCTGCCGGTGGCAACCAGGACCAGATCAAGACCAGTGCGGCGGCACCCGTGTCGCCTGACCTGAGTTTCGGAGCGGTGGATGTGAGCTCAGTGGTCGGGGTCAAGGCTGGAGACAGCTTTCTTGCGGAAATCATCGAGCGGTATCCGAATGGAAATTACAAGATTCGCGGCAGCAAGCGAGTGCCATATCGCAACACGACCAAGCTCATGAGCCTCGTTGGAATTGTTCGTGGAAACGATCTCGGGGATGAAAAGGTTCCTTCAGGAAAAATTTATGAATATCGACTGCAAACCGTTCGCTAAAGCCGCAGTACTCTGCCTCCTGCCGCTCCTGCTGGCCGAGTCCGCCATCGCGGCCAGGCTCAAGGACATCGCATCGGTAAAGGGAGTTCGAGAGAACATCCTGATCGGATATGGCGTCGTGGTTGGGCTGAAGGGCTCCGGCGATTCCGGTGCTGACGTGACAGGCCAGTCTCTCAATCGGCTATTCGGCAAGCTGGGCTTAGATGTTCAGCAAAATGCAGCGATAAAATCGAAAAATGCAGCCGCCGTCATCGTCACGGCGAAGCTTCCGCCGTTCGCCAGGACGGGGAATAAGATCGATGTCAGCGTCTCGTCCATCGGGGACGCATCGAGCCTCGAGGGCGGCGTGCTTTTGGTGACCCCGCTTCGGGCAGGAGACCAGAATGTCTACGCCGTTGCCCAGGGACCGGTAAGCCTCGGCTCGGTGGCTGATGGGACCACGAAGAACTTTCCGACAGTTGGGCGCGTGGTCTCGGGAGCAACGATTGAAAAGGACGTCGAAACCAACTTTTCAGGCAAGAAGAGCTTCCGTCTCTCCCTGCATAATCCGGATTTCACGACCTCGGCACGCGTTGCGGTAACGATCAATGGCGAGCTCGGCGGAAAATTTGCCTCGGCGAGGGACAGTGGAACGATCGATGTGGTGGTGCCCTTCAACTATGAGGGCAACACCGTTGAGCTGCTTTCCGTGCTGGAAAACATGAACGTCAACGTCGACTCACGCGCCAAGGTGGTTCTCAACGAGCGAACGGGCACGGTGGTGATGGGGGATCGTGTGACGCTCAGCGCGGTGGCCATCTCGCATGGCGATCTCACGATCCAGGTCCAGGGCGCTCCGGCGGGCGCAAAAGGACAGTCCATCGCCGAGATCAAGGCTGCAACCAGCGTCTCGGATCTCGTGAAGAGCCTCAATGCTCTTGGCGTTCAGCCGAAGGACCTCACTGCAATATTTCAAACGCTTCGTGAAACCGGCGCCTTGCAGGCGGATTTGGAGATTCTGTGATTCTTTGGATGGATTTCATTTTGGATGACAAGTTTGGCCCGCTCCTCTCGTTGGATTCGAGTGGAGCCGGAACCAAGGACGGCGCGGATGTGGTCTCTGTCATGGAAGACGGAAGGAGCAACCATATCCAGGAAACAGGACAGGAAAGACGGCCTGCTAGGATGGCGGGTAAGTCCAGTTCTGCATTCAATGCTGCTTCCCGCATGGACGCGGGAATCGCATCCGCGCCCCAGTCCTTGTCCAAGGGGGGCGTGAGTTGAAGATTGCCGGTGCTCCAACCCTGACACGGGGCCTGGATTCGGCGCCTACGCCGACTCGGCGCGATGTCGCGGTGGACTGGAAAACTGTCGACTCCGCCACTCGCGAGGCCGCACAGGGAATGGAGGCCATGTTCCTCGATTACATGATGCAGACCATGCGCAAGTCGGTCGGCAAGAGCGAGATGAGTCTCAGTAACGGAGCGTCAGAAATCTATCAGGGCATGCTGGATTCCGAATACTCCCAGCGTGCGGCCCGCGCCGGAGGCGTCGGCCTCGCGGAGCAGATCGTTGCCTATCTGCAAAGCGCTCGATACAATCAAGGTGAAGTTGCCCGCGGTACAGGAGGTACCTCCCATGAAGATCAGTCCAAATAGCAGTCCTTCGATCCAGAACAAGCCAACGACTTCTGCCGAAACCGCAGCAGCAGCTGCGACCAAGCGAACGGAAAAGTCGGCGGAGGCCAGCAAGGCCGCGGCTACGCGACAGGTGGACCCAGGCGCAACCAAAGCTGAAATTTCCACCAAGGCGCGTGACTTTGCCAAGGCCAAGGCCGTTGCAGGCGAAGCACCGGATGTCCGTGAGCAGAAAATCGCGGACATCAAGGCACGAATTGCAGCTGGAAAGTACGAAGTGAACGCACAGGCCATCGCAGATCGCATGGTCGACGAGCATCTCACTTCAGGCATCGGTTGAAGTGATTTGATTTCTCCGCAGGACGCGGGGAAGCGGAACTCCACGACAGGGCCCTGGCCGTGTCGAGGGCAATCAGGAGGATTGCACGATGGAGAAGACGATCGAAAGCCTCAATGACCTCGTGACAAAGCTGCAGAAGCTTTTGTCGTTGCATCGCCAGCTCCTCGAGTCCTTGCGGGCAGAGCGCGAAGCCCTGCTGGCAGTCGACGTTCGCAAAATTCACGAGGTCACCCTGGAAAAGCAGGCTGTCCTCCAGCAGATCGTGGTAGCAGAGCAGGCGCGCGTGGCCGCCTCCCGTGATGTTGCCGTCCAATTGAGATCGCCGGCGGAAGCGTCGCTCGGACAGCTCGTCCTGCAGTCGCAATCCGTCAGCCTCAAGCTCTCCGAACAGCTGCGCAGCGTACAGCACGCACTGGTCCACCTGATTGGCCGCATTCAGGAGCAGAATGGGTCCAACCGGCAGCTCGTCGAGTCGTCGCTCGAGCACGTCAACCAGATGAAGAAGAACGTCATTGGGGAGTCGATGCCGAAGTCGGAGACGTATTCTCCGACCGGACATCGGCAGAATGCACCGGCGCAATCGCGCCTGATCTCCACGGAGATCTAGGAGAACGGCATGGGAATGGGTGGCGTCCTCCAGGTTGGCAAGTCCGGGATGCAGGCAGCAAGGGCCGGCGTCTCCACGGCCGGCCACAACATCGCCAATGCCAACACCGAAGGATATAGCCGACAGCGCGTCCAAACCGCCGCGGAATCGCCATCTGCGCGCGAGGCCGGACGAGTGACTTTTGGACAGGGCGCCACGGTCACGCGCGTCGATCGCATCAACAATGATTACATCGACCGCCAGCTTCGAACGACTGGTCGCGACCTCGCGTTTGAAGCTGGC
>JBIIXZ010000164.1:0-6137 GCA_044347055.1 Bdellovibrionia bacterium | reverse complement strand
ACAGTCCAGCGGATCAGTCGGCACGACCGCTGCTGTTTTCCGGGGCTCGATCACTCCGCCCGTTTTCTCCCAACGCCCCCCGTATCCGCGTGTCAGGATCAGCGGTGCACGGCCGTGAGAGATGGCTTCACGCGCAAGCTGCGCCACGACGGGAGTCTTTCCGGTGCCACCGACTTCGAAGTTTCCCACGGCGATCACTCGGACCGGCAGTCGCAGAGACTTCCTGACTCCATACCGATGGAGCAGTCGTGACAAGGCGGTCAACACGCACCAGGCCAGGGATGCCGGCGCGATCCAGAAGGCCCTCATTCCGCAGAACTCCGCACTGCGGACGAAGATCTCGCCACTTCGATCACGGATTCCGCTGCTCGATCACTGGGCCCGCCGTGTCCATTGGCTCCCGCCATCATCTCGTCACGAAGCTCTCGAAGACCACGCTTCATCCGGTCGAGACGAGCGCGATCCGAAAAGAGCGCATGAAGCTCATCCGACAGGCGTTCTGCGGTCATCTCCTCATGGAGCACTTCCGGAGCAAGGTACTCCTCTCCTGGCTTCCACCCTCGAAACAGGTTCACCAGTCCGACAGGACCGCGGTAGCGGAGCAGATGCTTGACGGCAAGGCTGGTAACCTTGCCGGGACGATACGCCACGACCATCGGGCACTCCAGGACACCCGCCTCCAGCGTGGCCGTTCCCGACTTCACGAGCGCAAGATCGGCTCCACGCAGCGCCATCCCCGAACCCTCGGTGATCAATCGAATTTCCACGGTCGAGGGCAATCGATGTCTCCGGGACTCGGCCTTGGCGCTCCATTGATCCTCGTCCAGCGTGGGCGCGATCGGAACCAGCACCACCCATTTTCCACCTGCACGCTGGCAAAACCTTTCAGCTGCATCCAGGAACGGATCCCAGTGCCGTTTCATTTCCGATCGACGACTTCCAGGAAGCACAGCCAGCGCGCGAACATCCGGAGCGAGGCGAAAATGCGCCCGCGCCTCTTCGTGCGGCGTTCGCACGGGCAGCTCTTCTATAAGTGGCGATCCGATGAACTCGGCCGGTATTCCGGCCTCTTCGTAGATCCTGGGTTCGAAGGGCAGAATGCAGAGCACCCGCGAGACCCAAGCCTTCATCGCCTGGAGACGCGACTTCCGCCAGACCCAGACTTTGGGCGGGATAAAGTAGATCACCGGAATTCCCATGGCATGGAGCCGAGGGCCGATCCGAAAGTGAAACCCGGGATAATCGACGAGAACGGCGACATCCGGGCGCCCCGAGGCAGCCGCATCCAGGAGATCTCGGCCTGCGCGGCGGATGGAAGGAAGGCGCGACAACACATCGATGGAGCCCATGACAGCAAGGTCAGCGGCACGAGCCACGGGCCGAAGGCCTTCACCCTCGAGGTGCTTGCCGCCGATGCCCATCAGCTCGAGTGTCGGAATGCGCCGGCGAATGGCCGCGACCAGCTGTGCTGCATGCAGGTCTGCAGATGCTTCGGCGGCGGATACCAGAACCCTCACGGTGCGCCTTATCTCGCAGTGCCGTACTGGCTCGCCCGAATGAACGAGACGAGCCTCTGGACCTCGGGCACATCTCCGTACTGCGACTCCATCTCCAGGAGACAGCGCTCCTTTTCCACGTCGCCTCGCATCCACAGCTTCATGGACTCATTGAGCTTGGAGATCGTGTCTGCCGGGACGCCACGGCGCCGGAGGCCCACGATATTGGTACCCTTGATCGCGCAGGGACGCTGGCCGATCGCAATCGCGAACGGAGGTATGTCCTTCTCCACTCCCGAGAAGCCCGCAATGTAGGCGTGTGCGCCGATCCGGACGAATGGCGCAACTCCGCACATGCCGCCCATGGTGACATAATCCTCGAGAATGCAATGCCCCGCGAGGCCCCCCGAATTGGCGATGATGCAATGGCTGCCGATGATACAGTCATGGCCCAGGTGCGTGTAGGCCATGAGGAGATTGTGGTCGCCAATAGCGGTCTTGCCACCGCCACCCACGGTACCGAGGTTGAGAGTGACCGACTCGCGAATCGTGTTGTGGCTCCCGATGATCAGCTCGGTATCCTCGCCCTTGTATTTCAAGTCCTGAGGAATCATGCCGATTGCGGAAAACGGGTAGAATACGTTTTCTTCGCCGATCGTCGTGCGTCCGTCGACCACGACATGGCTGACCAGGCGGTTGCCTTTTCCCATTTTCACCTTCGGACCGATCGTGCACCAGGGTCCGATCTCGACGGAAGGGTCCAGCTGGGCTTCAGGATGAACGATTGCAGTGGGATGAATACGAGTCATGGTCACTCTCCGTTCATGGTCAGGTTGGCCAGGACGTCCGCTTCAACCACGCGCTGGCCATCCACGAATCCTTCCACATGGAATCCCCAGATCTTGCCTCGCGCCTTGGTCAGTTCCGCCTGGACACGAAGCGTGTCTCCCGGAATGACGGGCTTTCGAAAACGCACGCCATCGACGCCGACGAGGATGCACTGGAATCCGCGTGACAGCTCGGGCCGCCCCTCGAAATGCGGGTACAGTGCGAAGCTCGCCACCTGCGCCATCGTCTCGATCTGGATCACTCCTGGAACGATGGAATAATTCGGAAAATGCCCGGGTATAAAGGGCTCATTGTAGGTGAAGTTCTTGATGCCGACGACTTTCGTGCCGACCATTGACGAGCCGTTCGAGAGATCAAACTTGGAAAGATCTCCCTGGGGATGAATCTCCAGGATCCTGTCCACGAGCAGGAACGGGGCACGATGCGGAAGAAACGCTCGAACCTTCTCGATATCCAGATAATAACGACCCTGATCAGCGGTCATGCCTTGTCTCCTTTGATTTCTCGCGTGCTTTCTCTCGACGTATCAATCAGGCGACTGAGCCGAGCCTGGATTTTCAAATGCTCTCGCACGGGTCGGTGCGGAGATCCGGCCACCTGCTCGCCTGCACCCACATCCTTGGTGACGACGCAGTCTGCAGCCACCATGGCACCGTCTCCAACTTCCGCCTTGTTGATGACGATCGCGCGTCCGCCCAGGTATGCAAAACGGCCGACCACCGAGCCTCCGGCGGTTCCAGACATCCCGCAAAGGATCGCTCCTCGGCGAATCGTGCTATTGTGGCCGACTTGGACCAGGTTGTCGATCTTCACGAGATCTTCGATCACCGTATCGCCGATCGTTCCGCGATCCACGGCCGTGCAGGCCCCGATCTCGACGTCATCGCCGATCACCACGCCACCGAGGTGATGGATCTTTTCATGGTGGGTGATTTGTCCGGTCGACTTATCCGGTGCATACCCGAAGCCATCCGACCCGATCACTACTCCCGAGTGCAGGCGAACACGATCTCCCACACTGCATCCATGATAAATCGTGACCCGCGGAAACAAGAGCGAGTCAGCCCCAATCTGCGACCCTACCCCGACAAATCCCCCCGCCATGATCCGGGTATTTTCTCCAATCCGCGAATCGCGTTCGATCACGCAGTGGGGTCCGATGACTGCCGTCACCGCCACTCGAGCTGTTGGATGAACGACTGCCGTGGGATGAATCCGTTCGGATGCGAAATCCCCAAACTCCCGCCCTTCAGACTGGCTGGAAAATCGCGCGGAGAGCTTCGCCATTGCCAGATAGGGATCCTTGCAGGAGACGATCGCAGAGGTTCTCCAGAGAGGAAGCCCCGAACTCCGCAAGGGCTCCACGAAAACCTCTCCGGTCACCAGTACCGCCGGCCTCGCATCTGGAAGTTCGTGCTGATACTCCTTGGAAAAAAAGAAGCACAGGTCCCTTGATCCGGAACCGCGGAGCGGAGCCATCCTGGCTACGCTGAGCGGTTCCGAGCCCAGGCTCTCCGCGTTGGCAATTCGCCCCCCGGTCCACTGGAGGATCTGGTCCAGCGAAAACATGGGGAAATCAGCTCTTCGAGGAATTGAACAGCTTGATGACTTCGTCGGTCAGGTCATCCTTGTCGAGGCTGAACAGGACGGTGTTGTCATTCTTCTCGAGGACCACCGAGTACCCCTTGGTCTTGGCAACCTCGCTGATGATTCCGCGAAGCTTCTGGATGATCGGCATCGTGAGCTCCTGCTCCTTCTGAGCAATCTCCTGCTGCGAGCGAGCTGTCAGCTCCTGGAACTTCATCACTCGCTCCTGAAGCTCCTGCTGCTTCTTGGCGCGGGCTTCATCGTTCAACACGAGCGACTGCTTGCGAAACTCCTCGCCCATCTTCTTGATCTGGGACTCTTCCTTTTGGAGCTCGGCTTTGCGGGTATTGAAGTCCTTTTCCAGCTGTGTCTTGGCCTTCTTGCCTGACTCCACGCTCTGGATGGCCTTCTGCATATCCACGATGCCCAGCTTGACGGTTTCGGTCGAGGCATGAGCGGACGCCACCGCCAAGGCCAAGGTGCAGGAAACGAACGCCACTACCTTCTTCATAGAAATGATCTGCATCGAATGCTCCTTGTTTAGAATGGCGGTCCAATGAAAAACTGGAACACCGTTGAACTTTCTCCTGGGCGCCGATTGATCGGAAAGCCCCACTCAAAGCGGAGCGGCCCGATGGGCGAAAACCAACGAATACCGAAGCCGGCATCCGTCCGGATAGTGAACGGAGTCGACCCCGTTCCCGGAAACTCATTAAAGGCATTACCCGCATCGTAGAACAAGACCGTCTTGAGTCCCGCTTCGCGGATGATCGGGTATTCCAGCTCGAAAAGCGCCAGCATTTGCACGAGGCCGCCCTGAGGCTCGAGCGCGCCCGAAGCGGTTCGCCGCGTCGGACCGACCGAGAAGAACTCATAACCCTTGAGATTGTTGGGGCCCCCCAGGAAGTAGCGCTCGGCAGGAGGCACGCCTCGTCCACCCGCTGGAGAAAGCTGGCCGTATTCAAGGTTGTTGCGGAATACAAGGTCGCCGACCAGCCGCTTGTAATACCGATTATTCAGCCCGACCTTGATGAAGGTTTTGTCGCCTGCAAGGCCCAGAACACCCGCAGTTTCGATCGAAGCGCTTTGAAAATTACCGGCCGTCGTTTCAAATCGATTGTTGCGTCGATCGCGAATGATCGAGAAAACCACGCTCGAAAGGATGCCCGTGTCCAGCGAGGTATCGGTACTGGCGTCGCGAACCTGGGTAATCCGCAGGCCTTCGTTCTTGTACGTCACGAACAGGTTCGAGTAGTCGCCGATCGGATGTCCGACGCGAATGTCAAACCCCAGCTTGCGGGTCAGATAGCGGTTGGGAATCGGAAAATTGATCGCAAAAATGTCGAAACCCGCGCTCCAGCGAGTATCGAACGCATAAGGGTCGGTAAAACCGAGATTGACGCTTCGAGTGATTCGGTCGGCAGAGTAATTGGCTGAAAGGCTCAGCGCCTGCCCCTTCCCCGCCACGTTGATCTCAGACACCTGGGTGGTAAAAAAGAATCTTTGGACGGTTCCGTATCCGGCACCCAGAGTGATCGTGCCGGTCGAGCGCTCCTTGACCTGAATCTCGAGGTCCAGGACGTTTGGATTATCGGGCGGACTACTCGTGTTGAACAGCACTTCTCCCGGAGCGAAGAAGCCCAGTCGCTCGACCAGCTCGCGCGACACGCGGAGCCGTGAGCCGGAATACAGCTCCCCTTCCTGGATCCGAAGCTCGCGTCGAATCACCTTGTCATGGGTCTTCGAGTTGCCCACGACGGTAATCTTTCCGAAATAGACCAGCTCGCCCTTTTCGAACGAGTAATCAATATCCACCGTGCGCGTATCATCCTGGATCGCCATCCGCGGGACGACGTTGGTGAACGCATAACCGAGATCCTGGTACTTCTCGGTCAGGCGCTGGATATCCTGGTTTCTCTTCGAGATGCTGAAGGTCTCGCCGGCCAGAAGCGAAATCTCCTGATGAAGCTCCTCCTTAGAAAAAAGAAGGTCACCGGAAAAATCCTGAGTACCCATCTGGTACTGCTCGCCTTCATCCACGTAGATCGAGATGAAGACCCATTTTTTGTCATCGCTGACGGTGATGATCGGCGTGTCGTACCGAAACTTCACGTACCCATGCTCGAGGTACCAGTACGTCAGTCGCTGGAGGTCCTGCTTGAACGCGCCCTCTCGAAAACTTCCACAACCGCCCAGCGAGAAGCT
>JBIIXZ010000163.1:0-6147 GCA_044347055.1 Bdellovibrionia bacterium | reverse complement strand
GATTCTTCTGGGATGGCAGAAGTTCATCCTCGAAAAGTACCAGCAGCCCCAGACTCCCGCTGTGTCGACCCAGAACGCCGCACCTGCTTTGAGCTCTTCGAGCCCAGCCCAAGTGAGTTCGCCCAAGGCTCCCGCTCCAGTGGCGCAGTCCGAACCAGCTCCCGCCATCGTTGCAGGCCTTCGTCAAGGCGAACTCCTGATCGGGAATGGCTCGAAGGTTTTCGAAAAGTGGAGCTATCAGCCGCAGGACGCGGCCGCCCAGAAGAATCTGGCCGTCGACATGTCTGCGCTTGTGGGCGCGATTCCTCAGCTGGATCTTGCAGTGGATTCTGCGGACTACAGCCAACTCTCCTCCCTGGTCGGGACGACCATCAGGCGTTCCGAAACGGAATATCAGTGGTCTACGGAATCCGACTCGTTGAAGCTGGCCCGCGACATCCGCCTCTCTCCGAAAGAGGGGTTTGCAGATGTCACTTTCACGGCCGAATTCAAAAAGTCGAAGCCTAGCTTTGCGTTCGTCTCGCTGGTCTCCAAGACGACCTCAACCGGCGAGAAGCAGGATCACAAGCTGGTTTACTTTGCGGGAAAACAGCATCAGTCGGTGACGGCGTCCGAGCCAGTAGAGCTCACGGATATCCTCCTTCCTGTTGAATGGATCGGAGTTGAAGATCGTTATTTCATCTTGAGCGTGGTGGATCGGGGAGGTGGTGCCCGGGGTCTTCTCCAGCCTCTTGCAGGGGATCAGAACCGTATTTCGCTGGTGTATCCTGTTGCGGCCAACACGGTGGTGATTCCAGTCCGAGTCTATTTCGGACCGAAGAGTGTTGATACGCTCAAGACCGTGCATCCCAGCCTGGATCATGCGGTGGACTTTGGGTGGCTCACTCCGCTTGCCTACGGAATCCTCCACTTCATGAAGTGGCTGTTTTCCTTCCTCGGAAACTACGGCGTCGCAATCATCGTCCTTACTGTCGTGCTCAAAATCCTGCTCTATCCGCTCACCTACAAAAGCATGAAGAGCATGAAAAAGATGGCGGCGATCCAGCCGCAGCTTCAGAAACTCCGTGATCGATACAAGGACGATAAGGAAGCCCTGAATCGCGAGATGCTGCAGCTCATGCGAACCCAGGGCTATAATCCTGTAGCCGGCTGTCTTCCAATGCTGATCCAGATGCCGGTCTTTTTCGCGCTCTATCGCGTACTCTACAGCTCCTTTGAGCTTTATCGCACGCCGTTTGCGCTCTGGATCCAGGACCTGTCGAAGCATGACCCCTGGTATGTGACTCCGGTGATCCTCACTGCCGTGATGTACCTGCAGCAGAAATTGACGCCGACCACTGCCACTGATCCTGCTCAACAGAAGATGATTCAGTGGATGCCGGTGATCTTTGGCGTGTTCATGCTCGGATTGCCTGCGGGTTTGACGATCTACATGCTGACAAATGCGGTCGTCAGCATCGTCCAGCAGCTCATCCTGAACAAGAAACTGGGAATTCATCCGACGCATGCAGCAAAGGCCGGCTGATTCTTCAGGCTACTTGTCGGAGGACACCATCGTCTCGCGGATTTCGGGTGCGGGCGGTGCGATTTCGGTTCTCCGCCTGAGCGGACCAGAGACCCTTCGTGTGGTCGCTGCACTCGTCTCGGAGGAGGTGAGCCTGACTGCTCGAAGGATGGAGCGAGTGGCTCTGCGCGGTGCCTCGGGCGCCGTCCTCGATGATGCGATGGTTGCGATATTCAATCGGCCGCATAGCTTCACCGGCGAGGACGTGGCGGAGCTTTTCCTTCATGGTGGAAGTTACATCACAGGTGCGGTCTTGCGAGAAATCCTGCGCCTGGGCGTGCGTCAGGCACTTCCCGGGGAGTTTAGCTTTCGAGCGGTCAGGAATGGCAAGCTGACAATCGATCAGGCCCAGGCGATTCACGATCTAGTCTCAGCGACCAATGGTTCTGCTCACAGCCTCGCACTGGAGCGGCTTTCCGGCGCCCAGTCCAAAGTCTTTTTTGAGTTGGCTGAGGCACTCCGTGCGACGCTCGTGCTCGCGGAGGCGGGCATCGACTTTTCGGATCAGGACCTCGATGAATTGGGCTTGGATCGGTTGAAACAGCGAGTGAGTCCGATGGTCGACAAGCTTTCATCGATTGCCACCAGCATCGAGCGCGGCCGTCGTATTCAAGAGGGTATTTCCCTGGTCGTTGCCGGATTGCCGAATGCCGGCAAATCGACCCTCTTCAACGAACTGCTGGGACAGGAACGAAGCATCATTTCCGAGGAGGCGGGAACCACTCGAGACGTGATCCGCGAATCGGTTCGACTCAGGGGCAATTCCGGCTATTCAGAAGCGACTTTCGTCGTCCACGACACGGCCGGTCTTCGAGAGACCGAAGGACGCATTGAAAAGCAGGGAATCGAACTCACCCGTCGAGCCGCCGCAACAGCGGACATGATCCTCTTCGTAGTCGAGGCAGGATCAGAGCCCACTCAGGTGCTGTCCGAATGGCGGACCTTGGGCCGGCCTAAAGAGCGTACGATCCTGGTACTCAACAAGATCGACGTCCTTCCCGGCGTGGCTGCCTGTCAGAAGGAATTGGCGGACTGGCGCGAGATGACTGGCGTTCGCGACGCCGTGCCCATTGCTGCCGCCAGCCATCAAGGCATGGGTGAGCTCACTGATATGATGATTCTGAGGGCAGGGGAGTGGCTTGATCGCCAACCTTCGGAGACGATTCTCACGCGTCAAGAGCAGGTGGATGCCGTGGAACGCGCCGTTTCAGACCTCAGGCGTGCTCTTTGCGCCGAGGCCCATGATATTTTTGCCGCCGACCTTCGACAGGCCCTCGACCAGCTGAGTTTTTTTATCGGCTCCACGTCCGTCGATGATGTCCTGGGGCGGATCTTTACGCAGTTCTGTATCGGAAAATGAGCGGTCTTCAGCTATACGAAGACCGACCAACTTATTGAAACAGGAGGCTCTTCCATGATGAACATCGGTGTTCTCGGTGCCGGACAGATGGGGCTGGGGATCGCACAGTGCGCGGCCCAGAGCGGATTCAGCGTGCTACTTGCCGACCAGAGCCTGGCTCACGCTCAAAAAGGGAAGGATAAGATCGCTTCGCAGCTCCAGAAACTTAGCGACAAGGGCAAGCTCGCTCCCGCAGATAAGGACTCAGCCCTGGCGGCGATCTCTCCCGTTGCTGGACTCTCGGACCTGAAGGACTGCGTGTTCGTGGTCGAAGCCGTCTCTGAAAACCCCGAGCTGAAGTTCAAGTTGTTCCGAGAGCTCGACGCTGCCGTTCGTCCGGATGCGATTCTTGCCACCAACACTTCTTCGATCAGTATCACGAAGATCGCGGCCCAGACCAAGCGACCTGAGAAAGTAGCCGGGATTCATTTCATGAACCCGGTACCCGTCATGAAGCTCGTTGAGGGAATCCGCGGGATTCAGACGTCAGACGAGACGTTCAAGCAGGTCCGAGCGATTGCTGAGAAGATGGGCAAGACTTTTGTCGAGGCCAAAGACTTCCCGGGCTTTGCAGTCAACCGCATCCTGATGCCGATGATCAACGAGGCTGTTTATGCGCTCTTTGAGGGTGTCGCTTCGGTCGAGGATATCGACACTGCCATGAAACTCGGCACGAACCAGCCGATGGGTCCTCTCACCCTGGCTGATTTCATCGGACTGGATACTTGCCTGGCAATCATGAACGTTCTTCATGATGGGCTGGGCGATTCGAAGTATCGCCCTTGCCCGCTCCTCAAGAACTACGTGGCGGCTGGCTGGTTGGGACGCAAATCCGGAAAGGGTTTCTACTCCTATGACGCTCAATAACCTCGCTTTGTCGCGCCAGGATCCGGGGGTTCTGATTGTTCAGGTCACCCGTCCCACTGCACTGAACGCGCTCAATACCGAGACCCTGCGGGAGCTTCATGCCGTCCTGAAAGAGGCCTCTGTCGATAACTCCGTCCGTGTCATCGTGCTGACCGGCGAGGGTGAGAAATCATTCATTGCGGGTGCCGACATTCTTGAAATGCAGGGCAAGGATAATCGCGAAGCGGTCGAGTTCTCCAAGCTGGGCAATGAGGTGGCCAAGCTTCTCGAGCTCATGCCGAAGCCGACGATTGCCGCTGTCAATGGTTTCGCACTGGGTGGCGGTTGTGAAATGGCGATGGCCTGCGATTTCATCATCGCAGCGGATAATGCAGTATTTGGTCAGCCGGAAGTGGGGTTGGGCCTGATTCCAGGCTTTGGCGGAACGTTTCGCTTGATGAAGCTCGTCGGCGTGGCCCGCGCCAAGGACCTCATCTTCTCCGGACGAAAAGTGAAGGCTCCTGAAGCACTTCAGATGGGACTGGTATCGCAGGTCATTCCCGCTCCGGAATTTCGGTCAAAGGTCGTGGAGCTTGCGGTCCAAGTAAGTCGTAACTCTCTTCCTGCCGTGGTGAAGAGCAAGCAATTGATGAACGAATTCTCGGAAAGTGTGGGCCTGAATTTCAAGGTCGATGCTGAGTCGCACGCGTTCGGTCGCCTCTTTGGTTCGAGCGATCAGCTCGAAGGCTTGACTGCATTCGCCGAGAAGAGAAAACCCAAGTTCCAGGGTATTTGAGAAAGGATCCACCCATGTCTGTTTCCCCGATGTTTGGCTGGCCCGAAGTCGATGACTCCAAGAAGATGCTCCTCGAGCAGATTCGCTCTTTTGCCCAGGGAGAGATTGCTCCGCAGGCGAAGCATTTTGACGAGACAGGCGAGTTCCCGACGGCAATCGTGAAGCAGTTGGGAGAGATGGGCCTGATGGGAATGATGGTTCCTGAAGAGTGGGGCGGTGCCGGCATGGACACCGTATCCTATGCCATGGCCATGGAAGAGGTCTCGGCAGCATGTGCTTCTACGGGTGTCATCATGTCGGTGAACAATTCACTGGTGTGCGCTCCGCTGGCAAAGTTTGGTTCGGATGACCAGAAGCGGAAGTACCTGACGCCGCTTGCTCGAGGTGAGAAGCTCGGGTGCTTTGCTCTTTCGGAGCCCGGCCATGGGTCGGATCCCGCCGGACTCAAGCTTCAGGCGACCCGGGTCGAGGGAGGCTGGAAGCTCAAGGGCAGCAAGAACTGGATCACGAACGGTCGCGAGGCAGACATCGCCATCGTGTTTGCAAACCAGGATCGTGCCAAGGGACATAAGGGGATCTGCGCTTTCATCGTGGATACGAAATCGCCCGGGTTCCATGTTTCAAAGCTTGAAGACAAGCTGGGCATCACCGCTTCGTCGACCGCAGCTTTGTTTTTTGATGACGTTTTCGTCCCCGAGAGTTGCCTTTTGGGCAAGGAGGGCGAGGGTCTCAAGGTTGCTCTCTGGACGTTGGATGGTGGACGCATCGGCATCGCTTCTCAGGCGCTTGGCATTGCGCGTTGTGCGCTGGACGCTTCCAGGAGGTTCGCCTCCGAGCGCGAGCAATTTGGGGCGCCCATCGCCAAGCTTCAGGCAATTCAGTTTTTCATCGCGGATATGGCGACCCGCCTGGAAGGGGCTCGTCTGCTGACCTGGCATGCTGCCCGGGCCAAGGATCTGGGAGTGCGTTACACCAAGGAAGCTGCCATGGCGAAGCTCTCTGCCTCAGAAGCCGCCATGTGGATCACCACCAAGGCCATTCAGGTGCATGGGGGTTACGGTTTCACCAAGGAATATGTTGTGGAACGCAATTTCCGTGATGCCAAGATCACTGAAATCTACGAAGGAACTTCCGAAATCCAGCGTCTCGTCATTGCTGCGCAGGAATTCGCGGAGCTTCAGCAAGGATGAGTTCGATCAATCCGATTCGAGTACTGGTTGCCAAGCCGGGCCTCGACGGCCATGACCGCGGGGCCAAGGTGGTTGCACGTGCCCTTCGGGATGCCGGTTTTGAGGTAATCTACACCGGCTTGCATCAGACGCCGGAGATGATCGTCAACACTGCCATCCAAGAGGACGTGCAGGTGATTGGGCTGAGCATCTTGTCCGGTGCTCACTTGGTTCTGGTGCCCGAGATCGTCAAAAGATTGGCAGATGGCGGACTCTCAGATGTACTGCTGGTCGTCGGCGGCATCATTCCCGATGAGGATATTCCGGCATTGAAATTGGCCGGGGTTCACATGGTATTTACGCCCGGCACTCC
>JBIIXZ010000162.1:0-6203 GCA_044347055.1 Bdellovibrionia bacterium | reverse complement strand
GAACAACACTGAGTGTACCCCCCCCCCCCCTTTCTTTTGTGTACTGCTTTCAGGATCCTATCGGGCGTGCCGCCGTCGGCGGGGTAGGGGACCATGCAGTCCAGGTCGCTTCAATCGAAGCGGGGAGGGAGGTATCTGCTTCGATGCGGAGTCTCAATTGAAGGAAATCGCCACTGCCGTATTCTTGGAAAGCGCTGAGGAGAGCAAAGGCCACATTCGGACCGCCTCGGGAGATTCCAGATTCCAATAGGATGCCCATGCCACCAGATTGTCCTCAAACCGCTTGTCGCGCTTCAGTTGCGATAAGGCGATCATTCCGGACTCAATCAGCCTCGCATTTTCTCGAGGGTCTACCAGATCCAGATAGGGCATGATGCCGGCAAAAAAGAGATCGGCAGGATATTCAGGCGTGCCAATCAGGGCCGGGCTTTCATACGCTGGAAGCATCCGAAGGAATGCCCTCATCATTTTCATCGTCTCACCGCAACTCGCCGCGATTCCGCCCGTTTCTTCGGTCAAGCAATCGTGCATGGTCGTGACAATCCGCCCCGACAGACGCCCATCAGAGCAGTACTCTGACGCCTCAGAAAGTCGAAGAATTTCCAGAGCCTCCTGACACTGGTTGAACTCGACTTGCCGGAAGCTCTCCTTCGATTCGTCCTCGTCATGCCTGGCGGCCCAGCTCAGCTGGCCCTCGGCTTCTGCAGTCGGGCTCAGGTCGGCGCCCACCGCGGCCGTGGCTTCAGTGACAGCGAAGGCCTTGATCGAGGGCAATACCGTCTCGTGAGCGACGCTGTCTGAGGTGGTCCGATTCTCGGGGAGCACGGGCACAATCAGATCGAGGGCGAGATGGGTGATCCACCCCGCAGTCACGGCTGCCGCAACACATGCCCTGAAACTTGAGCCCTTCGATCGCGCTGGAGAGGGTGAATGCCCCATGGAAAAGGGTGTTGCAAGCTAGTGACCAGGATCCGGCAACCTCAAACTCTTCAAGAATCAAGAAGAGTTAGACTACTGAACAGAAACCGGGGCGCAGAGGCCGTCTCGATTCATGTCGAACTTTTTGGCAGCCCCACAGGCCCCGGACACTCCTCGGCCTACGGTTCCTGTTACCTGGAGTGGGTGACCTTGATCATCTTCCAGTCCGCCTTCGACATCAGCAGATCGAAGAAGAGGTGTTCTCCCCGGCGCACGGGAGTCAGCTCACTCTCCTCGATTTCGTACCTCTCCAGGGCGGAATTGAACTTGTACGAGAGCAGGCTAAAAGTTGAGCCCTGAAAATAAGTCGACTTGAGCGCCAAGTGATAAAAGCTCTGATTCTGATCGCCCCAGTGGACAACGTGAACGACATGATTTCCGTGCTCATTGCTCGAAACAGCAACAAGATTGTCATCGAGCTGATCCAGCGAAATCACGTCGCCGATCTTCACGTTCACCGATGAACTCAAAACCAGGTCGCCATAGGAAGACGACCTTCGAGTTGTCGCCCTGTTGCCATTGATAAAGACGAGTCGACCTTCCGAGATCTTCTTGAAGTCATTTCTTCTGCTCCAGTAGACGACCTTCATGCCGTTCCTGGACACGACGCCGGTCACATGTCCCTTTCCGGTAAAGGCTGAACGAGAGTTCGTCCTTCCGTGGCCATAGTTGCCACCCTTGATCACATAGTCATCGAACAGCTCCGGTCGCATTCGAACCATGCCGTAGAATCCATGAAGGTAGTTCGGGTTCACGGTGAAGCGCGGAAGGGTCGCCGCCTGATAAACGCTCCAGGGGGCTACATACGTGAGGCCTAAGGCATAGGTGGAGGCAAGGATGCGCTGATTCAGAAGGACGTTGGGGCTGGCGACGGTAACGGCGCTGACCCCCGAAAGCGGCCTGGCAAATTCGAAAAAAGAAAGCAAGGATGCGAGATTTTGTCCGTCTTTCCTGTCATAAAACTCGGAGATCAAAAAATCAGCAGATTGAAGGCTGGCCTTTCCGCCGGCATGGAGGATGCCGCGGTTGGTGATATTTCCAGAGATGCTGACCGTATCGAGGGTGGGAACCTCGCCATTTGCAAACATCTTTTGCAATTCCTCGTTGAGTGTTTGCCTCATGCGGGAAATATAGGACAAAAAGGCATTACGGGACTGGACCCACCTTGAGCCCTGTTTTCGATGGCAATCACTGTTGATGACGGCGAAGTCGTCGTGGTGGAATGATCTGACTCCCAAGCGCAGCTGCCGCTTGGCATCATTGAGTGCATGCTGAAACCACTCCGGAGAGTTGAAGTCCCTGTAGTAATTCGTTCCGTTGCTGAACTTCATCACCTTGGGAGTGCCTTTTTCGTCGTAGCAGTACATCTTGGGCGCGTCTGGATGTCCTCGAGGAACCCAAAAGGTAAAGGTGCCGGCGATCGGAACAACGGGATCCTTGCTGCTGAAGGCCTCGCGGCAACTTGCGGGATCGTAGGTCCAGACGATCCGCGTTGCTCCGAAACTGTGGAAGTGTTTTTCCCAGTCACTGGAGGCCTGGCAACCGAAGCGTGGAGAGAATGGAATGTCAGATCGCCTGAGTCTGCCCGAATCAGCCTCCGTGGTTGCTGAAACCATCAAGAAGGAAACAGTGAGTAGCGCGGCCATTTTGATCTGGTTCATTGCATCCTCCAGCCCGGCTGAAGCTCGTGGACTCTCATGGTAGCGCGAAAGGAAGCAGATAGCAGCCGAGCAGATATTGCCCACCAGGGCTGCGTCATCTGTGACACGGCAACGACGGTCAGATTGCTCGCACCCAGTGCCCCTCGTTTTCCGGAGTGCAGACGCCGCAAGCTCTCTCAAGAACCTCGCTGCTAATCGACCCACATTTCATGGAGGATGAAGGTTGCGGTACCGTTCTTGACCCTCACTCCATGGCCATAGAAGTTGCCACCCCCGAAAGTGAACCCGATCTGGTCGGTTTCCTTCAGTGCACGACGAAAGCCCCGCAAGGCCTGTGGAGAGCTGTTTCCGATCTTGCCATAAACGTTGCTCCAGTACGCCGGGTCGATCGGCACGCGGATTTCGTGCGTTCCTTTCTCCAGCTTGATGGCAATCAGGCGCGACCACCAGCGATCGTTCTCATCCTCGGTCAGGTAGGGCATCCGCTGGATCATGAATCGCGCATGCGCAGGATACGGCGAGGTGTTGTTGGGTTCGGTGTAGTGGTCGAAGATGACGTCGCCCTCGGTAACGATCTCGACCCGCGCAGAAATCTCAGAGCCCTCGGGCCGTCCGCCTCTTGTGGGGTGCATGAGGTAGGAAAGAATGCCCTGACCCATCTTCGGAAAATCGAACATCCAGCCGCCCTGGCCATTGGAGACCGGACGAGTGGGCATATTGCGACCAAAGACGAAGAACCAGTCCTTCGGATTCGTCGAGATTCGGGTGAGGGGGCCTCGAATTTTGAGTGTATCCAGAGCGCGCCGTCCAGTTGCATCGGTGACCCTGACGGTGGCCGTACCGTAGACGTTCCTGTTGGCGCAGAAGCGGCGGTTCGGGCGCATCCTTCCGAGCGATGGCGGATTGATGCGGAACCGATAAGGACCGGTCCCGCCCTGGATTTTCAGAGTGGTGCACTGGCCGTCCTCGAGGATACGGTTGGCGGGCGCGACGCTGAGGCTCGCTTGAGTGAGGGAGGGATACGCAGAAAGTGCCAGGGCAATGAGGAACCACTTCGACAGGCTCTGGAGCGAGGCGGATTGCATGGGACAGTGGGGTGCAAGCGTCATTCCGGCTCCTCGCTCGACCTTTCATGCAATCTGCGAGTCCCGCAGCCCGGGGGGATGTCAAAAGTTTAGACACCTCGGCGTGCTTGAAGACACGTTGAAGTCCGTATCGAGTGAAGGGGGCGTCTGGCGCCAGATCCGACTATAAAGACGTGGAAATTTTCTCCCGCGGACGTCACAAGCACTAAAAAACAGGGTTTTTTCCGGAGCCTGCTAATAGTCCGTGTATCCCACTTCGCCGGGCGTGTAGAACGTCTCGGGATTCGCGGGCTTCAGCTCTGCACCCGTCTTCAGCTTCTGCGGCAGATCCGGATTCGAGAGGAACGCGCGTCCGAAGGCCACGAGGTCTCCCTTGCCCTGGGCGAGGTCCGCATTGGCGCGAGCCAGGTCATACCCACCGGAAAGAATGAGCGCGCCGTTGAACTCGCGGCGAATTGCCGACTTGATCTCGTCTCCCACGGGCGGTGCGCCCATCGACGAATGATCCACAATGTGGACGTAGGCAAGGTGGAGCGGACTGAGCTGGCGCATGAGCTCGACATAGAGCGCATGCATTTCCGGATCGGGCTGCATCCCGTTGAAGACTCCATACGGAGAAATGCGAATGCCGACGCGATTTCCACCGATCGCCTGCGCAACCTGCGTGGCGATGGTGACGGCAAAGCGGACGCGGTTGGCGATGGAGCCTCCCCAGGCGTCTTGGCGCTGGTTCGAGCCTACATTCAGGAACTGATCGATCAGGTAGCCGTTCGCACCGTGGAGCTCGACGCCGTCAAAACCGGCCTCGATCGCGAGCTTCGCCGCCTGGACGTACTCGGCGATCGTCGACTGAATGTCCTGCTCGGACATGGCCTCAGGAACGGGATGGGGCTGCATTCCGGTGCTGTCGGTCCACATTTCGCCGGGAGCCGGAATGGCCGACGGGGCGAGGACGCGAGCGCCAGCGGGCAGATTGGCCGGATGGCTCACGCGTCCGGTGTGCATCAGCTGCACGAAGATTCGGGCGGCTTCCTGGTGGACGGCCGAGGTGACCTTGCGCCAGCCGGCGACCTGGTCGGTCGAGAAAAGTCCCGGAATGCGGGCGTAACCCAAGCCGTTCGGTGAGGGCGAGGTGCCTTCGGTGACGATCAGGCCGGCGGTGGCGCGCTGGGCATAGTAGCGGGCCATCAGGTCGTTCGGCACGTTGCCGATGGCGCGGCTACGGGTCAGCGGGGCCATGACCAAGCGGTTCTTGAGCGGCAAAGATCCGAGCTGGAACGTCGAAAACAGGGTTTTTTCCATAGGGGCGAGCCTACCATGGTCGGGCCCACCTTTTGGTTCAAACTTGCGTCATTTGACGCGGGCCTCTACCAAAAGGTGGGCCCGACCATTGTCCTTGCGCAGAGGGTCAAAATTTGGCTAAAAGCGCGGCATGTTTGAACTTCGCGTGCAGGTAGATTTTCCCGCCGCCCATCATCTGGAAGGCTATCCGGGCGACTGCGCCCGTCTCCATGGACATAACTGGGTGCTCGAGGTGTTTGCGCGTTCGATCAAGCTCGACTCGATCGGCATGGCCATGGACTTCCGGAAACTGAAGGGCGCGGCCAAGGAGCTCGTGGCTCCGTGGGATCATCAGAACCTGAACGACCTCGCCGACTTCCGCGACATCAATCCCTCGGCGGAGCAGATCGCCAAGCTCTCCTATGATCGCCTTTCGGCTCTGGTCGATGATGGCGAAACCTGGATCGAGAAGGTCACGATCTGGGAAAACCCGCGCTGCTCGGCCTCGTACTTCGTCGAAGGCAAGAGCGCAGCGCGAATGCCGCGGGTGTAGCTGGATTCGCGTAGGAGCGCGGGACTTTGAATCAGTCGAATCTTTACAGCGTGATCCTGCTCTCGGGTGGCCTTGATTCGTCGGCCAACCTCGCGCTCGCGCACGCGCGCGGCGACCGCCTGGCCGCGCTGACGGTCAATTACGGCCAGCGTGCGTGGGAATCCGAACGTCTCGCAGCGCGAGCTCTTGCGGCACATTACGGTGCTTCGTGGCGTGAGCTTGAGCTGCCCTTTTTGGGACAGCTCGGCGGAAGCGCGCTGACCGATCGCTCAATGTCCGTGCCTGAGCTCTCACGCGACGTGCTCGACACGATGAGCGTCGTGACGAAGACTGCCGACGCCGTCTGGGTTCCGAATCGCAATGGAGTGTTGATTCACCTGGCCTGCGCGTACGCCGAATCGATCGGCGCAACGAGCGTGCTCGTGGGTTTCAATCGCGAAGAGGGCGCGACGTTTCCCGACAACACGCGTGCCTTCATGGAGTCGGTCAACGGCTCGCTCGAGTACTCCACTCGCGGCAAGGTGCGGGTCGACAGCCTGACGGTCGATCTCGACAAGCGCGAGATCGTGGCAAAGCTACGCCGGCTTTCGAAGCCGTTTCCGATGGAGCTCGTGTGGAGCTGCTACTACGCAGGAGAGAAGCCCT
>JBIIXZ010000021.1:0-19828 GCA_044347055.1 Bdellovibrionia bacterium | reverse complement strand
GAGGCAACAGACCCGCGCCTCAAATCTCGAGCACCGCGTCTTGGTAACAGTACTTTTGAGGCGACTCGACCGACCAGTCGCCACTTGTTGGATTCAAGTTTTCTCTCGGCCTTCCGATGAGAACAACAGGTGTTTGGTCTGTTGTTTTTCATAGGATCACCTCCCTTCTTGCAGGAAAGGAGGTCGGTCCCTCAACTCTGCCTGGTCTGGCGGAGGGCTCTCACAGCAACTTTGATGCCGGCTCATTCCTGGAAAATGGAACCGCCGAGTGTCCGGCTCCGGACCAGCGAGTCCGCCCTTCAGATCTCAAGAACGAGCTCGCCCGACCCCTGAATCAGCGCGACTTCCGCGACACCTGCGACGTGCTCGCCTGATCGACCGGATACATCACGATTTCCTGGATGTTCACGTGCGCCGGACGATTTGCGGCCCAGAGCACGGCATCGGCAACGTCCTCCGCGCTGAGCGGCTGCATGCCCTCGTAGACGGTCTTCGCGCGCGAGGCGTCTCCCTTGAAGCGCACTTCGCTGAATTCGGTTTCGACCATTCCGGGAGCAATCGTCGTGACGCGGATTCGCGTGCCGAGGAGATCCAGACGCAGGCTTTCGGCCAGCGCATGAACCGCGGCTTTGGTGGCCGAATAGACATTACCCTTCGAGTACATCCAGCGCGCGGCCACCGAACCCATCATGACGACCTGGCCCGAATTGCGCTTCATGAAAAACGGAAGCACGAGCTTCGTGAACCAGAGCAGGCCCTTGATGTTCGTGTCGATCATCTCGTTCCAGTCGGCGATCGCGCCTTCCTGGAGCGTGTCCATTCCACGCGCGAGTCCGGCATTGTTGATGAGCACCTCGACTCGCTCGAGCTCGCGGGCGTGCGACTGTGCGAGCGCCAGCACCTGTTTTTCATCGGAGACATCGAGCACGGACGTAACGACCTCCACGCCATGCTGCGATCTCATTTCCTGGGCCAGGGCTTCCAGCCGGTCTCGCCGACGAGCCACCAGAAAGAGATTCTTCTTCTCCCGCGCAAACCCTTCCGCGCAGGCCCTGCCGATTCCACTGCTTGCTCCAGTGATGAGGATCATGAAATCTCTCTACCGCAGGTTGAGCCGCCATTCGAGTTCTGGCAGAGTCGTGGGCATGAAAACTTCATTCTACGGATTCTTGGCAAAGCGCATCACCGGACAACCGACCTCGATGGAGTCGTTCGCGGGACAGGTGCTCCTGGTGGTCAACGTCGCGTCGAAGTGCGGACTGACGCCGCAGTACGAGGCACTGGAGAAGGTTCAGAAAACTTATGCGGGACGCGGCTTCCAGGTCCTCGGATTTCCTGCCAACGAGTTCCTGGCGCAGGAGCCCGGAACGAACGCCGAGATCGAGCAGTTCTGCACGACGAAGTTCAACGTTACCTTTCCGATGTTCGAGAAGATTGTCGTGAAAGGACCGGGACAGCACCCCTTGTATTCATGGCTCACGAAAGAGCAGCCGCAGGCCACGAAGACCCCGGGCAGCGACTTTGAAGGCAAGCTCCGCGAGCATGGACTCACCCGCGAGAACCCAGCCGACATTCTCTGGAACTTTGAAAAATTCCTGATCGCCCGCGACGGCCGCATTGTCGCGCGCTTCACGCCCGACACGGCTCCGGATTCGGAGCTCGTGACGAGCGCGATCGAGGCCGAATTGGCGAAGTAAGCCATCCGACTTCAGGAAGCGATCAAGCCGCCAAGAGACGCTGCCTTCGGCAAAAGCGATCAGGCCGCCTCGTTCAGGCGGTCCTGGGCCTTTTCCGCATAAGGCAGGCAGTGCCAGCCATCAGGCTTTTGGTGCGTGCTCAGGATCAGCGTGCGTGAGCCGCCACCCCGATCGAAATGCTTGAGTGCCATGGCAGCCGAGCCGTGCTCTTCTGCGATGGCCACAAACTCCTCGATGGACTTGCGAGTCACATCTCCCAGGAGCTTGTAGCGACGATCATCCAGCGAGAATCGGAAGACCGCCACGACGCCGGCTCCCGGAACCACCTTGGGATCACCACTCAACTGCACCGCCTTGGGCTTTTGCTCGAGGAAGCGCTTGAAATAGGCCAGCAGCTCATCTTCGGATCTCAGGAACAGGATCGAACTCATTTTCCGGCGGTCTCCTTGTTCAACACCTTCTTATCGGCAGGATTCTGTCGGTTCTTGACCGACAACCCCCGCTTCACTCCCGATTTTCACACGCCCGGAGCCGCTGAACAGTGTGTCCGCTGAACACTGCCCAAAGCTTGGACAGTGCGAATCGGCACCACGAAAACGCAAGTCCCTGACTTTACAGGATCGCACCGGAGATCAGCCGCTGGCACCACCCTTGCTCAATGGCCGCGCAACTTATGTCGGAAAAAAGCAGTACGTTGGTGAATTCTACAGCCCCCCCAAACGCCTCCGCGAAGGTCATCTCGATCGACAGCATGCGGAGGCTGCGTTCGCTTCAAAAGCAAACCCCGTCAGATGACGAGTACGCCTACCAGGCGCGAATCCTCGGCATGGACAAGCTGGCGCTGCTGGAAGAAATGGTGCGCTTTCAGCAGGAGCGCTCCGAGCGCGGCGACCTGACCCTCGAGATGATGTCGCGAGGACGCTACCTGTTCAAAGCGCTCGAGGAAAAAGCGGAAACTCAGGAGCTTCAGTTGCTGGCTCGTTCCTATCGCAGGCATCTGGAACATGAGCTGAATGAGCATCGACGGGCTCAGGCCGGACTTGCCCCTGCAAGCGAGGACTGACCCGGACTTTCAAAAACGGCTTCAATTTTGCCCCGCCGGTTCCCCTCTCTCTCCCCCTACTCTCTCCCGGCTGGGTCGAAGGACCCCGGTTCCATGGTGGAACCGGGGTTTCATTTTTCCAGGGCTGGCCACGGCTCACTTTTCGATAATGTTCAACAGGAAGTACGCCACATCATTCTCTGCGAGCAGCCAGATCAGCCGCTGCATGTCCTGCTCCTGCAGCAGGATGCAGCCCTTGGACCACTCTCTCACCTTCCCTGGATTCGGAACTCCTTCGGATTGCCAGAGCTTTTCGCCACCGGTGTGGATCAGAATCCCCGTTCGACCATGCCTGTCCTCCAGCCTCGGAAGGTAGCTATAGTCAAACGTGGGGCTCCTGACGATGCTGACCACGTAAGTTCCGGGCCTCACGCACTTTCTGCAGCCGTCATACTGTTTTTCTCCGAAAGGCAGCTCAGCCACGTCGAAGGTCTCGCCCAGGATGTCGAGGGTTCCCGAGTTGACGGAACCCGTTTTTCGACTCGCCACGAGGTGCGCAACCGTTTCCTCCTGGCAGGTCTCCGCTCCATCCCGTCCGCTCGAGCAACCTCGAAGATCCGATACCTTCACCTCGGTCTCCGGGCACTCCTCAGTCGGTCCTGAATCATCGGCTTGCGTTGGAGACGGCGTCGGCGTCGGTGTCGGTTCAGGCTCCTCGACCATCGGTGTCGACTCCGGATAAGCGCACGTGGCCTCCTGCCAGTAGTTCAACGCGGTCGGATCAAGACAGACTCCCGAGCCAGGACCAGAAAAGGCACAACCGGCCCCATCTCCGGTCGAGTAAAACCGATGAGCCTGTTCCAGGCCCGTTCTGAGATCACGAACCTGAAGCTCGAACTCCGTTCCCGGTGCAACCCCGCAGGCAAGCACCACCCGGCCCCGGAAATCGACATGCGCCCGTGCCGTCGCCGCAGGCGCCGCCGATCGGCTCGACGCGCCGGCAGCAACCGCTCGAACCGAATACGAGAACTCACCCGACCCCCCAGCAACCGACGCCACGCGAAGTCCATGCTTCGAAAAATCCAAATTCCACGACGATTGCATCACCAGTGTGTTTCGGTAATAAAAGCCCACGCCGGGCTCAAATTTCTCATAGAAGAGCCGTTCGTAGCCGTTCGAGGCTCCGCTACCGGCTTCCGACGGCCCTACCAGCAGGAAGGGGCCGATGGGTTCCAGGGCATTTCGGTCGGTAAGCAGATTGGGTTCGCCTTTTCCCTGCGGAACCGATGCGGCGTAGGTGGGCCTCGGAAAGACGGAAGTCTGCTTCGTCTGCGGAAGAGACCGACTCATGAGGCAGGCACTTCCGCTCTGCTCAATAAAGTACCCGTCACCATCGGCGTCCACTGCTCCGTAGTTGACTGAAACCACGCCCGTAGGATCGGACCCGCACTCCGCAGGCTCGCTGAGCCGAGTGGTCTGGGCCCCGGATGGCGACGCATGGTAGAACACCCCTTCGTGCACGATCGTTCCTGAGCGAACAAATCGATCGCGATCCGTCGACGAAAGGCAGAGCTTTCCAGAGTCGGGGCTGAGATACGCGTCACGATCGCGATCGCTATGCGTGTACTGGACCGGAAACTTTCCCGCCTCGCAGTCCGAGCAGGAGCCGTGTCGATAGGCCAAATCTCCGGAAAGGGTTCCTTTCACGCAGCTTCGCAACAGCGACCGACAGCTCGAACCCTTCGATACCGATTTTTCCATGAAAAAGAGCGCCGACGCCCCGTGAGCGAGAGTCACTCCATCGAGCGAGCAGCCGGCAGGCGGCAGAGACCTGCACTGCACGGAGTACGAGGCCACCGAATGAAGCCTCTTCTGGCCCTGATACCAGTCAATTCTTCGGTTGTTTCCGGAGCCGACCGACTTGCACGAGAGGGTAACCGCCCTCTCCGCGCACGAGACACCGAACGGCACCACTGCGCTTGGAAAAACCGAGATTTGCACACCCGGATTGTACTTCCTATTGGCGAATTGGCACTGCGCCTGCGCTGCCTCGGCGCCTAAAGAAGCGATCAGGAGAAGCGGTAATACGAGCTGAGGAAAACCCCGAAGCGGAACCAGACCCATGCACCCCAGTGTCCGTTTGAACGATCGGCTCGTGAAGTTGTGTCTTTCGGGACACTCCGCGGAGCCGGGTGATGCTCAAGCCACCACGCGCCGGCGCATGGATTTTCGCGCCAGGGGAATGAACGGAATCGTCCACGCCACGAGCAGCGGCAGCGCCCACCACTCGTAGTGGAATCCGAGGAGCAGCGTTCGCACGACCGAAAGAAGCGCAGTCAATGGCAGCACGGCCGCCACGTGCTGGCCCCACTCCGGCAGCTGCGCGAGCGGAAAGTACACTCCGCAGAACAGGAACATTGGAAAGATGACGAGGTACTGCGGATAAGAAATGGATTCAATCGTGCGCGAGCCGGCCGCCACCAGCATGCCCACCGCCGCAAAGAGCACCGAGGCGAGGAAGATCACCGGTAGCGCCGCAAGGCAGCCCCACCACGAAAAATCGCCGAGCACCCCGCCGATGAGCAGGATGGCCGAAGCCGAAAGCAGCCCGCGCGACGAGCACCAGAGCAGCTCGCCCCAGAGCACTTCCGAAAGCGTGACCGGAGTGACGGAAATGGCCTGGAAGATCTTCTGGTAGTACATGCGGATGAAGCCGCCGTACGCGCCGTCGAAGAACGACGTGAAGAGCAGCGTCTGTCCGATGAGCCCTGCCAGCACGAAGGCACGGTAGGACACCTCGAGACCTCCCGTCTCGATGTTGCCGATGACCGCGCCGAGGCCGAAGCCAAACGATCCGAGGTACAGGATCGGCTCGACGAAGGTCGTGACCATGCCGTATACGATGTTTTTTCGGAACACCGAGTAGTGCCGGAGCCAGACCGTCCAGACGGAACGATAAAAGTTCATGGCCCGCCTCCCGGCCTCTCTTCAACAGCTCCGTCCAGGCGCGCACCCGTCAGCTTCAGGTACACATCCTCGAGGTTCGGAGGACGGCGAATCTTCACTCCCGGGCGGATCTCCTCTTCGACCGGATCGCGGCCGATCTCTCGCTCGATCAACCGCTCCGGGCTGTCGCACTGGAGAATCCTGCCGCGATGAATGATCGCGACGCGGTCACAGAGGCGCTCGGCCTCTTCCATGTAATGGGTCGACAGCAGGATCGCGAGTCCGGAACGGCGCTGCTCGGCGAGAATCTCCCAGAGCGCGCGCCGCGCTTCCGGATCGAGGCCCGTGGTGGGCTCATCGAGGACCAAAACACGAGGACGATTCACCAGCGCTCGCGCCACCTGGAGCCTGCGCCGCATTCCACCCGAGAGCGCCTCGACGAGCTCTCCCGCCTTGGCCGAGAGCTGGAAGCGTTCAAGCAGCTCGCGCGAGCGCGCTTCGGCCTCGCGCCTCGAGATTCCAAAAAACGAGGCGAACTGAACCATCTGATCGAAGACGGTAAAATCCGTATCGAGCGAATCATCCTGCGAGCAGACTCCGAGGTGTTGGCGGGCGCGCTTGGGCTCGCGAAGCACATCGATGCCCTCGATCTCGACTTGCCCTTCGGTCGGTTCGAAAAAACCGGTCACGCACTTCATCGTCGTCGACTTGCCCGCGCCATTGGGGCCGAGAAGCCCGAAGCACTCGCCGGGTGCGACGTCGAACGACACGCCATCAACCGCCACGAGCGGCTCGTGGCGCTTCGAACGGTAGACTTTTTTGAGGTTCCGGACCGAAAGCGAGGTTGCCATGGCGCCTTCCATGAAAAAGGGCGGACCCTGCGACAGGCCTTTTCCGGCCCGACCGCAGAGTCCGCCCCTCTCGAAAAATCAGAGCAGGTTCGACGCCAGTTCCGAGAGCTTCGAACGCTCGCCCTTGGTCAGGGTGATGTGCGCCGCAATCGACTCTTCCTTGAACTTCTCGACGAGGTACACCAGTCCGTTGTTCGCGGAATCGACGTACGGGTTGTCGATCTGGAAGCTGTCGCCCGTGAGCACGATCTTCGTGTTGTCGCCGGCGCGCGTGATGATCGTCTTGATCTCATGCGGCGTGAGGTTCTGCGACTCGTCGACGATCAGGTACTGCTGCGGAATCGAGCGACCGCGGATGTAGGTCAGCGGTTCGATCTGAAGCAGGCCCTGGTTCATCAGCTCCTGGCAGCCCTTTCCGGCGCCACGCTTGCCGGCGGCGCGGGCCCCGGTTGCACCGAACAGGAAGTCGATGTTGTCATAGATCGGCTGCATCCATGGATTCAGCTTCTCCTCGATGTCGCCGGGCAGGAAGCCAATGTCCTTGCCGAGCGGAAACACCGGACGCGAGACGAGCAGTCGCTGGAAGATGCCTTCATCGACGGTTTTCGCCAGGCCTGCCGCAATCGCCAGCAGGGTCTTTCCGGTACCGGCCTTGCCGACGAGCGACACGAGCTTGATGTCGTCGTTCATCAGCGCATCGATCGCGAACGACTGTTCAGCGTTCTTCGGAAAGATTCCCCAGAGTCCTTCGACCGGCTTGTACAGAGGAACGATGCAGTCGAGCTCCTTGCTGTAGCGGCCCATCGCGGTGTGCGTCGGATTGGCCGAGTCCTTCAGGATGACGTACTGGTTGGCCTTCAGCGCTTCCGTGCGGGCTTCACGAAGAGCACCCGCGTAAGGCAGGCGCTTCTGCGCGTAGAACTCGTCGATCAGGTGGCCATCGATGTCGAGCTGCACTTCGCCCGAGTAGAGGCTCTCTGGCTCGACGCTTTCCGGTTCATAGTCTTCCGAAGCAATGCCGAGGGCGTCGGCCTTGATGCGAAGGTTCACGTCCTTGGTGACGAAATGGATCGGGCGCTTGGGCTGGTCTTTCTTCAACGAGATCGCCAGGGCCAGCATCCGGTTGTCGGCCTTGTCCATGGGAAGTTCCATGGGCAGCGGGTTGGCTCCGCCGAGCTCGACGGTCAGCAGCCCGCCGTTCGGCAGGCGCACTCCCTTGGAGAGCTCTCCATCCTTGCGCATATCATCGAGCAGCCTCGAGAACATGCGGGCATGCCGGCCGTTTTCGCTCATTTCGCGTTTGAAACGGTCGATCTCCTCGAGAACAACGATCGGAATGACAATGTCGTTGTTGCCGAATTTGAACAGCGCCTGCGGGTCGAACAGCAAGACGTTGGTGTCGAGGATGAAGGCTTTTCTCAAGTGTGGATCCCCCCTGTGGTGTCGACAGTTTGACTGACCACCGGGGACGAAAACAAGGAGAATGTCGGACGGCTGACGGCCGAATGCGTTGCGTTACAACCCGAAGCGCATGGCGAGCCGCAAGAGGTAGCGGCGGTCTCCCATTTCATAGGCGGAACCACCGAGCTCCTCCGCATACGATGACGCCGTGATCCTGAAGAGCCACGCATCAAACGAAGCGCCGTAAGACAGGTAGGTCTGATGAATGCCACCAAACACTGAAATTCCAGGAAGCGCCCACTCGACCCCGAAGTGCTGGCGCTTGCGCCAGTCCATCGATCGATTGAGATGGGCGTGGTCGTACGCAAAGCTGAGCGAGGTCAGTCCCTCGAGCTGGAATCGCATGCCCAGTCCGGCGCGAAGATTGCCCTTCTGCGTGTCCGCGATGCTGCCCGTGAAATCCATGTCGCCCACGTTCTGGTAGGAGCTCGCGATGGACCAGCTGAAGCGCTTGCTGGCAGTTCGAATGAACTGCATGCCAGCGTCGAGACCGTAGCCCATTTCAAACTTTCCCATCAGGTCGTCCAGGAATGTCGGGCTGGCTGCCATCAGTGTCGACAGCGGAACATCCTTGTAGCCGCCCTTTCGCCAGAATACTTTTCCGCCCAGTCCGACGCGAAGCTCGCTGCTGTTGGTGGACCGTGGCTTGGCCGTGCGGCCTCGTCTCGGACGCCGCGCCCTCGGTCCCGAGAGATCGATCGTCGTTCCCCAGGCTGCCTGCACGCCATTCGTGGACTGGTAGCCCAGCGTGTACTCCGGATACGAAGGATTCTGGGCGTAAAAGCCCGCCTGCGCATCGAGCAGGATTGCTGCGCCGAAGTTCGGGGCGGTCACGGCAGCCACATACTGTCCGTTGGCGTAGATGTTCTTGCCCATCAGGACATTGAGATTGCTGAACGAAAAATTCGAGAAAGCCGTCTGGGCGTCGCCGATCGACGTGTAGGTGTCCGTGGAGGCGGCAAGATCTCCACTCAGGTAATGCACCGTGAAGTCGCGGTTTCCGGCCATCTGCGCCGGATTCGTGAAGATGGCCTGGATGGCGTCGCGGTCCTCGAGTTCCAGTGCGATTCCAGCTCCCCCCATGGCCTTCATCCGTGCGTCACGATACAGGTCGCGAAGCTCGTAGCTTGCGGCCCCGAATGCCGGCATGGATCCCAGGAGAGCCAGCCAGGCGAACGGGCGGAGTGAATGGCGACTCCTCATCTCCACCCCACCGTCACATCATTCATGACATTGGCGACCAGGCCTGCCGCCGCGCAGGCCTCGACATCCAGCGTGCTCGGAAGCGTCCGCGAGCACACTGAGCGATGACGGAGCGTCGCCGGACACCCCGAACAGCTCAGGCCGCAGGCTGCGCATCCTGCCTGGCAGGCGGCATCAAAACCCAGCGATGCGTTGACGATCGACGTCAATGCGTTCGAAAGCTGCGAGATGGACGCTCCCACCTGGAGGAGCGAATCCTTCATGTTGAGAATCGCTGAGACATAACCGCACCCTTCCTCGTCCATCCTCGACAGGGTCGACCACGGAAGCGTCGTCGTCGGTGCACCGACACCGTTCGGAGCGCCGTAACGATTGTGGAGGGTGCCGATCGTGGCCATCGAGACCAGCACGAGATAGATGTTCGCATCCAGGTGCAGGTCCGCCGCGCGGAGCGAACCGGGATTGTACGGGTCGAAGCTCAGTCGATACGGATTGAACACGACCACGTCCGGCTTGAGCCAGGCCTGGAGCGCATCGGAGGCAAAGACGCTCGATTCGGCACGGTTGTCTCCGAGGCTCGACGGAAACATCAGCGTGATCTCGCGCCACGGTCCATTGGTCATGAGATCGGCGTTGGCCAGGGCCTCGAGCTTTTCAAAAAATCCCAGGCCTGCGCGGCAGCCATGCGAGGCGGCCCGAAGGCGACGCACCTGGTTGTCGCTCTCGGGCGAATTGTAAAGCGTCTCCACGCGCGTGATCGCGCTCGAGCAGTCGCCGGAGTTCAGTGATCGATTGATCAGGGTGATCGTGCCGGCTTTTCCCGAAGCCACGCCACCCGGCGAATCTCCAGGAACCTGGCATGCCGACAGCCCGAGCAGCAGGATGGAAACCATGCTGTTCCAAGCACCGCCGCGGGCGTTCCGGAGTGACCTTCGAGTTCGCATCAGCGCTCCCTTTCTCCGGAGCGCCGCAGGTCAGGAGCCGAGGTGCTCCACCAGGCGTTCGCAGCCGGACTTCAGCGTGGCATCGTCGGTGGCAAAGCTCATCCGAACGAATCCCGGTGCCCCAAACGGATCACCGGGCACCAGGGCCACCCGGGCTTCGCGGAGCACTCGTTCGCAGAACCGTCCTGCGTCCTCGCCCGCCTCCAGGTACTCCTGCACTCCGAAGAACACGTAGAACGCGCCCTCCGGTGCCACTACTTTCAGTTTGCCGGCTTTCGACAGGATTTCCAGCACAAGGCGGCATCTCTCGCGATACTTGGCCACCTGACCGGAAAATGACGACTCCGGAAGCCCCAGCGCGGCAATACTTGCCCACTGCGAGAGCGCATTGATGCCGGAAGTGCTCTGCGCCTGAACGGTATTCATCGCTGCCGTCGCCTCGGCCGACGCCACCGTCCAGCCGATGCGCCAGCCGGTCATGGCGGCAGCCTTGGACATGCCATTGACCGTGATGACGCGATCGCGCAGCCGCGGGCACGCTTCCAGGAATGATGTGAAGGGCTTCTCGCCCAAAACCACGCGATCGTAAATCTCATCGCTCAGGATCCAGATCTCGCGGCCGCGCGGATGCTTCTCGAGCACCTCGCCGATCGCTGCAAGCTCCTCGCGCGAGTACAGCGCGCCCGTCGGATTGCAGGGAGAGTTCAGGATCAGGAGCTTCGCGCGAGGCGAGCTGTCGAGAGCGCGGGAGAGCTCTTCGGCAGTCATGCGGAAACCGTTTTCAAAACGCGTGGAAATCGAGATCGGCTCGCTGCCCACGAGCTTGGTCATCTCCGGATAGCTCAGCCAGAACGGCGCCGGGTAGAGCACCTGGTCTCCGGGTTCCAGGATGGCCATCATCGCATTGAAGATGGCCTGCTTGCCGCCATTGGTCGCCACCACATTCGCGGCCTTCCACTCTCCAAAAAGCGCGACGGCGGAGGGCTGCTGAAGATTGGTTTTTCGCGCGATGGCGTCGCGAAGCGGAAGCACTCCGGGCACCGGGGTGTACTTCGATCGATTCAGACGAACCGACTCGCGAACCGCCTCCTTGGCAGCCTCCGGAACTTCGAAGTCGGGCTCTCCGGTCGTCAGGTTCGCAATATCGATGCCCTGCTTCTGCATCTCCTGCACCTGGGCGTTGAGCTTGAGCGTGAATGAATCAGAAACGGAGCGAACTCGGGCGGCGATCCTGGGCATCTTATTTCCCCCCCGTCGCGGTGCCCAGCCGCGCCTTGAGGCGATCCACCACCTGCGCCGGCACGTAAGACGAGATGTCGCCACCGTAGCGGAACAGCTCCTTGATCATCGAAGAGCTGACGAAATAGAGATCCTGCGAGGTCATCATGAAGAGCGTTTCGACTCCGGCGTGGATGCGCTTGTTCATGCTGGCCATCATGAACTCGTACTCGAAATCGCTTGCAGCGCGCAGGCCGCGGATCACCGCGGCGACGTTGTGCGCCCGGGCATACTCCATGATCAGGCCGCTCCAGCGGTCGACCTTCACCCCAGGTCGGTCCTTCGTCACTTCGCGGATCAGCTCGACTCGTTCTTCCGAGCTGAAAAGCGGGTTTTTCTTGTCCGTGCCCGCGACGACGATCGTCACCTCTGAAAAGAGGCTCAAGGCACGGTCCAGGATGTCGAGATGCCCGTTCGTGATCGGATCAAACGAACCGGGGTAAATCGCCTTACGAGTCATGCGTCATGCCCTCGCGCTGGTAAGTCGTGAGAATGCTGTCTCCATAATGCTTCTCACGGATCTTCACGAGGGCGCCACCGTTTTCCGGAAGCTCGACGCGCTCCGGAAGTTCGGAGAACTGCGACTTCGTCCTTCCCCACTCGACATAGAGCTTTCCGCCGAGGGCAAGGACCTTGCCCCAGTCGAACCATTTGCCCGAAAGCAGATCGAGCTCGACACCCATGAGATACGGAGGATCTGCAAGCACGAGGTCAAAGGGCCCTGAGGATTCGAGCATGACACCGGCCTTTTCGACCCTTTCGGCAATGACGCGAACCTGCTTCGTGACATCGAGCTCGGAGGCATTGCGCTCGATGAGCTTGCAGACGGGCTTGGCGGCCTCGACGAAGACGACCGACGCCGCGCCTCGCGACAACGCTTCAAACCCGAGCGTTCCCGCTCCGGCAAACAGGTCGAGCACGCGGGCGTCGCCCACTTCGAACTGGATCGTATTGAAGAGCGCCTGGCGCAGCTTGGCCTGGGTCGGGCGAGTCTTTCCGGCATGCGGACCGGAGTCCGTCGGCGAGTGGAGCTTTCGGCCGCCGAATTGGCCGCCTGTCAGTCGCAGCATTATGCCGCTTTATTTAGAGGAATCCGGAACTGCGTTCCATCCGAAAGTTCGACGCGAAGCTGCGCCTCCTCGAGATGGATCTGCACGGTCTGCGACTGCCGCGTCAGCTCCAGGCGAAGCTTGAGAGCTCCCACGACGGCAAGGCTCAGCGCACTTTCAGGAACATCGCCCGTCGATGCCGTCGGCATCGGAGCCGGTTTCACGGATTCGATCGGAATGACGTTGGAAACCTTGGCTTGCGGACCCAGCTTTGCGCCTGCGGCGGTGTCCTGATCGATCTCCTCACGACCCACGCCCGAGAGCATCTCTTCCATCGGAGCGTATTCCGATGCTGCGCTCGAGGTGCTCGAAGCTGCTGGCGAGCCGGATCCCGACTCGGCGGCCCCTGGCTCGAGCGTCTGCTCGACGCGGTCCTTGATCTTCTCCATTTCTTTCACCAGTACAGCCCAGTCCAGATCCGAAGAAGTCTCACCCGGTTGTTTACCCGAAGAATCCATGTCTCTTCCATCGGCAGGCTTTCCACGAATCTTGACCTGAGATTGCGCGCCTGGCTGATGCAGCTATGCGTCATCCCTAAAGCAAGGTCAACTGCATGAAATCCATACGAATTTGCGTTATGGAGAATTCTTCTGCCGTGCCCAAAAAACCCGGGGCAAGGCTGATCGACTTCTGTTAAACCCGGTCTCCGCTGCGGGAAAGCAATGATGACGATCCGGGGGGATTCCAACAAACCAAAGGGGCTGCTCCAAAAGGAACAGCTCTCAGGCCAGCCATCGACGCCAGGCGCGACCTCCAGTTCGCGCCCTGGCCTTCGCTCGTTCATGGCGTTTTCAGACGCCCCGTCCGCGTCTCCTGCGCCCACGCCTCCTCCTGCACCCCCGACTGCGGCATCGCAGCTTTCGATCGACAGCCTCTCGGTCTCCACTCCGGCACCGAGCCCCGCACAGGTTGCGGCACGATCCCTTCTCCAGGGTTCCGCACCGACGACCCCGGACACCTCCAAGCCCGCGCCGGCTCCTCATCTGTCCTTTTTTGCTCCCACGCTGACGTCGCTCCTGATTCGGATCCGCACCCAGCTGGAACTCTATCCCCAGCAGCTCATGGCGGTGAATCCGTCGCGTCGCGATGCGATCTGCCAGTACCTCGAGTCACTGGCCGGAAGCTCACCCGTCCAGCCCAACGCAGGTGCGCCCGCTCTCTCGTCGACGGACAAGCTGCGCGCCTGGACGGATTGGCGCTCCCTCGGTCCCGCTCATCAGCGAGCCATCCTCGTTTTCTTCGAAGAGCTGGGGTTGTTCTCGCTGGCGCAGGCCATCCTGCTGAAAGCGTGGTCCGATCGAGGACTTCGCAAGTGGAAGCGCGAGGACCTCTCCGATCTCAATGCCGCCCTGAACGGAGCCCTCAGTCCACTCGTGCCGATGGACCGCGAAGGGTGGCAGGTCACCCGACAAAACCTCTACTCCTGGTTCAAGCCGCCGCACGAGATCCAGGAAGCGCTCTGGGGAGAGTTCACCGCCTGGCGAATCGTCGATGAAGGGCCCGATCTCCTGATCGGCCTGATCGAGGCGTGCCGCCAGAATCTTCCGGAACGAGCACGCTCGAAAGGTTTCGATGAGAAGGTCTATGCCTCGCTCTGGAAGCACACTCCCGAGCCGGCGCAGATGCCGGGCCTGGCACGCAAGCGCATTGGTTTCAGCCCCACGCTTCGGGACGGTTCGCTGGTCCGAAAGGGCCCCACCGACTGGTTGTGGTACGGATGGGAAAACTCCGCCTTCTCGCTCTACATCGCTGAGCTGAGCCTGCTGTGGTGGGGTCCCTCGCCTCCTCCTTTCTTCGGCGTGGGCAATGGCCTGGAGACGTCGATTCAGCCCCAGCTTTCGTTGAACATGCCTTTTGCCGGGCGCCCTGCCGTTTCGCAGAAGATCCAGGAGATGGAAGCCTGCGACGTGGCCTGGGTGCAGGAAGAGCTGGTCACGCGCGGGCACCAGCGGTCGATCGAGGCGCAACTTTTTCGAGAAGCCGTCGATGCAAACCCATCGCTTCGCCGCCTTCGCACCGGCGGCACCAGCCTCGGCCATCTGCAGGCGTGCATGGCCATCGCCAAACTCCGCCCCGGAGGCGTGCTCTGGTGGATCCGCCAGGAGCCGCTCCAGGCATCGGACGGATCCGAGGCGCTTCAATTTCTGCTCGATCGTGGAAAGCTCATCGGTGAGTGGGACTTCTCGGGCGTGACCCTGGGATTTCCGCAAACCGACAAGCCCGCCCTACCACGTCACGTGTATCTGTTTCAGCGCGACACCAGCGTGCAGTCGCGCCACGACCATCACCCGACGCGAATCTGGGCCAAGGGAAGCCTCCGCAGCCATATTGAGATCCTGCCCCTTCTCGACGAAGCCCTTCAGCTTGCGTTCGTGGATTCGGAACACCAGGCCCGGCCTTCGACGCGACTGTCCTGCCAGCTGATCAGCCAGCGCCATCCACAAAGCCAGCGTGAGTGGGCCGATCACTGGCCCGAGGCCTCCGAAACGGAAGATCTCGCCGAGATCCAGGCGCTTCGGGTGCAGGCACAACCACTGGCCTCGGTCGCGACCATCCGTGGTGGAGCCTGCAGCAACGAGGCACGAAGAATGACCGAAGGCGGAGGCGCTTTTCCGAGCTGGCGCCCTCAGCCGAGGGGCTTCATCGTCCGCGCGGAGTTCGACGGCAAGAACCGCTTCCTGAAAACCGAGCCACTGCCGAATCCGATGCTCGGCCAGGCTCCCGCAGGTGCTTCCGGATCTGCACCCGACAGCTTCACGCTCATGCTCTCGGATGAATCCTTCGTGGCGCCACTGCGCTGCTACCTCGAATCAGAGATCATCCGCAGCTGGCTTGAGCACAAGGCCACTCGAAAGAACCAGCGATGGGTGCTCCAGGAGCAGGATCTCCGGATCCTTCCGGTTCCCAACAGCCTGCTGCAGCAGCTCGGCCAGATTCCGGGAAGCCTGGCCGCCAGCTTCGCACTGCCTCTCCCGGGACGTTGGGAAAACCTGGCCGCCAATCTTCGAATTTCACCGCAAAATGTCCGCCAGGCACTCACGAGCCTCGAGCACGACGATTCCGGAAATGCCATCCGCTGCGGACTTTTCGTCCGCGCGAGCCGCATCTACCACGAGCTCCTCGCCAGCCAGGCACAGATGGAATCGTACGTCCGACCCGATGGACAGATCATCTGGCGCTCGCTTGTCGGAAATTTTTCGCCCACCGACTTCGTGCCGCCCACGCTGCATTCGGGAGTCAGCATCCATGGCCAGATGCCGCTGCACACTCCGATCACGCACCTCTCGGTGACCAAGGCGCCCCAGGCGATCCTGCTGGTGACTGAAGCGGGGCACCAGGTGCGTCTCGAAATTCCGCAACGCTTTCTCTTCGACATTCTCTGGGACCAGATCCAGGCGCTGGACCGGCCCACCTGGAGCGAGATCGTCGAGTTCGTGCGGGCTCCGCGTCGACAGGAGCAGATGGAATCCTGCGCGGCCGACCTGCTTCGTGTTTACGGCGAGCAGCGCTCCGTGGTCGAGCACCTGACTGCAATTCTTTCGGAAACCTCGCAGGCGCTCGTCAGATCATCTGGCGCTTGCTGACCGGAAGCCGCTGCGACGCCACGGCAGAGACCCATTCCCAGTAGCGCACTTCCGCAGGACGCCACCGCCGATCCGATGCCTGCCAGGCCAGCTCGCGAACCTGCTCGATGGAGATGTCTCCCTGGAGCAGGGCCCGATGCAGCAGCTTGCCGAGGATCTGGCCCAGGTACCTTGAAGCCAGCCAGAGCGCGAGCCGCGAGTGGACGGAGTTTGCGCCGCGAGAGCGAAGCACCTGCTCGGAAATGGCCGCCATGCCGAGCGAAGTCACCCGATGATCGAGCGGACGAGACTCCAGCCTTCGCGTGCGTTCAAGAAAGCGGGCCTGCTCCTCGAGTCCGGCCAGAGTGTAGAGCCGCGCCTGGCGCTCATGCCATTCCTCGCCGGTGGCCTTGAGCTCGAGGAATTTCTGCAGGTGATCCTCCGGGAGATCGCACTTGCGGCGCGGATTCACGAGAAGGCTGCCGAAGAATCCGAACGCCTGGTCCATCACGGACTGGAAGAAGGAGTCGGCGGTCTCGCCGAAGAACGGGGCGCGCGCGGAGGTGCCCTTGGCCAGGACGATCGCCGCAAGCTCCGCCGCTCCATTGGATGAAGGCGTGCCCAGGTACACGAGCCCGGTTCGCGGAACAAAGAAGCGGGCATTATGCAGGACGAGCTGGCAGATCAGCTTCTTCTCGCCGGGGCCGAGTCGCTCCTCCAGTCGAAGCGAGTCCACGAAGTCGGCGCTGTACACGCTCTGCACGCTCAAGCGCTCGAACTCCGGCGGTGGAAGCTTCAGGAAGTCGGCCATCGCATCGCCGTAGGCCTGCATTCGAGACAACGAATCACTCTCGAGGTCGCAGAGAAACTCATCTTCGTCGGCCTCGCCGGAGCTGGCAACCGCCCGGCCACCCGACTGAAGCCGAAGCGCGCCCGTTGCAGGAAGCTTCTCCGTCTCGCTGCCGATTCCCTCGGCCCAGCTCACGAGCGACTGCAGCTTGTTCCAGGGAGTGCTCGAGATGACATGAAAATTCCTCGAATCCAGCTGCAGCACGTCGGCCAGGTGCTCGGTGCCCTTGCGAGCCAGCTTCCAGTACAGGGAGTCATTGTTCTGGTGCACGCTCATCCAGTCGAGGGGCTTGCCGAGGATGCGCGACGACACCTCGTCGAGGCTTGCCGGAAGATGCGGAAGCCCAACATGAAGTTCGCCATAAAGAACCACGACGCGAGGCCTCGCTTCTCCCGATCTCAAGCGCGAGAAAAGGTCGGTGATCACTCCCGCAGCCCAGCGATCACGCTCGCGCAGGTCGTTGCCGTCGCCGCCCTCGCGCCAGAACGGCAGTTCGCGCGGCCGATTGAGCGCCAGCATGCGCACTCCGTTTCGACGAGCCCAGTCCAGGAGCGGAGCATAATTGCTCCATGGAAATCCCCACTCCTCGCGATACCGGATCTTCTGGAGGAACGTCTCGGCGTCCATGAGCCCGGCCTGGTAGGCATCCAGCTCCGCCTGCCGGTGGCTTGGAACGAACTCAAGTCCGAGCACCCACCGTTCGCCTGCGCGATGCACGTCCTGGACGAGCCGAAGTGCAGTGCGCTGCGCCTGGCCGAGCGTGTGGTAATCGGCGATGAAAGTGACATCGGCGGAACGCATGCGCTCGGTCAGCGAGCGGCGTGAGCTGGAGCGCGGGCGACGCGAGCACGATCGAAATGCCGCAAGATACGCGCGCTCGTAACGGATGATCGCCGGAGGCAGCGCCCCGACGAGCCTTGCCGCCTCGAGCTTCAAGGAACCGTGGATGTCCTTTTGAAGCCGGAGCAGGCGGCGGCGGGCTTTCATGATCCAGCCTCTGCATTCCAGGCCAGGCCGACTCGACAGCGGTCCTTCCCGGGCTCACGGGGGCGCTCCTGGATCGACACTCGAAGATCCAGGGAGTCCGCCAGGCCTCGAAACCATTCGAAATGCTGCGCGCAGAGGAAATCGCGGATCGTGCGATCACCGACCAGCGGGTCCTGATGCGGACACTCCTGCAGCACCCCGTCGAGCCTTCCCGGAATATCTCGCTCCACGAGCCAGGGCTCCTGCGAAGGCCAGTCCAGCCATCCCAGGGCCGACTGTCGGATGGCCCACGCGCAGGCCCCCAGGGAAGGAACACCTCCCGGCGAGACGCGAATTCTTCCTTCATGACCCGCAGCCACTCCGGCCTGGAATCCCTGGGCGCGCGACACCGCATTCAATCCATCACGACCGATCACGAGCTGCGCCACCGCCGCTTCATGCAGCCGCACGGCCCGTCCGAATTCGACGAGCGCCTCTTCCGGGGTCCTGCCGCCGATCATCGAGTCACACCACTCCTGGAACGCCACGCCGCGATTCGGATCCAACCGTTCGGAGTCCGCCCAGTCGATCCACAGCGAAGCAGGCCCCGATTGCCGGGTGCGTGGGGCGCCCCAGGCTCGAGCGAGGCTCAGCCGCTCGAGAATGGCGACGAATACCCGCAGGTTCGACCACGACGCTGGCCGATCCAACCACGTGTATTCACGCATGCGGAGGCTCTCCGTCGTGCTCCGCGGCTCCCTCTCGTCGATCGAGCTTGCGATAGATGGTTCGCGACGTGATGCCGAGAAGCCGAGCGGTCATCGCCTTGTCGCCGTCCGTCGCCTCGAGCGTCCTGCGAATGAGGAGATCCTCGACATCCTTGAGCGCCGTTCCCAGCGGAATCGAAATGCTGCCCTGGAGCGAGTCCGGCACGGATTGTCCGCGGACGCCGGCGGAACAAAGCGTCGCAGGAAGATCCTCCGGCTGGATCCACTCACTTGAGCTCAGCACTACTGCGCGCTCGATGGCGTTCGAAAGTTCTCGCACGTTTCCGGGCCACGAATGAGCCCCGAGGAGCTCGAGCGCCTCGGCCGAAAATCCTGAAACCTGCTTTGCGTGGCGATCCGCCGCCTTTTCGAGGAAATGGCGAGCCAGCGGAAGAATGTCTTCGCGGCGTTCACGCAGGGCTGGAATCTGAAGCACGATCACTTCGAGTCGGTACAGGAGGTCCTCTCGAAACCGGCCTTCGGCTGCCAGGCTCCGGAGATTCTGGTGAGTCGAGGCGACCACGCGGACATCGACACGTGTGGAGCGAGTGGACCCCAGCCGTCGAATCTCGCTCTCCTGCAGCACCCGCAGCAGCTTGGCCTGGAGCGCAAGCGGCATGTCTCCAATCTCATCAAGCAGCAGCGTGCCTCCATGAGCGGCCTCGAAGAGCCCGGGCTTTGCGTGATCGGCTCCCGAAAACGCCCCCCTCTCGAATCCAAAAAGCTCCGACTCCAGGAGATTGTCCGGAATGGCGGCACAATTGACCGCGATGAAAGGCTGCTTCGAACGGGCGCTCGCATCGTGGATCTCGCGCGCGATCCGCTCCTTGCCGACTCCGCTCTCGCCGTAAAGAAGCACGGTCGCCTGGGTGGACGCCACCTTCTGGAGCTGCTCACGAAGCGAGTGCATGCGAGAGGAACGCACGACGGGCTCGTCGCCCAACGGCTGCACCGAGCGCGACACGGCGAGCTCGATGGCATCGAGGAGCTGCTTCTTCTTGAATGGCTTCGAGAGAAAATCCACGGCTCCGAGCTTCATCGCCCAGACCGCGTCCTCGACATTTCCAAAAGCCGTCATCAAGATCACCGGCGTGCGGCAGGCAATGACCGAAAGAGCCTTCAGGAACTCGAGTCCGGTCATCCGGGGCATG
>JBIIXZ010000161.1:0-6209 GCA_044347055.1 Bdellovibrionia bacterium | reverse complement strand
TTTGTCTGGAAGACGAGTTCCAGCTCCTGGACCGGCACGACGATCTTCTGGCCCGTATGGGTCTTCACGGCGATGCCGAACCGGACTTGTTCGTGGGCCGGGCCCTGGGCCGGTATGACGGCCAGCAGCTCGCCCCGGACGGGCACCAGCGGACGCTTCTCGACCTGAACTCCAGGAATGAACTCCACAATCGATGACCATGGAAATTCGAGTTCTCGCCCTCCGGATCGCGCCCGGACGGCTTGAGGAAGGGAATCGGGAGAGCTGTCGTCCAGTCTTTGGTGACACGCCTCCTCGCAGGATTTTTGCCACGCGTCCTGAAGCTCCTGCCGGATGCCCATGAGCTCCGCCCGAAAAACAGGAAGCCAGCCTGGCGCCTCGCTCCAGCGATCCTTGATCGCCAGCTTGCCCTCCATGTCGTGAAGGCGGTGCATGATTTTCGCTGCGATATCGAGCCGAGAGGCCATCAGACTGCACGCACCCTTGAAGGCATGAATGCATCGATAGAAGTCGAGCAAGGGCGAGTCCTGGGCAGAGAGCTCGCGTCCTTCGGCAACCCATGAGTCGGCGGCGCCCAGATGGTGATTGGCTTCGCCCAGCCAGCGCGGTGAATCTGAAATCAAGAGTTCCAAAAGACGATCCGGAGACATGAGTACCCTCAAGTCTCCGGATCGGAATTCTGATGAAAAATCAGGAGTTATTTCTTGGGCTGGACTCGAACGAGCTCCAAGACCTTGGAATCAGCGGGACATCCCCCGTTGAAACTTTGACTGACCGTATCGATGAGCACCTGCCCCCGATCGCAGTACCGGGCCAGGAGGACAGGAACGGCTCCTCCCGAGCTTTTGGCCGCCATGCGGGTGTAGACCACCTCGCCTTCGAAGGACACGAACCCGTATTCCTCGCGACGAGTTTCAGCAGCCGGCCTGACCCAGAACACCTCGAGCTCCCCATCATCCACTGACCGGAGGTAAATCCCGGGCTGGCCCTGGATCAGGTCCTTCACCGCTGCTGCGCGCGCCGGAAAGACCTGCTGGGTACCGTCGCTCCGGATCCATGCTCCCTCGCTCGACTTGAGCTGCACTTGGAATCCGGTCGCCTGATCGACGAACGTTCCGCGATACTCCTTCGGAATCTTGCCGCAGGCCCCGAGACCGAAGCCGAGGACCAGAACCACCATCACCTTCATCATCTTGAGCCTCATGATCGATACTCCTTAGAAGCGGGCCTGGTGGATGACCACCGGAACACCATTCTCACGAACTTCGAGTTCCACCATTCCGGACGAAAGTCCCTGCGGCATCACCACCGGAATCACAAACTTCGCCTGCTCGCCTTTTTCCAGCGGCAGCAGGAACTGCGGATTGAACCCGATCCAGCGAGCCTCGGGCACGACCTTGCCATCGCCATCCAGCACCCGGGCGTAGAGCTCGAGCGCTCCGAAAACCAGACGCGAGCTGACATTTCGCATCTGGTACGTCAGGCGGGTCACGCCCGAGTTCTTCAGCGAATCGCCCCCCTGCAGGAGCCGCACGCGGTAGTCATTCACCACCGGGACGGAGCCGCTGAAGTCCTTCACGGCAACACGCTTGCGTGAGCCATCCACCACCGAGATCGCGAGCGGAAGCTGCGGAGAATCCTGGTCCGTTCGTCCGACCACGCGGAAGCTCGCCTCACGCGATTCTCCCGGCGCCAACGTCGCCACCTCTGCCGCCGCCTGACGGAGCTCGATCTGACGACTGTCCGAACGAAGCTCGAGGCGTACCGGTCCGTTGATCGGCTGGCTCGAGTTGTTCGTGACCCTCACTTTCAGGGTCGACTCGAGGCCTTCGCGGATGACCGGACGCTCGACGAAATCGACCGTGGCGCGATTCTTCACCTGAAACGAGTAGCTCTTCGAGCCGAGGAGCTTGCCTCGATAGAAGACCTTGACCGTTGCCGACACCGACTGGTTGAGCGCGGACTCGGACACGATCACGGGCACGGCGCCGTTCACCAGAATTGCGCCGCGTCCCGGAACGCCTGCCGTCCCGGCATCCTTCTGCCTCAAGGGCAGAAGTCCCTTGCCCGAAGTTTCCACTTCGAAGCGAAGTTCGCTCGCCGTCAGCTCCTGGTCGGCGAAGTTCCGCACGCGGAACCAGAAGCCGACCGTCTCGCCGGGCTCGATCACCGAATCTTCGAACTGCTCGCGGAAACCGGAATCGATGAAGCGCATCGGATTGGCGGCAAATTCAGCCGTTTCATCCGCCACGCCCCGATTGAACTCCGCTGCGGCGTAGCCGGGATACGTGCGATCGAAGGTGGCCTGTTCTGCCGCGGCGTAACCGGCTCGATAGAGCGCGTTGACACGAGCCTGGTACGCCTCCGCGCGGAAGCGATCGTACGCATCGCGGTAATAGCCGGTGTAACGATCGCGGTACATGGCATCCGAAGCATTGCGGAATGCCGGTCCGTAACCGAGCTGGTAGGCGACGCGATACGCATTGTCGTACGACTCGCGATACGCGCGATTGTAGCCCTCGTCGCGGCCACGGCGGAAATCGGCGCTCACGTCGACGAACTGGGCATCACGGCATCCGCGCTGGCGACCTTCCGGCTCGCCTGCCGATTCGCCACGGCGATGCTCCTGGCGATAAGCGGAGTCATAACCCGAGCGGTATCCCGAACTGTATCCTTCGGAATACGCGGCTCGGAGCTGCGGATCTGAATACGGATTGCCGCCACTCAGGACGCTCAGGTGCTCGCTCGAAGCGATCTGATCCGCAAAAGTGGATTCCACCAGTGGCGTGCGCGTGGAAGGAGCCAGGGATCGTGCCGCCGCCGAGAGGTTTTCCGAGACCTCGCGAGAAACCGGTTCGTTCAATCGCTGGGTGCGGTACGCCTCGCGTCCGCGCGGATAATCGGTATCGGTAGCAGTCTGGCGTGCGCGAGCATCGCCCGCCACTGCGCCTGCGGCCTCGCCACGCTGGTACGAGTCGGTGGCATCGGCATCGCGACGCCCCTCCTCGCGAGCCGGTCCTTCAGCATCCGCCGAAGCCTGCCTCTCGGCACGACGATCGCCATCGACCTGGCCATCGCGAAAGCCCACGTTCTGGCCCTGTGAATAGCCCTCGATCTGGCCGCGAGCCTGGCCATCGCGCGAACCGTCGCGGGCGCCATCGGCATAGCCGCGATCATAAACATCCCGGCGTCGCTCATTCAGGCAATAGTCATAACCGCGGCGGTATCCGTCCCGGCGACCCTCTTCGACGCCCTCGGTCCAACCCCGGGCGCGGCCTTCGCGCTCACCGTCTCGCTCACCGGCAGCACGGCCCGCTGCACGAGCCGCAGCGATTTCACCGGCACTCGGGCCCGCCGGAACTTCAGGACGGGGATCAGGACGGGGATCAGGACGGGGATCAGGACGGGGATCAGGACGGGGATCAGGACGGGGATCAGGGCGATTGCCACCGCCACCGCCACCGCCCCCACCACCGCCACCATTTCCAGGACGATCGGGTCGGTCACCGCGACCCGCTCCTCGGCCCGGCCTGCCATCCTCATCCGCGAAAGCGGTTGCTGACGAAAACACCGGCACCACCACCTGCGCGAGCTGCGCGCCGAGAATCATCCCTGTGAGCCAACGATTTGCTAGTCGAGCCATGGATCCCCCAAACCTTGTGAAACGCCTGGTCAGCAAGACGAATGCCAGCGACCAAGATGAACTGAATCCAGCCCGAGATCCAGCTCCAGCTGCGGAAACACAAGGTTTTCAGATGATCCATGCGACTGGACGAGGACTGGTGCGAAAGCACACCACGGAAATTTTCAGGGTCGTTTCGGCACCGGCGGAAAGTCTTACTCCGTACCGGAGATGGAAGAAGAGGCGGCGCGAAACGGAATGGCGCGAGTGGCGAACTTCGGGCCCTCGGGAGTGGCCGCTTCAATATCGACGGCAATCAAGCCAGAAGCCCCCTCGATCACTCGCACGCGAGCTTCATGGAGGACCGGAGCGCCTCGTCCGCAGGCCTGCGACTCTTCCGTGGATACCACTTCAAGCCCATCCACTCCCCTCAGGCGCGTCGATACGGAATGGCAGTCCATGTCCGTAAAGATCGAAAGAGTCACCGGAACCCAATCACCCGCGGGAATCTCGCCTTGAACATCGCTTTCCACTCGCACCGAAATCGACGGCTTGCCGCCGTACCACGGCTCGCCCTCACCCAGCGGAACCACTTTGAAACGGGCGGGAACTCGACCCTTTCCGAGCACGGAATCCTGTGAACGCGACGCGATCAGCACGCCACCCAGCGCGATGAATGCAGAAGCCGTAAACAGGATGGATCGAACCTTTCCCAAGCGAGCACCCTTTCCTTCCGAACTCATGGTGCCACCTGAATCCGGAGATCATAGCTTGATAGATTTCCGCCGGAATACAATGCGCCATTGACCGTCAGCAGATATTTCTTTCCGTTTTCCGCGCGAAAACTCACGGAAGGGCAACCCGTGGTCTTTTCATCCGCGGCAATCATCACCAGGCCCGACGCCGTGCTCCCAAAAGCGTACATGTCGAGCCAATCTTTCGACACGCAGCTCTTTCCGCCATTGTTGAGGTTTTCCACGTTCACCACGACGGACCCCGTTGCTGCAGTGTGCTGGTACGTGTACCAGCGCACGTATCCGAATTTATTGAACGGATACGAACTGCTTCCAGCATCCACCACGTCATGTGCGGTTGCGGAGTTCAGGCCGACGTTCAATTTTCGGTACAGGTTCCAGAACTGGGCGGGCCAGGTACGGCCCGTCGATCCAATCCATCCATAGGTTCTGGCGCTGGCGTAATGCGGGCCGATCAGGCCTTTCTCATCGAAGGGGTCCGGCTCGTCGGCAAATGCCCCGGACCCGGTGCAGTTCGCCGCCTTGCACAGCGCATGATACGGAGTATCGAGCTCGGTTTCCCACAACGTGCGAAGCGACTCGCTCGATGCTCCGAAGAGCGCATTGTAATACGACGCAAAAGTCAGCAGGCTCGTGAAGGCGGGCGCGACGCTCTGGTGCAGCTTGAGCACCTGGTGGATTTTCGAAAAGCTCCGCACCTGCTGGTCTGCCGGCGCTTCCGGGTTCACCACGTTGTTTTGATAGAGCCTCCACAGCAGGTACTGCACGCTGCGCTCATTGTGGACGCCATTGTAGCTCAGTCCTCGGGTCGACTGGCCGATATTCATTCCATCTCCGTTGGCCTGGGCTGTTCCCATCGAATCGACATAGATCTCATCGCCTGTTGCAATCGCGGAGAAGGCGTTGCCGTAACCTTCTCCGAAGGCCACTCGCGGATCGAGGCGATCACTCAATGAATGCGATCCCCCCAGCGTATCCGAGCGATACAGGCTGTACTCGAGATAGTGGCCGAACTCATGCGCCACGACGTGGGCATCATACTCATCCGTATCCAAATCCTCTTTTCCAAGAATGTAGAGCTGGGGAGTTCCACCCTCGACCGTGAAGTGCGAGGTGCCGATGGCTCCGCTGCTCTTCTGCCCGGAGTACGGTGCGTTGCGGGTGCTCCAATTCACCATGAGCTTCGGAAACGCGGTCGCTGGATCGGCCTGGCAAACCTGCTCCAGCGAACTGACCAGGGTGTCGGCAAGGGCGAAAGGCGCAGCCGATCGATCACGATAGGCGCCGGCGCCGGAGTCGTAGACGAGCGGGATTTCCAGATCGGCACTGGCATTCGATGTCGTGTAGCTCGCGGTGCTGGCGTAACTGTGAAGCGCCTGTCCGGCAGTGTTGTCGACGATGTTGAAGTCCCATTTCGCCGCCCCGGTGCACGCCGTCGAATAAACCCTGCCCGAGCCCGTGGGTCGCTGCGAAAAATTACTGGTCGCGAGCCTGGCCACCGCCTTCACCTGCACCTGATTTCCAGGCACGACGAGCTGATAGAACCCCTCATCGTCGGTCATGCTCTCGGCCACGGCACGAGAGCAGTTGTCGACCGCCTGGACGAGAATTCGGCGCGAGGGCTTGAGCTGCTGCTCCGAAAAATCGAGCTTTCCATCCGAGCCGGCAAAAACCGAGGGCACATGTCCGAAGGTCACCGACCCGGAGAGCGTGAATGTACCGTAGCTGGCCTCGTCCGAGACGCAGGTCTCAGCTGGAACGGCACAGGCGGAAAGGCTCAGCACGACGCTAAGCGCCATTCCCGCTCGTTTGAGATTGGTACCTATACCTGT
>JBIIXZ010000160.1:0-6215 GCA_044347055.1 Bdellovibrionia bacterium | reverse complement strand
CCAGCAGCCGATCGGCATCGGCGTCGTTGCAGGTGGGGAGTACCGGATCCGACGCTGAAACGTCCTTCGCCTGGTTGTAGAGCGCGGAAAGGATCTGGCGATCATACTCGAGGATGGGGCCGTCGGCGCTCTCGACCGACTCGAACACGGAGCGCTCGATGAAAAAGTCGTTGTAGTCCATCACCGAGTGGGTCGGCATCGAGTCGGCTTGGTCCGGATCGAACGCGAGCGATCCTTTGAAATTATGATCCATGCCGAGGGCGTGTCCCACTTCGTGGAGGAGCGTCTGCTTCAGGAGTTCCTTGCCGAAAACCTCCGGAGAAACGCCTTCGATGGACTCCATCATCACGCGAGGACGATCCGAGGCCTGCCGCAGGCAGCGCGCACGAATCTTCTGTCCGAGCAGGGTTCGTTCGCCGGAGCGAATTTCCGAAGGAAAGCTCTTGCGATGGGCCTCTTCGCCCATGCGGATCCAGGCGCGAGGAAGGTAGATCAGCGAGTGCGACTGGAGGCCCGTCTCCGGATCTGCAGACTGCGTCTCGTAGGCGGCACCCGCCTCGTTGACGGTGTCCCAGTAGATGACGTTGTATCGTGGGTCGCCGAGATGGATTCCCGCCGGAAGCTTTCCGGCAAAGCGCAGAATGTCCTTGCCCCACATCTCCTGCGAGTAGCGGTTCCAGCCCTCGACTCCGGCCTCGATGATGGGCAGGAGCTCGTCCGGAAGATTGCGTGTGACATGCCACTCGATCGGACCATCGGAGCCGGTGGCGCTCCAGGCAAAGCGGTTGGCGACCATGCTGCCGAGACGGCTGTCCTTCTCTCCATCGAAATAGACCAGGACGGACGAAAGAAACCCGAAGCGGGCTGAAAGCGGCTCGAGTTCGGCATTCATGTAGAGCGGAGATCCGAGAGTGGAATCCTTGCGGCGCTCTTGGGTGACCAGTGCCTCGCGCGGAAAGACGCTCTCGAGGAACTCGATGACCTCGCCCTTCTGAGTCTCGATGCTGGTCTGGAGAAGCAGGAGGTTGTCGGCCTTCACGAACTCCGCCGAGCGGAGCCAGCTATTGCGCTCTTTCGGCGCTTCGGGGCCTGCCACGAGTGTAGCGAGAATCGACGAAGGTCGATCCAGGGCAATCGTGACGTGATCTTCGTCCGAGCTGAAAATCGTCCATTCATAAATCAGGCGCTCAGGATGATTGATCTTCGAGATGAACAGGTGCGAGGTCTCGGCGACCAGGAGAAGCCGGTCGGCGGCGATCTGGAACTTCGCCTTGAAGTGACCCAGGGTCATCGCCGGCAGGAGGTCCTGTCCCTCTCCGAGCGAGGAGTTCTGGATGTCGACCCCATAGAGGAACTCACGGTCGAGGATCTCGCTTTTCAGGAAAGTGGCGAGTGCGCGCGCCTGGCGTGCATCGAAGCCGTCTTCGGGGCGGCGGAGGCGCACCGTTCCCGAGTCTTCCTGCGAGAGCACCGGAATCATCGGAGGACGTGAGGGCCTTGCGGGAGAGCACGCGTTCGTCAGGATGCTGACGACGGTGAACAAAACGAACCCCAATTTACCGAAAATCCCCTGATAATGCATAGCGGCATTGCCTACCGGCGATGTTGGCCCAAGTCAACATCGGGTACTCTCTGGATGAGGAGATTTCATGAATCGCTTCCGATCGAGAGTCATTGCCGCGATGCTGCTGCTGTCGTTCTTCGGCGGGATGTCGCTTCGCCCCGGGTTGACCCGAGCGCAGGCCGAGGGAGGGGTGTCTCAGACGGACCTTTCCTGGGAGCTTCGTACCGAGAGTCTGGCCCAGGAGCTTGCCACTCTCTTGAAGGATCCCGCAGCCGGAGAGGCGCAGGCGGCCGAAAAGATCGATGAGATCGCGCAGAAGATCCTCGAGGATTACACCCAACAGCTTCGACTGGATGCGCAGGCCAAGCGCCAGCTGTGGCAGCGCTTCAAGGCCAATTTGAATGCCCGAGGCCTGGCTCAGTTCATTCAAAGCAAGAAGGAAGGGTTCATCCGTGTGGCCCGGACCCAGGGAATTCCAGCGCTGGCCACCCTGGTCATTGAAGTCCTGGTGAATGTGGCGGGCAGTTGGGTTGCCACGGCCCTGGGCGTGCCGCAGCTCATCCCGGTGATTCTGAGCACCCCGGCCTTTCCCGTGGTGCACCCGGTGAATCTCGCCCTGTATCGAAAGTGGCAGGATGCCCAGTTTGCGAAGAAGTTTGGCGGCAAGGAAAACTACCAGGCCTACCTCGACCTTCGACGGGGCGTGCGCCGTGAGCTCCAGCTTCGGACCGAGTCCGAGGTCTTTGCGACTCTGCTGGAAGGCAATGGAGAGGCAGTGTCCGTTCGGCTGCAGGCGCCCTCCGCGTCCCGACGGCTCGGCTACCTTTTTGGCATGTTCAGCGATGACCTGACTACGGCTTCAGTCCTTCATTTTCTGAAGGAAGAGGGGGTGAAGACTCCTTTCGTGGATCGACTTGCTCGGGTCAAGTCTCTGGATGAACCCACCAAGCTCTACCTGCTGTTGAACCACCTGCAGCTGACCCTGGAGGATGACCTCTGGATCGGACTGAAGTGGCGGTTTCATACCGCGTTCGTCGATGCGAAGCCGACGGCAGTAACACCTGCACTTCGCGCCTGGCTCCAGGAGGCTGCGCGAGTCTCGGAGCCGTCGGAACTTGGCCGGCTCCTCAAGATGGCTCCGAGCGAGCTTTCGCCTCCGGCAAAGTGGACGTTCTGGTACGAGCTCATCCTGCCTCGTGCGATCGAAAACATCGCCCTGAAGATGGAGGGCGACGAGCTGAAGCAGCTTCGCGCCGCCAGCCAGGAAACCTGGGTGCTGTCTCAAAAGCATCTGGTGGATTCTTCGGCGAAAAAATACACTGACGCTGAGCTTCGATCGGAGTTCCTGTCTCGCCTCAAGGGCAGGCAGTACCAGGGTGTTTGCGCGGAATTATTCCGAGAAATGGCGATCTGACATGCGTGGAAGCTTTTTTGCAAAACCGTTGGAGATCATCATCGAGATCGATGGCGAGCGCTGGAAACAGGGCGAGGTCGTCCGCGGTCGCCTGACGCTTCGTAACCGCGGTTCGGCGCCGCACTCGGCATCCGGCTTCGATGTCCAGCTCTGTCGGGCGCAGCTCAGCGCCGTGAAGAAGAAGTCCGAGACGGCCTTCAAGCCTCTCCTGAAGCACGAAATCTCGGGAGAGATCACCCCAGGAGGCGAGCTCTCGCGCGAGTTCCAGTTCGAGCTCGGCCTGAATGCGCCCATCACCGATTCGGTCTCGAGCGCTTTCATCACCTGTGGACCGGGTTCGCTGCAGCTCCAGATCGAGCCTTCGCCGGTCATCCAGGAGTTCACCTCCACCCTCCAAGCCCAGCACCACTTCGGGTTCAAGTCGTACAAGCAGTCGAAGTCAGGAGTGGAGGCGAAGTTTTCGGCTCCGGACGGGCAGCGTTTTTCGGCCCTCGAAGGACTGGTCCTGACGCTTCAATTCGTGGAGGAGTCCGGCCATCCTGACCTTCAGGTCGAGTATGATTTTGAGGTGAAGCAGGTAGGTGCGGGTGCCCTTCCGACGAAGGTGTCGACCACCAGTCGCAAGGTCGAGCAGGTCCTGACGTCGGTGGATTACCTGACTCCGAGCGGACGAGTGAACTTCGACAGCATCCAGAAATTCGTGGCCGAAGCCGTGTCGACCGTGGAGTCGAAGATTCTATTCTAAAAGCCACTGCAGGTCTTCGCGCGTGATGCCGCCGGAGGAAGCTCCAGTGCCGCCGACCACGCTTTGAGCGAGAGCCTGCTTGCGCTTCTGCAGCTCGAGGATCTTTTCTTCGACCGTGCCCCGCGCGACGATGCGGCAGACCAGCACCGGATTCTCCTGCCCGATGCGATGCACGCGATCGGCGGCCTGATCCTCGACGGCAGGGTTCCACCAGCTATCCATCAGGAAGACATGGTCGGCCGCGGTGAGCGTCAGGCCCACTCCGCCCGCCTTGAGCGAAAGCAGCATGACTTCCGGGCCGTCGCTCGATTGAAATTCCGAAACAACGGCTGCGCGGTCGCTGGTCGAGCCATCGAGGCGCGAAAAGCGAATGCCTGTAGAGCGGAGCTTCGGTTCGATGAGATCCAGCATCGAGGTCCACTGCGAAAAGACGAGCGCGCGATGACCTTCAGAGAGGGTGGTTTCCAGGTTCTCGAGCAGGAGCTCGAGCTTGGCCGAGCTCTCCGCCTGTTGTCCGGGCAGGAGGCCGGCGTGGCAGCTGGCCTGCCGCAAGCGAAGCAGAAGCTCAAGTGCGCTGAATACCGAGCCGCCTTGATCGAGGTTCTCCTGGACTTCGCGCCTCGTTGCCGAAAGGAGTGCGGAATACAGCTCGCGCTCGGAATCCGAAAGATCGCAGTGCAGGAGCACCTCGGTCTTGGGCGGCAGTTCGGGCGCGACATCACGCTTCATGCGGCGAAGAATGAAGGGATGGATTCGTCGACGGAGTCGAGTGGCGGCCGTGGAGTCACCGCGCTGGATCGGACTGGCCCATTCCTCGATGAAATCTCGCTTCGACCCGAGAAGGCCCGGGTTCAGGAACTCAAACTGACTCCAGAGATCCTCGAGGCGGTTCTCGACCGGAGTGCCGCTGAGCGCGAGTCGAAACGAGGCGCGGATCTGGTGGGCCGCGCGCGCGACCTGCGATTCCGGGTTCTTGATCGTCTGCGCTTCATCAAGAATGGCGCTTTTCCATTCCTGAGCCAGGAGCGACGGGTCCTGTCGCAAAAGTCCGTAGCTCGTGATCGTCAGGTCGGCTTCTGAATCGAGACGCCGCTGCGGACCCCAGTACAAGTTGACCCGAAGACCGGGACGAAACCGTTGCGCCTGCTCGGCCCAGCCTTGAAGGACGCTGGCAGGAGCGACGATGAGCGTCCTGCCGCGAACGGCGCAAAGCGCCTGGAGTGTTTTTCCAAGGCCCATGTCATCGGCCAGGAGCGCGCCCATTCCAGAATCGCGAAGAAAGCAGAGCCAGTTCACGCCCTGTTTCTGGTAGGAGCGCAGCTCTGCGCGAAGATCGCTCGGAAGAGCGGCTTCCGGCACTCCGCGGAATTGGTCGACCAGCTCGCGGATCCTGCCCGAGGGATCGGCCAGCTCCTCTCGCAGGACGGCGACTTCAGGAGCGGCGTAGCCGGGGAGCCTGCCGCCGCTTCTTTGCTGGAGATCCAGAAGCCTCTGGAGCGTCTTGGCGTATCGAGAGAGCTGCTCTCGTGGAAGCGCTGCAAAGCCGCCTCCGATCAGGGGCACGAGCGAGGAGCCCTCGTTCCACGCTGAAAGCACGCGCTTCGGATCCGCTTCGGATCCTGCTTCGGTCGAGAAGCGCAGCTTCAGGCTCGTGGAGTTTCCGGAGGCAGGATCGCTCGCGAAGACGTCGAGCTTCAATTCTCCGTGAACGGCAAAATGCTGGAATCCGTTTCCGGCAAGCACCACGGCTTCAGGGTGAGAGGCCGCATGCCCGCGAACGCGCGAAGCAAAATCGAGAGCCTGCGAACCGGCAAAGCGTGCGCGGTGTCCGGGCACGAGGTGCAGTTCTGCCTGCAGCTCGCGGAGGAGCTCCTGTTCTCGCTTCGGATCGCGAGCAGAAAACGGGTTGTCGTAGACGACTGACGCCGACGCCCAGAGCTCAAGCTCGCCCTGTTTCTCGAGCTCGATCCGGATTCGAGGAGGCGACTCCTCGACGCGGGGCAGGCGCGAGGTTCGGATCGTGACAGGAATTTTCCGCTCGAGTGCCGGCAACACTTCAGCAACGAGCACGCGAATGTCGTTTCCGCGAAAGACGCGGCCTGAACCGCCGAGCATGCGGCGCTCCTCTTCGGAGAGGCCTGGATCGCGAAGCAATCGGAGCTGCCCTTGTTGGAGCACGAGGCCATTGGAAAAGAGCTCGAGATCTTCTTCGCTGGTGGCGAGACGAAAGCCATCGCCGTCGTCACGCACTTCGGCACGAAGTGCGGTCGTGGGCGACCCGACGCTGACCGGGTTGCCGTCGAGGTCGACGGCGCCGACGTCGCGAAGCGCGGCGAGCAGGGCCTCCAGAAACTCGCGCCTCATCGAGAGCGGCTCGAGTGAAGCTGCCGTTCGTGCCGATGGCAGAAAGGCCGCAAGCACCCGATCGACCCCGAAATCCTCCTGGGTGGCGGCGATTCGAGCGCCGCTCAGGCGTCCGGATTCGACCCCGC
>JBIIXZ010000027.1:0-18428 GCA_044347055.1 Bdellovibrionia bacterium | reverse complement strand
CTGGCAAAGCTGGTTGCGCTCGAGGAGGTCACTCAAATCTTCGCAGTGGCGCGAGGCAAGACCAGCCACCCCTCACCCAAGGTGCAGGTGATCCATGCGGACCTTTCGTCTCCAGCGTTCGTCAACGAGCTGGAAGCTCCAGTGGACGCCGTCATCCATCTTGCTGGGCTGTATGATTTTTCGAAGCCCTACGCCGCCAATTATGAAGCCAATGTTCTCGGCACGCTTCACTTGCTCGAAGCACTGAAGAAGTTCGCCCCCACCCGGATCTTGTTTGCATCGACCTATGCGGTGGGAATCGGAAGCGATGAGCTTCAGGAAGAAAGGCTGCAGGAACTCCCCCCTCGTGAGCACGCCTACTCGCACACCAAGGCTCTGGCCGAGGCCCTGCTGGAGTCGTCTCCGCACTCCTGCGACATCTACCGGCTTGGAATCCTGATCGGAGATTCCCGTAGCGGCAGCATCGACAAGGTCGACGGACCGTACTCGTTTTACCGCCTGATGCGTCAGGCAAGCACGCTGCTGGCACCGCTTCGGCGCGCGCCCTTGCCGGTTCCTGCCCAGCCGGATGCTCCGCTTCCGCTCGTTGCCGTGGACGAGGCTGCCGAGATTTTCGTGCAGGGCCTGCTCTCGCCAGTGGCAGGAGACCGAGTCCGGTATTTCGGAGCCTACCGGACCGACACCGTGAGGTTTGATGAATGGCTTCAGGCCTGCACCGAGCACCTTGCCACGACAGGCTGTCGGCTCGTGCCGGTGTACACCTCCGGTGAATCCACCCGGATCCTCCAGCTGGCAGAGAGACTCACGCAGGTACCGGCGGAGACCATCCACTTTGCCCAGCTGAGGACGGTGCTGCGCAATGAAAAGTTCTTATCCCGCCACGGCGCCGAATCGCTGAGCCCCTGGAGCAGCCTGGGCACCGCCTTCCTGCGCGGAGGAGATTCCGCATGAACTCGACGATGGGCTCTCCGACTCTCAAGCGCCGAATCATCCTGATTGATTTTCTCCGCACCGGCACGGTGCTGGAGCATGAATTTGAGTTCTCCGGAATTCGCTTTCAATTCATCTCGCATCGGATCGGCTGGGATTTTGAAACCGCCGAAGCCATCATCCGAGCGAATGACGGCTTTGCCGACGGATTCGCGATCAGCGGCATCCAGAAGCGCGTCTCGATCGGAAAGTCTCCGATCCAGCATCCGGGCTACCTGAAGCTCCTGCGCTGGGCCGACAAGACTCCGATCTACCTTGCCGATGATATCCGTGATCTTTTTGCCGAATGGACGATCCAGCGCGTCGCGCAGTCCGAGCCTCACCTGTTGTCCGGGCGCAAGCTCCTGCTTCAATGTGCTGCCGTCACGCCGGCGATCGACAAGCTCGAACAGGCCGGAGCCCGCATCCAGGGTGCGGATGCCCTGATCTTCACTGCCGTTCCGAAGCTGCTTGAGGGTCGTCACGAGCTGGAGAAGTTCATTTCTTTGATTTCGCCGGTCATTCGCTCCATGCCGATCGGCAGGCTCAAGCCGCAGGAGAAGATCCTGCAGCCGTACCGTCTCCGGGCGCTGGAGCGCTGGATCGGCGACTCCGACGGACTCGTCACCTTCGGAAGCCTTCTCGATCGGACGCTTTCAGAAGGCGTCCTCTCCGCGCTCGAAGGCAAGCTGCTCATCGTCGATTATCTCGACCCTGCAACGCGCTCGAAGCTTGTGGCCGCCAAGGTCGGACAAATTCTCGAGCTCGTGCCGGAAATTCCTGGCCTTGCCGAGGTGCCGCTTCGTCAGTTCTGCGTGATCACCGCGGTGCTCGATCAGTGCCGCCTTGCCGAGAAGAGCGCGCTCGAATTCAACGAGTATGTCCTGAAGACCATCCAGGAAAAGAGCGTGAAGCCCAACGCCACGCGCTCGGCAGGCCACCGGAATCGTCCCGTTCGCTGTGCCTTCATCATTCACGCGCTCTCGGATCGAGATTTCTTTCGAGTGCCCGGACTCCATCTCTTCAAGAACGGTCCGGAGTCCGTGAAGAAGAGCATCGTCGCGACGGGCGCAAGACTTCCGGCGTTTCATTACGGCACGATCCGGGGCTCCACCAGCAAGGCCACCGGACAGGAGGTGCTCTGCGACATCTATTGCCTTCCGGCCACTCCGCGCCAGATCATGGCGATGCCCGAGGACTACCTTTACGATCGATTGATCCAGTACACGAAGGCGGCACAAAAGCGCGGTGCCGCTATTGCGGGCCTAGGCGCCTACACCAAGGTTGCAGGGGATGCCGGCGTGACGGTCGCGAAGTACTCGCCGATTCCAGTCACGAACGGAAACAGCTACTCGGCATCGACCACCCTCTGGGCGGCTCGAGTCATGATGGACAAGATCGGCATCACGTCGCTCGACCCCAGGAACCGCGGCGAGCGTCGGCGGGCGAAGGCCATGGTCATCGGCGCGACTGGAAGCATCGGGCGCGTCTCCTCGCTTCTGGTTTCGCTCGTCGTGGACGAGCTGGTACTGGTCGCCCAGCGCGCGGACAAGCTGCTCGAGCTTCGTGAAGAGATCCAGAAGATGAACCCGCGGATCACCGTCCGCGTGACGACCCAGCCCAATACCGAGCTTCCGAGCACCGACCTGATCGTGACCGCCACGAGCAATACAAGAGGATCGGTCCTCGATATTTCGAAGGTCAAGCCCGGAGCCGTGATCTGCGACTGCTCTCGCCCGCTGGATATTTCTGCCGCCGAGGCAGCGAGCCGCCCGGATGTGATGGTGATCCAGAGTGGGGAAGTGGAGTTGCCGGGCAGCGTGCAGATCAGCTGTGACATCGGACTTCCGAAACCGACGGTCTATGCCTGCCTCGCCGAGACGATCCTGCTTGCGATGGATGGCCGCTTCGAAAGCTTCAGCCTGTCCAAGACGCTCTCCATGAGGAAGGTGAAGGAGATCTATCGAATCGGCGTCAAGCATGGCGCCGAGCTCTCGGCCATCCAGGGGCACGAGGGCGTCGTCACCGAGGAGCAGATCCGGCGCTGCCGTGAACTGGCGCTGACGGCGCTCGCCGGCCGGCCCACGGACCGGAGAGATCGCGGCCGGGATTTCGTCCCGATTTCGCCCATCGAGGGGGGAGACCACCTGGCTTCGGGCTTGATCCTGCCATTCTCTTCCGACATCGTTGACCACTCCATGCCAGAAGCGTAGTGAGAAGCAGTTCGCATGACCTTGGGACGCATCAAAAGATTTTTCCTCGGTGAACCCCTGTCCAATCAGATGGCGGAGTCGGCGCGAATTCCCAAGTGGAAGGCGCTGCCGCTCATGTCCTCCGATGCGCTGTCTTCGACCGCGTATGCCACTGAAGAGATCCTGATTCCACTGGCTGCACTGTCGGCGCTTGCCGTCTCCTGGTCGATGCCTGTGGCCATCGCCATCGCCCTCCTGCTCATCATCATCACGATTTCGTACCGCCAGACCATTCGTGCCTATCCGGGCGGAGGCAGCGCCTATGTCGTCGCGAAGGAAAACCTCGGCCAGGGAGCGGGCCTCGTCGCCGGCGCCGCGCTGCTGATCGATTATACCCTGACAGTCGCCGTCTCGGTGGCAGCCGGCGTGGCCAACATCGACTCGGCGATTCCAATGCTCCAAGGCCATCGCGAGCTCTTTTCCGCGATCGTCATCCTGCTGATCATGATGGTGCACCTGCGCGGCAAGCATGAGTCCGGCGCACTCCTCGTGCTGCCGACCTACTTCTTCATCGGATCATTCCTGCTCCTGCTCGGCACCGGGACAGTGAACCTGCTGAACGGCAGGGCCGTGCCCGTCGCTCCGATTCTCCACGAAACCTACCCGGAGATTCCGCTGTTTCTCCTGCTCCGGTCATTTGCCTCGGGCTGCGCCGCCCTCTCCGGGGTCGAGTCGATCGCAAACAGCGTCACTTCGTTCCAGGAGCCTCGGACCAAGAACGCCAAGACGACGCTCCTGTGGATGGCGACGATCCTTGCCGTGTTCTTCGTGGGCCTGAGCCTGCTGGCGCACGTTTACGGCATCATGCCGAAAGCTGACGAGACGGTCATCTCGCAACTGGCACGCGTCGTTTTCGGCAAGACCGGCCTCTATTACCTCTTCCAGGGCTTTACCGCCCTGATCCTGTTCACTGCGGCCAACACTGCTTTTGAAGGATTTCCGCGTCTCTGCTCGATGCTTGCCCGCGACCGCTACCTGCCACGCCAGCTGGCAAGCGTCGGCGACCGGCTCGTCTTTTCAAATGGCATCATGGGGCTGAGCTTCCTGGCCATCTTCCTGATCGTGCTCTTTGAAGGAAACGTCCATCGGCTGATTCCGCTCTATGCGGTCGGAGTCTTCCTGTCGTTCACTCTCTCGCAGGCCGGAATGCTCCGGCATCACTGGCAGGACCGTGAACCCGGCTGGGTTCGCGCGCTCCTGATCCACGGCGTGGGCGCGGTGACCACCCTGGTGGTTCTTGCGGTCATTGCGACCACGAAGTTCTCGCACGGCGCCTGGATGGTCCTCGCCGTGATGCCCTTCATCGTGCTGCTGTTCACCCGGATCCACGCCCATTACCTGTCCGTGGGCCGCGAGCTCTCGCTTGAAGGCATCACCCCGTCGCGCCAGCTCCAGAAGGTCAAGCACACCGTCATTGTCCCGATTTCCGGAATCCACCGCGGGGTGATCGAAGCCCTGAGATATGCCATTTCGATTTCTGACGATGTCCGAGCCTGCTACGTCGAGCTCGATCCAGCGGCCACCGATCGCATCCGCGCCGAGTGGACTCGCTGGGCCCATGACATTCCGTTCGTCGTCCTGAAATCACCCTTCCGTTCCGTGGTAAAGCCGATGCTCGAGTACATCGATGATGTCGCCGAGTGCTGCCACGACGAAGTCGTGACCGTGATCATCCCGGAATTCGTGACCTCGAAGTGGCGTTACAGCCTGCTCCACAACCAGACGGCATTCCTGATTCGCACGGCGTTGCTCTTCAAGCGGAACCGCGTCGTCACGAGCGTCCGCTACCACCTCAAGGCCTGATCAGGCCGGCGCGGCCGAGTGCCAGTGCTTGAAGTTCCGAATCGCCTGCCGGGCCATTTCTTCGCGGGCCTGGTCACGCTTGAGCTCGGCTACGCCATCGAAAAGCCCCACATCGAAGAGGCTGAAATTCGCGTTCTGGGGCTGGTAGTTCTTTTCATCCCCTGCGGTCACGTAACGAAGCAGGGCACCCATGGCCGTGTTGGCCGGGGGCGCGCTGTGCGGAAGCGACTTCACCCGCTGCTCGACGAAAATCGCCGCCAGCAATCCGCAGGCGGCGGACTCGAGGTAGCCTTCGACTCCGGTGACCTGGCCAGCCAGATACACCTTGGGCTGTCCACGAAGCGAAAGATCCGCGCGCAGGACCTTCGGGCCGCAGACGTAAGTATTTCGGTGGATCGATCCGAGCCGCAGGAACTCTGCATTTCGGAGCGCAGGAATCATCCGGAAGATGCGGGACTGTTCGCCGTACTTGAGCTTCGTCTGGAAGCCCACCATGTTGTACGCGGTGAGCGCGCGGTTTTCGGGCCGAAGCTGGACGACGGCGTAGTGGCGCTTTCCGGTCTTCGGATCATTCAGTCCTACCGGCTTCATGGGGCCGTAACGGAGGCTGTCGCGTCCCGTGGCGCAGATGGCTTCGATCGGCTGGCACCCGGCGAAGAACTTCTCCTTTTCGAAGGACTTCGGGGCGACCTTTTCGCCGGAAATCAGCGCATCGATGAAGGCGTTGTATTGAGCCTCGTCCATCGGACAGTTGAGGTAGGCTTCTTCATCGCCCTTGTCATAGCGATTCGCGATGAAGGCGCTTTCCATGTCGATGCTCGATGCATCGATGATCGGCGCAATTGCGTCGTAGAAATACAGGTCTTCAGCCCCGGTCGCGCGCGCGATCCAGGAGCAGAGAGAATCCGAAGTGAGCGGACCGGTGGCCAGGATCGTGGGTACCCCGGCAGCCGGGGCGGAAATTTCGCCGGAAACACGCGTGATCAGCGAATGGCTCTCCACCGCGCGAGTGACCAGCGAAGCAAACACTTCGCGATCCACCGCCATCGCCTCTCCCCCCGGAACGGCCGACTGGGCAGCCATCCGAAGCACGAGTGAACCGAGCTGCGTCATCTCGGCCTTGAGCATTCCAGGGGCAGAAACCGGAGACTTGGATTTGAAGGAGTTGCTGCACACCAGCTCTGCGCACTGCGACGTCTTGTGGGCCTCGGTCATCCGCTCGGGCCTCATCTCATGGAGAACGACGCGGATTCCTCTTTCCGCCAAATAATAGGCGGCTTCGCTGCCGGCCAGGCCTGCTCCGACGACATGGACAATGGGTTCGGACATGCGCTCGCTTTACCACAGCCCTGAAAGAACCTTAAACTCTCCCCATGACCCCCGTTTCGGCCGCTATCGACCTCTATCTCGAGATGCTCCGAGACCGTCGCAAGCTCAGTCCGCACACTCTCGCCGCCTACCGCCAGGATCTCGGCCGATGGGCCGGCTTCCTCGCCGAATCGGGATTTTCGACCATGGCCGATCTCGACGCCCGCTTTGATCCGGTGCGCCTGCGAAGCTACCTGGCCTCGCTCAATGACTCATTGGAACGAAGCTCGGTTTGCCGGCACCTCTCGGCCATTCGCGGCTTCCTCAAGCATTCGCGCCAGAGAGGCTGGCTCGAGCGCGATATCGGCACACTCGTGCCCACGCCCAAGGCCCGGCGTTCGCTGCCGAAATTTCTCAAGATCGACGAGATGCTGGAACTCATCCAGGCGCCCGACTCCTCCACTCCGCTCGGGCGGCGCGACCGGGCACTGTTTGAAGTACTGTACGGCGCAGGACTTCGCGTCAGCGAAGCGGTGGGGCTCGATCTCGATGATGTCGACCTTCAGGGCGGCTGGGTGCGAGTGCTCGGAAAAGGAAGCAAGGAGCGCCAGGTTCCGCTCGGACCGCCCGCCCTCTCGGCAGTGCGTGAGTACCTCGACGATCCGGACCGGCCTTCAGACGCCTCCGAACGTGCTCTCTTCCTCAACTTTCGAGGCGGTCGCCTGACTTCACGGAGCGTGGCTCGGATTCTGGCCCGGCATCTGGTGCGGCTGGCTTCGGCAAAGAGCCTCTCGCCCCACGGACTCCGGCACAGTTTTGCCACCCACTTGCTGGCCGCAGGTGCGGATCTTCGGACGATCCAGGAGCTGCTCGGCCATTCCCGACTATCCACCACCCAGCGATATACCCATGTTGATTTGGGAACGCTTCTCGATGAATATCGGGATGCTCATCCCCTCGGAAACAAAGGCAAGAATGGACGCCCTGATTGACTTCCTCCTGAACTTCTATGGCCCGATGCCCTACATCATCGTGTTCGGCATCCTGCTGGCCTGCGGCCTGGGGGTGCCGATTCCCGAGGACATCACCTTGGTGGTCGGCGGAGTCCTTGCCTACTACGGCGTCTGCGATGTCTGGGTGATGATTGCCGTCTGCCTGGCCGGAGTCATGATCGGCGACTCATTTGTCTTCTGGTTGGGAGCCAAGTATGGCCGGGCCCTGACCAAGAAGTGGTTCTTCCACAAGGTGCTTCCGGATGATCGGCTGGATGCGGTCCAGGGCAAGTTCAAGAAATACGGCAACAAGCTGATTTTTGCCGCCCGCTTCATGCCGGGACTTCGAGCTCCGATCTTTTTCTCCGCGGGGGTCCTGCACCTTCCGTTCAGCATCTTTTTTTCGTTCGACGGCATCGCCGCGCTCCTCAGCGTTCCGGCGATTGTCGGCGGAGTGTACATTTTCGGTGATGAAATCGATCATTTCATTCGGATCATGCGCAACTTCGAATACGGCATCCTGGCCATCATCGTTGCCGTGATCCTGTTCCTGACCGCCAAGTGGTACCATGGCCAGCGAAAGGCCTTGCGGGAGGGTTCATGAGACGAGCAACGCTCTGGACGAGCCTTCTGGCACTTTTCTCTCTTGCTGCATCGGCGTCGCCGGCCGTTTCAGGCGCGAAGGACACACGGCCGACTCGAGATCCGATCCATGAGCCGTGGACGCTGGAGCAGTGGTGCTCGAATCTCCGGACGGAGATTCAGAAGCTCGGATGGAAGCTCGAGCCCTGCGCAGGAATTCCGTGGAAAGTTTCGAAACACTACTCGGTCCTGGGAAAGCCCATTCCCGTGGCGGAGTTCGGCGATCCACAAGCTGCCAACTCGACCCTGGTCATCAGCATGGTCCATGGCGACGAGAACACGCCGCTGTACCTGGTGCTCAAGCTCGCCCACTATCTGCTGCAGAACGAAGAGCGACTTCGCAAGCACTCCATTCGAGTGGTCGTCGCTCCAATGGTGAATCCGGATGGATTTTTCCGAAAGACTCGAACACGGACCAACGCGCACAAGGTGGATTTGAATCGAAACCTGCCGACTCGCGACTGGCATGAGCTGGCACTGAAGATGTGGAAGACGAAATTCGCATCGAATGCTCGTCGTTTTCCAGGCCATCAGCCCGCCTCGGAGCCGGAGACAATCTTCCAGATGGAGCTGGTCAAGGAGTCGAGGCCCCAGAAGATCCTCGCGATGCATGCTCCGCTGAACTTCATGGACTATGACGGTCCATCACACCTTTCACTTGCCCGATTTCCCAAGGATTACGTGCAGGAATGCATGACGTTGCGACGCAAGCTCAAGGCAACTTCCGGTGGGTTCTTTCCGGGTTCTCTCGGCAATTACACGGGACAGGAAATGGGAATTCCGACGCTGACCCTGGAGCTGCCTTCAGCCCAGGCAAGGAAGTCGGAGGAGTACTGGCGCCAGTTCGAACAGGGCATCCGGACCATGATTGAGTTCCAGGTTCCTGACCTGGAGGTCAGTCGACTGCGCTCGAACGAGCGCGTGAAACGCGCTTCCCTGGAGCGCTGAAGATGGCGAGGTTCTCGCCTGCTCTTCTGTTTGCGGGCCTCTGCCTCGCCTGGCTGCTCCAGGCCGCCACACTCGGAATCAGCGACGACGAAGCCTACTACTGGGTGCTCTCGCGATCGCCTGCCTTCGGTTACGTCTACCATCCTCCCCTGGTGGCCTGGATCATTGCCCTTTCCGAGCGCGTCCTGGGTTGGATTTCGCTCCCGCGAGAATTCGTCGTGCGTCTTCCCGGGGTGCTGATTTCCGGGGCCACCCTGCTCCTCGCCGCCGACTGGGTGAGGCGGCTCCGGAGTGCTCCGAGCGCCTCATCGATGTCATTCATCGTTCTTCCGGGCCTGGCTGCCATGACCTGGATGATGGTGCCGGACCACTCTCTTTTATTGGGATGGATGCTGTGCTTTCGCGGCTGCTGGTCGATTTGCGAGAGCGATTCGCTTCGCGGCCGCGATCTGGTGCTTCTCGCGATCGGAGCGATGATCGGGCTGCTGTCGAAATTTTCGGCGGTGCTCTACTGCGCCTCTGCTGCCGCGTGCCTTGTATTTTTCGCCCGTCGGGCCCGAGCGCAGGCACTGCTGGCCCTGCTCGTCGGGATGCTCGCAGCCGCGGCGCCGATCCTCATCTGGAACTCGCAGCATGATTGGGTGGCGCTGTTGTATCAGTTCAAATCCAGGCATGCCGGAGCTTCCTTCGACTGGCGTCGCTGGGGAACGTTCTGGTCATCGCAGCTTCTGTTTGCGGGCCCGGCGCTCCTTGCCGCTGGAGGCCTGTTCGTGACCAGGCTCCTGCGCGAGAACCCAAAGCGCGAAGAGCTCTTTGTCGCCGCGTGGACTGCGCCCGCAGTGATCTTTCTCGTGCAACCCGCGCTTTCCGCCTTCAAGCCCCACTGGGCTCTCGTCGCATGGCTTCCGATCGGCCTCTGGGCGGCCCTGCATTCCTCACGTACTCTGGCGCGGCTTCACCTGGCATTTGCTTCCATTCTTCTGGTGTCCAGCATCGGCCTCACTCAATTTCCGCTCAGCTCCTGGATCACCGAGATGTGGACCGGACGCGCCGCCAATCCGCTCTGGGATGTTTCGAACGACCTCGCCGGCTGGCGTGAACTGCCTCGGCTCATCGCGGAGAAGCAGCTTTCTCCGGAGCTGCCCGTCGTCGGATCGCGTTACCAGACTGCGGCCCAGGCGGCCTTTGCACTCTGGCCCTCGAGACCGGCCACGCTCTCACCGGCAACTCCGGCAGAGAGGCTCGAATGGCCACGGCTTTCCGATGTGCTCCGGGACTCTGGATCCGGCGAATGGCCGCAGCTCCTGAAGCCCGTGCTCTACGTCCAGGACGACCGATACTCGCAGGAGCCTCGATTCTCCGGCGCCTGGTGCGAACGCCGTGGTTCGATTGATGCTCCGCGATTCGGGTTCAGGACCAAGGGCATCCATCTCTGGCTCTGCCAGCCTCGTTAAGGTCCGCCTCCTTTCCATCCGATGAAAGAGGAGACGTCGGACGTCCGCGATGGTCGCGGACAGGGCGTCAAAAAGGCGTCGCATGGAACTGAAGTCCATTCTGGGTCTCCTGATTGCCGCGGCAATTCCCGTGGTCATGTTTGCGCTCTGGTCCGAGTATTTCCGAAATGAATCGGCCGAAGAGGGGGACTCGGCCTCCAGGCGACTCGACGACGAGGAGTCCGCGGCAGGACAACTGACGCGAATTCGCCTTGCGGGGCTCATCTCCACGTCGCTCCAGCTCGTGATCTTTCTTTCGACGGGCCCCGTCCGCGAGGAAAGCCCGGCGCACTCGATTGCAGGCCTGGTGGTGACTCTCGCAGCATTGGTCGTGCAACGCGTGCTCCAGATTCAACTGGAACGAGACTACTACCCGAAGGACGAGCAGGGCGGCATGGCCGGCCAGCTCTTTCCGTCCGGGATGTTCTGGGCCTTTGCAGGAATTTTCATCTACATGGGCATTCTCTCGGGGACGGTCTTTGCGGCAGCCGCGGCAGTGGCCGTTTTCAAGCTCGATGGAATGCCGGCCATCGCCGTGATCGGGGCGGGCGGAGTGCTGGGGTACTCCCTGGCGCTTGCATCGAATTTTGCCATTTCTCCCTGGCTGATGCGCAGGATGATTCCATCACGAGAGGTTCAGGACCAGCGGCTCGCGGCGGTTCTTTCGAGATGCTTCGAGGCAAATGGAGTGAATGCTCCGGAATTTCGCGAAATTCGATCGGGATACGTGCGTTCCGTCAACGCCTGGATGACCGGTTTTCCGGGGCTCCGGGGACCGCTGCAGCCCGTGCTCTGGCTGACTCCGCGCATCGTCGAGGAATTTCAAAAGGGAGAGTTCCATCCGGAATTCGAAGCCGTCATCCTGCATGAGGTGGCTCACATGAAGCTTCGCCACCTCGCGCGTCGGTTTCTGCTCGCATGGGCAATGAGCCTCACGGTGCTGGCGGTCATGGCCGGTACTCTCGCAGTAAACGCTTTCTACCGAAGCCAGCAAACACCCTCGATTCTTCCGGTCTTTTCGCTGGCTGCGGCAGCGGCCCTCATCTGGGCATCGCTTCGTTTGGCCCAGCGGCAGGCGAGGGCACAGGAGCTCGAGGCCGATCGCTGCGCCGTAAGCGATCTTGGTGCCAGCGCCTCGGGCCTCGTCCGCGCGCTCCAGAACATCGAAGCCTGGAATGCCGCCACCGAGGGAAGGAAGCCGGGGGAGCCTGCGCCGTCGATGGGGTCGCATCCTGCCACCGAAGATCGAATCGCGGCCCTTCAGCCGCTGGCAGAGGCCGAGAGGGCCTCGACGCAATCCGAACAAAAAGCAGCCTGAAAAAAAGGGGACCCCCCCTCGATGCTCGGCACATCGAGAGGGGGCGGGCTTCAATCAACCTGCCGGCACCATTGCCGACAGGCTGTGGCGCAACTTTCGGACGCAAGTCACTGACCAGGATCAGAGCAGCTTGAGGGCCGTCATCGGGTTCTGGTTGGCCTGCGCCAAGACGGCAATGCCGGCTTGCTGGAGGATGTTTTCGCGAACCAGGCTCGAGGTCTCCTCGGCGATATCCGTATCCGCGATTCGAGACCTGGCACCCACGAGGTTCTCCTTCGTGATGGCGAGGTTGTTCGTCGTGGATTGAAGCTTGTTCTGCATGGCTCCCATTCGAGCTCGCGTTTCCGAGACCTTGTTCAGGGCGGAGTCCACCACATCGATTGCCGAACGGGCGTCGTCGATGGATTCCGTCTTCAGGCTGCTGACTCCGAGGGCATCAGCACGCACATCGTTTTCCGAGACGTTGAAGCTGATTCGATCGGTCACGTCGCTTCGAATGCCCACCTGGAGCTCGAGGCTGGATTTTCCCTGCCCGTTCAGCAGCTGGGTGCCGTTGAACGTCGTGACATTTGCGATTCGATCGACTTCAGCCGTGAGGCTTTGCACTTCCTGGTTGATGAAGCCGCGCTCCTTGTCGCCGATCGTGTCGGAGGCTGCCTGGATCGACAGCTCGCGCAGCCGCACGAGAATATTGCCCACTTCGGAGAGACCGCCCTCCGCCACCTGGACGAGAGAGATGCCGTTATTGGCATTCTTTTCCGCCTCTGATGTGGATCGAATCTGGGCACGCAGGTTTTCTGAAATCGACAAGCCCGCGGCGTCATCACCTGCCTGGGTGATGCGTGCGCCAGAGGACAACCTCTGGAACGACTTGTTCTGCGAATCATTGGTTTTACTGAGGACACGATTGGCCGAAACAGCGGCCATATTGGTTGCAACTCTCAAGCCCATACGTACAGCCTCCAGAAACTGGATGGATCGCAAAGACCTCGAACACAGCAATGTCCGATGGTGTGGTCCCCTTGATCCGGGTTAATCAGGCCGTGTTTCCACGACCTGCCGAGTTTTTGACTGAAACACCTGTGGTGAGCGGGTGTTGTCCTCAGTCCGGTTCCGGCTGGTGTTTCCGGTTCCTCGCTGCTGACACCCATCCTATCGGCGGTGCGTCATAAAGCTTGAGTGAATGGCTTTTTTCTTAACAATCGATGGCGTGATGGAATCAAGTGTCGGATCTTACGACGAAAAACGGGAGAGAACCGCACTGGTTCCCTCCCGCCTGGTGTTTCAAAAGGTTCTCGGCAGGGACCCCCTCACCCAAGGGACGGCTCGAGAGCCCCTGCCAGAGATCATTAACCCATCAGCTTCAGTGCGAGCATCGGGTTCTGATTGGCTTGACTGAGGACCGAAGTACCAGCTTGAGACAGAATGTTGTTCTTCGCCATTTCGGCCGTCTCAGAAGCCATATCGATATCCGAGATCCGGCTGCGTGCTGCCGAGAGGTTCTCGTCATACACGCCCAAGTTGTTCACCACGCTCTGCAGGCGGTTCTGCATTGCGCCGAGGTTGGCTCGGCTGCTCGAAAGCGCGTTGATTGCCGAATCGATCACATCCAGGTTGGCCTGGGCCGAAGCCTTGTCGCGGACGGAAAGGCCCGAGACACCGAGGCGTTCTGCCGAGACATCCGAATCAGCCAGGTCAAAGCTGAAACGATCTGCTTCAGCCTTGTTGCCCTGGCCAATCTGGATGTCCAGCTGCTTGCTTTCACCGGCCAGGAGCTTCTGGCCGTTGAATTCCGTCGACTGCGAGATGCGGTCGATTTCAGCGCGGAGCTGCTGGACTTCCTTGTCGATGAAAGCGCGCTCGTTGTCACCAATGGTGTCCGAGGCACCCTGAATCGACAGTTCACGGAAGCGGACCAGGATGTTTCCGATTTCATTCATGCCGCCTTCAGCGGTCTGAATCATCGAGATTCCATCGTTGGCGTTTCGCGTGTCCTGGCGGATCGACCGAACCTGCGCGCGCATCTTCTCGGAAATTGCCAGACCGGCGGCATCATCCGCCGAGCGGACGATGCGGGTGCCGGAGGCCAGCTTTTCCAAAGAGCTCTTCTGAGCTGCATTGGTATTTCCCAAATTTCGCTGTGCTGCGAGTGACTGTACGTTCGTATTTACACGTAGACCCATACCCTACTCCTCATTTTCATCAGCCGGTTGCAGACCACACCCCGTGGTACGTGCCACCGCTGTTCCTGGTTGTATTGGCAGGAATTTGCTGTACCCCTGCCGGGCCCTCCCAGTGATCTCTCACCGAGTCAGCCCTGCTTACACCAACCAGTTCGGTCAGGTTTTGTTTTGCCTTTAGAGTTTTTTTGTCAGGTATAAGCCCGAGCAGAACGATCCATCTTGAGGATGGCAACGCGACGCGTTAAGTGTTCGGATTTCTGGAGGTCAATTTCCAGAGAGGAGATCTGCAGCAGAGATTGGGTCGATTTGCCGCGCTTCAAGCTGCGCCAGTAGATCGATTCCCGAGCTGGTTTCGAAGGCCTGCTGAACGCTCGAACTGAGCCTTTCGATCAGGATATGGAGCACCTCGCGCTTCAAAAACTCGCGACTCCTTCGCTGGCGCTCCTCGAGATTCTGGCCGGCAAGGTGAAGCAGGTGGTCCACGACTTCCTTCACTCCGGCCCCGATCGTGGCCTGTGACTTCAGGATGTCGGGACGGCGGCGCATCGAAGGCGTGAGATCCAGGACTCCGTCTAGGTGGTGCACGAGTCGGTCCGCATCCGGACGATCGCTCTTGTTCACCACGAACAGGTCGGCAATTTCCAGAAGGCCCGCTTTCATCATCTGGACGGAATCGCCGCTCTCCGGAACAAGCACCACGACGACCTGCTGAGCGAGCCCCAGCACCTCGAGCTCGGTCTGCCCGACTCCGGCGGTTTCCACGAGAATGACGTCAAAAGCTGCCGCGTCCAGCGCCAGCACGGTTTCCAGCGTGGCATGCGAAAGTCCGCCCTGCTTGCCGCGAGTGCCCAAGGAACGAATGAACACTCCGGCATCGCTCGTATGATCCTGCATGCGAATGCGATCACCGAGAATCGCTCCTCCCGTGAAGGGACTGGAGGGATCGATCGCCACGACTGCAACCCTCAGCCCCTGGGTCCTGAGCACCCGCACCATCTGGTCGACGAGAGTGGACTTGCCGGCCCCGGGTGGCCCGGTGATTCCCCAGACATGCGCGCGTCCGGTCTTCTGGAAGATGTGCTTGAGGATCTCGCCCGAGTCGCGATCACGATTCTCGAACTTGGAGATGACCCGAGCGAGTGCGAGGCGATCTCCGGCCAGGAGCCGGGTGGCGTAGTCGCGTGCAGCCGTGGCCGCGCTCACTTGCCCTTCTCCTTGCCCAGCTCGTCCATGAGCTCCTCGACCCTGGATTCCAGGTCCTGGATCCGCTGCTGGTACGCGCGTTCATCCGGCGGAAGCCTTCTTTCACGAAAGTAGGTCTGAAACTGTGACAGCAGAGCCTGATTTTCGTTCTCCAGGCGCACGATCGTCTCGCGAAGCTGACCCAGCTCGTCGATCTCGCGTTTGCGAATGTCTTCCTTGAGCTGCTTGACCTGCTCCTCCGGGACTGAAGGCGCGGCCTCGGAAGGGGCGCCACCGGGGGCCGTCTCCACAGGTCCTGCTCCGGCGATGGGCCCGAGGGGAGCGGCATTCATCTTCTCGAAGAACTCGAGGGCGGCATTGCGATCGGCAAACGACGCCAGGGTCATGGGTCGGGCAAAGTTGTCGATCTTCGTCCGGAGCTCCGAACGAGACGCCAGCACGATGAGCCTTCCGGAAAGCTCGCGCGCCACCAGATCGAGCGCCATCAGCTCGCGAATCAGCTCATCCGGCATGGATGCTTCCGAGACTTCGAGCAGGATCTGGTTCTTGCCGTCGCGAATCAACTTGCCCACGCCGACGCTGAGCACCTGGACATCGCGCTGGGCGATCGCGCCCGACGCCGTCAGGATTTCAACTCCACGGTCCTGGGTTCGCGTCAGCTTCATCAGGGCAGCTTGGACCTATAGAAAAAGACGCGCATGATGTCGCGCCGGGTGATGACTCCGACCAGCTTCTTGTTCTCGTCGACCACCGGAAGGCGACGGTATTTGAAATCCACGAAAAGCTGGACGATCTCGCTGAGCGGAGTGGTGGCCTCGATGAACTTGGCCTTCCTGGAATACTTGATGCGCTCCTTGAACGTGTCGTCCTTGAGCTTCTTCTTGCTACCGATGTGCTTGATGATGTCGAATTCCGAAAGCACGCCCTTCATGGTGCCGGTCTTGCCATCGACGATCGGCACCCCGGTCACGCGCGCATTGATGAGCACCTTCAGGGCGTCCTCGACGGTCGCCTGCTCGGTCAACGTGATCAGGTTCGTGCTCATGATGTCTTTGGCAAGTGTCTGCATAAGTCGCTCAAGCCCCTCAGTTGCTTCACCATTATAGGGGGATGCTGATTTGACTTCAAATTGAACCCTCTCTACCCTGAAAAGAGAGGGAACCTCCATGAGTCCGCCGGACACTCCGGGACAGCCGCAGGACACGAGCGCCGAGCTCGCGCAGCTCTTCCGTGAATTCCTTGTTCCGGCCGTTCCTGCCACCACTTTCCTGGAGACCCTGCGAGCTTCCGGTAACGAGAAAATGCGCGTCCAGGCGGGCCGAAGTACCGGAAACAGTCGACCACTCCACGGTCATCACCGATCGAATTCTGGCGCTCCTGGGCAAGGATCTGATCCGTAACATCACGGCGAGCATCGCTCTCAACCGACTGACTGGAATAAATCTTCCGCGCAAGTCGAAGGACACCAGCCTGAACATCGACTACGCCCAGCAGCTTCCGTTTGCGATTGGCGCCCAGGAGTACTGCCTCGACAAGAAGCTCATGCACGCCGACATGGCTTTCAATGCCGGCCTCCACTACGACCTGCTCTCGGCCCTGCTCACGAAACGAAAGGCATCGCAGGAGCAGAAGGCCGCCATCAAGGAGGCCTTCGACGAGGGTTTCACCATCGCCCGCATTTCCTACAAGATCGGCCAGAAGATGCGGAAGATCCGCTATGACCGTTACGTTTTTGCCGGTGCGCTGATGGTTCCGGTCGGCAAGGTGGTCATGGGCGTCCTGTTTCCGAAGGAGCTCAAGGAGAAGTCCTGGGCTCAGCTGATCGCCGACTGTGACAAGCATCCCAAGGGCCGCTTCCAGGCCCTGGAGACGTATGAGTCGCGGCGGCTGCCGCTGACGTATTCCGAAATCTCAGGCCTGCTCGCAAGCTTCGGCGAGATCCTTCGTCCGGTCGAACGCGCGATTTCGTTCGTATCGCGTCCCTACTACCTGGACACCATCGACCCCGGACTAGCGTCGCTTGCGGGACTCTGGTCGGTTTCACGTTCCGCCGCTCAGGCAAAAGACGGAAAATTCTCCCCGACGCCGTTCGAGGAGACGTTTCTGGTCAAGTCCAACCTGACGGCACAGACCGTCAAAAATGCGGCGTCAGAGGCTCGCGCGGAGAAGGTGGGATGATGAACGTCCACTTCATTCGACCGAGTTGCACGAGCTGCGAGGCGTGCGTGGAGATCTGCCCCACCAAGAGCATCTTTTTTGGAGTCGGCCAGTTCGTGATCGACACCGATACCTGCCATGGGTGCGGCATTTGCGCCCGGGTCTGCCCGGTGAACGCCATCGTTCCGATGCACGCGGAGTCCGAGGAGCAGGAAACATCCGCTGAAGCGTCAGAAAAGACCACGCCCCCATCACGCGGTAAATAAATCGGCGGTGCCTTCCGATGAGTGGAAGGTGAAAGTGAACGGATTCAGAGAAATGTTCCAGATCAGCCGAAGCCTCAAGGCCAATGCCGAAGGGGGCGATGGCCATGGAGCCGCAGGATACGAGAATCAAGACAAGAAGAATTCCAGCGGCGACCCGCAAGAAGAGGCGCGCCAGCCGGCGGTACTGAGCCCCGAGCAGGAGCGCGAGGCCGTAGAGAAGGCGGTCAGCGAATTCGAAACCGAAGCGCAGTCTCAGCAGCATGGCCTGAAGGCGTCGATTGCCGGCAATACCCCTGGACTTCGGGTCGTCCTGAGCGACATCAACGGAAACGTCATCCGCCAGTTCGAAGGCGAGGAATTCGTCCGGCTCCGCAGTTCGGGCACGCGTGACACCCGCGGGCGCGGAAAACTCCTTGATCAAAAGTACTGAGCGCGGGAAACCTGAGGGCTGAAATGTCCTCCACTGCACACGCCCACGTTCTTTCCGACCTCCACCTCCTTCATCCTGAGGAACCGTTTTACCGGGCCGTGCTCCGCTTCATTCGCGAGATTCCGAAGGCAGGCGACCATCTCGCCCTTGCCGGCGACATCTTCGATGTCTACGTCGGAAACAAGAAAGTCTTCCGCGAACTTCACCGCCCCTTCTTCGAGGCGGTCCGCGAAGCATGCACTCGTGGAGTCAGCGTCCACCACATCGAGGGCAACCACGACTTCTGGATCGCCCAGTCCTACACGGATATGGGCTGCGCCCAGGCAGTGGTCCATGGCGATTTCATCGAGATCCACCTGGATGGACGCAAGCTGCGCGTTGAACACGGTGATCTCGCCGACGAAACCGATCGCTTTTACCTGCTGCTCCGGAAATTCTTTCGAAGCGGCCTTGGCCTTTCTCTC
>JBIIXZ010000254.1:0-3527 GCA_044347055.1 Bdellovibrionia bacterium | reverse complement strand
GGTCTCCAGGTTGTTGCACGTCGCGATGAACATGACATTCGTCAGGTCAAACGGGACGTTCAGGTAGTGGTCACGGAAGCTGAAGTTCTGCTCCGGATCGAGCACTTCGAGCAGAGCCGCTGACGGATCGCCGCGGAAGTCGCTTCCAAGCTTGTCAATCTCATCGAGGACGAAGATCGGGTTGTTTGTCCCCGCCTGCTTCAGTCCCTGCACGATGCGGCCCGGGAGTGCGCCGACGTAAGTCCGGCGATGTCCCCGGATTTCCGCCTCGTCCTTCACGCCACCCAGCGAAATTCTGACGAATTCACGTCCGAGCGCCTTGGCGATCGAGCGACCCAGCGAGGTCTTGCCGACGCCCGGAGGACCCGAGAAGCAGAGGATCGGACCCTTCATCTTCTCCTTCAGCTTGCGCACCGCCAGGTACTCCAGCACGCGCTCCTTGATCTTGTCGAGGTTGTGGTGGTCCTCGTCGAGCACCTTTTTCGCATGCGAGAGGTCGAGGTTGTCGACCGTCTGCTTGCTCCACGGCGTCTCGATCAGCCAATCGAGGTAGGTGCGAAGCATCGAGGCTTCCGATGCGTCCGGATGCATGCGCTCCAGGCGTCCCAGCTGCTTCATTGCCTCGGTTTCCACTTCTGGAGGCATCTTCGCGTTCATGAGCTTCTCGCGAAGCTCGTTCATCTCCTCGCCCTTCTGGTCGCTGTCGCCCAGCTCGGATTTGATCGCGCGGATCTGTTCGCGGAGGAAGTATTCCTTCTGCGACTTGGTCATCTCGTCCTTGGCTTGTGAACGAATCTTGGCCTGGATGGTCAGGACTTCGATTTCGCGGGCGAGGACTTCATAGATCTTCTTCAGGCGCTCGAACGTATTGTGGGTCTCGAGGATTCCCTGGGCTTCGGCAACCTTGAGGCCCAGGTTCGAGGCGACGAGGTCCGCGAGACGGCCCGGGTCGTGGATGTCATCCAGGACCATCAGGATGTCCGGGGAGAGGACCTTGCCGAGCGAGATCACGCGCTCGAGTTGTTCGCGAACGGAGCGCATCAGTGCTTCGCTCTCGCTCTTCGAGACCACGGTCTCTTCCTCGATCTTCTTGATCTTCACTTCGAAGAAGGGATCCTGCTGCTGGAACTCCTCGATCTGCGCCTTGCACAGGCCCTGGGTAAGGATCTTGATCCTGCCGTCGGGCAGCTTGCGCATGCGCATGATCATCGCGACGGTTCCCGTCTTATAGATGCCTTCCGGCGACGGGTGCTCATCACTGATGTCCTTCTGGGACGCCAGGAGAATCAGTCGGTCGTTGCGCGCCAGCGCCTCTTCCACGCTTTTGATGGAGGAGTCGCGTCCCACGAACAACGGAATAATCATGTACGGAAAAACAACAATGTCCCTCACAGGCAACATCGGGAGTGTCTGGGGGATTTCTACCTGTTCACCGTCGTAGTTGGTCACCATTCACGCGCCTCCCAGCGCTTAGTTGCAAAGGTTTACTGCTTCCACATCCACCAAAGGCTGCTGTTTATTGGTTCGGTTGAAGGAGCGGGGCTCTTTAGGCAAAAACCGGCACTGGGAGGTGCAAAAACTCTGGAAATCGCGGTGTTTTTTTTGACGTTCGTGAGTCAAGAACCGATCGTCGGATTCACGTCGGTCGAATTCAGAAGGCGAAAAAAAAGCCCCGGCCATCGCCGGGGCTTTCTTGTTCCGTTTCATCCGGCTTGGCCGGAGGAATCAGGCGTAAATCTTTTCCTTGTGCTCCTCGCGCTCCTTGCAGGCGATGCACAGAGTGGACACCGGGCGGGCTTCGAGACGACGGGGCTCGATCGGTTCCTCGCAGTCTTCGCAGGTTCCGAACGTGCCGTCGTCCACTTTCGCCAGGGCCTGGTCGATTTTTGACAGCAGCTGGCGTTCACGATCCCGCAGCTTGAACATGAGGTTCTGGTTCATCTCGCTCACCGTGAGGTCCGTTTCATCGGCGAGATCATCCGTCGAGAGCGCCAGCTCATGCTTGATGGCGTTCTGCGAGTTGTTCAGGATCCTCTGCTTCTCTTCGAGCAGGGTCCTGCGGAATCGAGTCAGCGTCTTCGCATCCATGTGTCTCTCCCCATCCTGATGACCTTTTGACGGTCATTCCCTAGAGTTTAGGTCCGGTACCGCTTGACCACAAGGTGTTTATAAGGACTTCTAAGGAACGTCAATCCCCAGAATTTACGAATCTAAGAAAATCTCAGATTTTAGGTTTCGCCGGGGGCATCTATTTAGTTCATGAAACTTGGATGTTTTTCGTCTTTTCCGAACCTCGGTTTTCCGCTAACCGAATGAAATGCCCCAATCAGCGAAGCACTCGAAGGCCGCGCAAACCGCCGTCATCATTCTGGCTGCCGGACAAGGAAAACGCATGAAGTCGGAGCTCCCGAAGGTGCTCCATGAGCTCGCGGGCCAGCCGATGATCTTCCACGTGCTCGATAGTGTCCTCCAGGCCAGTTCCTCCGTTACGGTCTGCATCGTCGTGGGGCATGGCCGCGAGCGGGTGGAGGCCGCCATTCGCGGCAACCCGGACTACTCCAGTCTCGATATCCATTTCGTTCACCAGGCCGAACAGCGCGGCACCGGGCATGCGGCTCGTTGCGCGATGGATTCATCTTGGGGAGACGAGGTTGTTCGAAGAAAACTGCCGGTACTTGTCCTTCCGGGCGATCTTCCTCTGATTCCCGCCGAGCTCATCCGTCAAACTGCTGCCGCCCTGGGACGTGGCTCCGTCATGCGGATCCTCAGCACGGTCCTTCAGGAGCCCACTGGTTATGGACGGATCGTTCGTCGCGGCAAGTCCGGTCCTGTGCTCCGGATCGTGGAAGAGAAGGATGCAACCGTTCGAGAAAAGGAGCTTCGGGAGGTCGGCACTTCGATCTACCTGTTTCAGAGTGGGTTCCTGAAGCCGGGCCTCGGCCGTCTCTCCGACAAGAACGCCCAACGCGAGTTCTACCTCACCGATCTCGTGTCCCAGGCGGCGCGCGCGAAGCGTAAGATCGACGTCCTGATCTGGCCGGAGCCGCAGGACCTCCGCGGAGTGAATGATCCGTGGGAACTCTCGCAGGCAGGGCGACTTCTCAACCAGCGCATTGTGCGCGGCTGGGCGAGGCAGGGCGTGAAGTTCACGGATACGGAAAGCACCTGGGTGGATTCTCGAGTTCGTTTTGAGGGCGCTGCCGAGATCCTTCCCAATGTGATGCTCCAGGGTGCCACTCAGGTGGCCGAAGGCGCGAAGATCGGGCCTCATGTGGTGCTGAAGAGCATGAGGGTGGGGACAGGGGCCGTCGTCAAGGCTGGAACAGTGGGAGAAGAGTCCTCCATCGGAGCCCGAGCGCAGGTCGGGCCGTATGCGCATCTCCGCCCCGGAAGCGATGTGGGCGAGGACTGCAAAATCGGCAACTTCGTCGAGCTCAAGAAAACCCGGCTGGGTCGCAAGACAAGTGTTTCGCATCTCTCCTATCTCGGCGATGCCGAGGTCGGTTCTCGAGTGAACATCGGGTGCG
>JBIIXZ010000297.1:0-2693 GCA_044347055.1 Bdellovibrionia bacterium | reverse complement strand
GGCTTTATCACCTGCAACTACGATGGAAAGACGAAGAGCCTGACGGTGATCGAAGATGATGTGTTCATGGGAAGCGATTGCCAGGCAGTAGCCCCGGTGAAGATCGGAAAGGGGGCCTATGTCGCCTCCGGATCCACCCTCACGGAGGATGTCGAGCCAGGAGCCCTCGCGATCGCCCGTTCGCGGCAGGTGAACAAGCCCGGTTACGCAAAAAAATACGGAAAGCAGGAGTAATCAATCATGTGTGGAATCGTAGGGTACGTGGGTCAGAGGCCGGCAGTGGATGTATTGGTGCGAGGGCTCCGACGCCTCGAGTATCGCGGCTATGACTCCGCTGGAGTAGCCTACTTTCGCGGTTCAGCAATCGACATCCAGAAATCCGAAGGAAAGCTGGAGAACGTCGAGGGCCTGCTGTCGAAGATTCCATCAGTTTCAGAAGCCCGCTGCGGAATCGGGCACACGCGCTGGGCGACGCACGGAAAGCCAACCACCCAGAATGCTCACCCGCATCGGACCGGACACGTCGTCCTGGTCCACAATGGCATCATCGAAAACTACCAGGAGATCAAACAGGAACTCGTGAAGCGCGGGCATCGGCCCGTGTCCGAAACTGACAGCGAGCTTTTCGGGTTCCTCGTCCTGGAGAAGATGGACAGCGGCCGTTCGCTTGAGATGGCCGTGCGGGAGAGCTTTCGAGAGGTCACCGGAGCATGCAGCGTCGTCGTGATGAGCGAAAAAGAGCCCGGCACGATCATTGGTGTCCGGAACGGATCTCCTCTGGTGGCCGCAGTCGACCCCAAGGGTGGAGTGATCCTCGCGAGCGACGCTCAACCCCTCCTCGAGTACACCCGGGACGTGGTCTTTCTCGAGCATGGTGACCTGGTCGTTGGAGACTCTTCAGGAATCAGATTCCTCGATCTTCAGAACGGCGAAGTAATTCATCGTGCCATCTCCACGCTGGATTGGTCTCCGGCCGCGCTCGACAAGCAGGGCTTCGATCACTACATGCTCAAGGAAATCCACGAGCAGCCTGCGGCCATGGTCGATACCTTGAACGGACTGCTGGATCGCGCATCAGCTGAGAGCTTTCCGCTCGCGGCGCAGCCCGCAGTGGAGCTGCTGAAGAATGCCAAGCGCATCACGATCGTTGCCTGCGGCACCGCGTGGCATGCATCGCTCATGGGCAAGTACTGGCTCGAGAAGTGGGGACAGGTTCCGGTTTCCGTCGAGCTCGCGAGCGAGTATCGCTATCGCGATCCGGTGGTCGACTCCGGAACGCTCGTGATCGGAGTTTCGCAGTCAGGTGAAACAGCCGACACGCTGGCGGTGATCCAGGAGCTTCGAAAAAAGGGTGTTCCCACGCTTGCGGTGACGAATACTCGTGGAAGCACGCTCTCGCGCGAAGCGCAGGCCACGGTATTCACGAATGCCGGGCCTGAAATCGGCGTCGCCGCCACGAAGACCTTCACCGTACAGATGCTGACTCTACTCTGCTTTGCGGCTTTCCTGGGCAAGCAGCGTGGCAAAACCGCCGAGATGGATCAGATCTTTTCGCAGCTCATCCGCATCCCTCATCTCCTGGCGGATTACCTCGACGACAAGGGTACTTTCCGACAGGCGGTCCGCGAGACCGCGAAGAAGCTCCTTCCGCTCAAGGGGTTCTTTTTCATCGGGCGCGGATACTGTTTTCCGCTCGCGCTCGAGGCGGCCCTCAAGTTGAAGGAAATCGCCTACGTCCACGCCGAAGGCTATGCCGCCGGCGAGCTCAAGCACGGTCCGATTGCCATGATCGACCAGGACATCGCGGTCATCGTGCTCGCTCCCAACGATGCCTGGCGTGAGAAGACCTTTTCAAACCTCGAGGAGGTCAAGGCGCGCGGAGCTCAGGTGCTGGGCGTGGGCAATCCTTCCGATGAGAGCCTGAAGCGGGTCTCGCACTTCTGGATTCCTCTGCCGGAAACGGGTCTCCATGAGTCGCTGCTGCCGTTTGTCGTCACTCCGGTCATCCAACTGCTGAGCTATGAGATCGCAGTGCTCAAGGGCACTGACATCGACAAGCCCCGCAACCTGGCCAAGAGCGTGACTGTCGAATGATCGCGTCGATCCTTCACGGGTTCGGCGCCGCATTGGTGGTGTCGCTGGCATTGGCGATGGCCGCCGCTTCCGGTGCTTCGCGCTCCGGGGTGACGGGAACGATCCTGATCATCGTCCTCCTCGGTGTGCTCATTGCGCTCGTGCAAAGAATTTACTCGCGGGGGCAGAAGCAGGATTCGTCAGGCCTCGATCTCGAACGCTATGACGGGGTGGCTGACCTGCTCATCCATCTGCACACGCCGGCGCTGCCGGATCGTCCCTCGCGCTGGACCCTTCGGGGACTTCTGAGCTGGGTGATGTCCGGCCTGGGGCTGGGGTTCGGACCGGAGGGCGTCGCCATGGAGCTGTCCCAGGCGGTGAGCATGAATTCGCGAAGCACGGCCACCCGGTGGTCGGATCTTCGCCGAAGGACGGATGCCGCGCAGGCCATTGCAGCAGGGATCAGTGCGGGCTTTGGCGCGCCGTTTTCCGCAGTTCTGCTTCCGGCCGAGTTATCGATCGGTGGTCGCGTTCTTTCCTCGGTGCTGGCATCGATTTCCGCGTACGTCGGAGTGCAGTACCTCACTGCGTTTTTCGGCCAGTTTGGCATCCGGGTCTTG
>JBIIXZ010000159.1:0-6242 GCA_044347055.1 Bdellovibrionia bacterium | reverse complement strand
CACCGCGACGATCGTCACGACGCTGCCACGGGCGATGGCCTCCAAAGCCACCTTCCTTGCGGTCATCGAACCGGCGCTTGCCGCCGAAACCACCCTGGCCGCCGAAACCGGATCCACCCGACTTGCGATCGTCAAAGCGGCGCTTGCCGCCGCCAAAACCCTTGCCGCCGAATCCACCGGGCTTGCGATCGTCGAAACGGGGTTTGCGTTCAAAGGACTCCACCGGAGCAGCTGCCGGAGCTTCCTCGCGGAATTCCACGACGGCAGGTTCAATCTGCTCTTCGGATTTCACCTGGAAGCGACCATGATCGTGGACGTAGCGCCCCTTCTTTCCGGACTTTCCACCCGGAACAAAGACATTGCGCTCGTCGCGCTCATTCCGGTCGCGCCGACGCTCGCGATTCACTTCGCGGCGCTGCTCGAGCTCGCCCGAAAAATCGGGGCGATCCGCGAGGCGTGTTTCGCGTTCGACCTTCACGACCGGCTCGCCCTGCGGACCACGGAGATCGGCAAACAGATCCGGGTTCATCAGCGCGAGAAAGCGCGCCGCGATTTCATCCGGCATCATGCTCGAAACAGCATCACGCCATTCGTTGCCCATGACTTCGACGACCTTGCCCCAATGGTCCTGGTCCTGGAACGTGGAGAGCTGGCGGGTGACCTTCCGCATGGCGATTTCCTTGCGCGAAGGAACCCGGCTTTCGATCATGCGAGAGCTCGTGAGCTTCTCAATGCGACGGACCAGCCCCTTGTGGCTGTTGGTCACGAGGCTCATGGCCACCCCGGCCTTGCCGCTTCGAGCCGTACGGCCGATGCGGTGGACGTAGGAATCGAGTTCACGCGGAAGCGAATAGTTGATGACGTGGGTCACGTCCTTCACATCGAGGCCGCGCGAGGCGACGTCCGTGCAAAGCAGCATGCTCACGCGGCGTTCGCGGAACGCCTTCATCGTGCGCTCGCGGGCATTCTGGTCCATGTCGCCGTGCAGGCAGTCGACCTTGAATCCCTTGGAGGACAGGAAGTCCGCCACTTCGACCAGCAAAGCCTTCGTCTGGAAAAAGATGAGCCCGTAAAAATCGTCTGCCGACTCGATGAGCTTGCAGAGCACTTCCGGCTTATTGGACTCCTGCGTGACGTAATAGAGCTGCTCGACGTTCTCGGGCAGCATCTTGCCGCCGCGGTTCACCTGAACCTGCTGCGGGCTTTCGAGGTACTCTTCGGCCACCGAGCGCACTCCGGGGCTCATGGTCGCGGAGAATAGCCACGTATTCGACTGTCCTTCAGGAATTGCGGCGAGGATGAATTCGAGGTCTTCTTTGAAGCCCATCGAGATCATCTCGTCGGCTTCATCGAGGATCACAGTCTTGACGTTCTCGAGCGAGAGCGTACCGCGCTTGAGATGATCAACCAGTCTTCCGGGAGTTCCGACGACCACCTGGGCGCCACGCTTGAGTCCGGAGATCTGGTCTCCGAAGCTCGAACCGCCGTAAACCGGAAGGGCGCGAACTCCGCCCATCTTCATGTAACGACCGATGAGCTGGATCTGCTCGGAAACCTGGATCGCAAGTTCACGAGTCGGGCAGAGCACGAGCGCCTGGACGCACTTCATCTCGACGTCGAGACGCTCCAGAAGCGGAACCGAAAAGGCAGCGGTCTTGCCCGTGCCTGTTGCGGCGAGCCCGATGAAATCGGTGTGTTCGCCCAAAAGAACCGGAAGCGCGCTGGCCTGAATGGCACTCGGCTTCTCAAAGCCCATTTCGGTAATGGCCTTGAGGATCGGCGCGCTGAGGTTCAGTTCGTTAAAATTTTCCATGAAATCTCCGTTGTGTGGTGGCCTGAGGTATCACACCGCGTCATAAAAACCGTCATAAATAATGCGGGGCGGCAACAAATGGTCGGGCCCACCTTTTGGTTCAGACCCGCGTCAAAATCCCCCGCAAAATCCAAGGCCTAACTTCGACCTCGACATCACGGATGCACTGCGTTAACACCCCGGCCTTATCGGAGAATCCCATGAAATCAGCCGCTTATTCCTTGGCCCTCGCCTTTCTCTGCGTCGGACCCGCCCTTGCCGGCCAGCCCGTGTCCTCCAGCCGGCTTCCGGAGATCGAATGCTCGAGCCGCGAGTTGCTGCAATTCAACAGCGGCTACACGGTCCCGGCGTTTGTGGTTCGGATCGCGACCAGCCGCGAGTTCGCCCCTGAGAAGGTGGTGCACATCCTGTCCGGATCGCCCTCGGTTCAGCATCGGGTGTCGGTCGAGCAAACGGATGACGGCGCACTCGAAGTCACGTCCCTCCAAAGCGGCCTGTCGCCGAGGTTCATGGCGCCGAGCGCAGGCATGTGGCTCTCTCTCGGAGTCCACGCTGAAGCGCTCACCACGGCCACACTGACGCTCTCGCATCGTGAGCTCGAAAAGCTTCAGGAAGTCACGATCGCCCATGTGGGATGGGAAAAACTGGTTCTCATCAACGGCAGGTTGTCCGTCGAGCTCAGCTGCACGGTAGCTTCGAAGTGAAGCCTTCAGGAACGCTCGGCACACCAGCGATCCAGTTCCTCAAAAGCCTCAAACGCAACAACACACGCGAGTGGTTTGATGCGCATCGAGAGCAGTACGAAAATGACGTGAAGGCTCCGGCAAAGAGATTGGCCGAAGACCTCAGGCCTCTCCTCTCGCCGTGCTTTCCGTGGATCGAGGTTTCGACAAAATCGATCTATCGGATCAATCGCGACACCCGCTTCTCGGACGACAAGACTCCCTACAAGACCTGGATCGGCTACCTGTTTCGCGACCGCCGCTTCGACAAGGAGTGGGCGCCGGCACTCTATCTCGGACTTGATCCCACGGGCATTGCCATGGGAGCCGGGATCTGGCGCTTCCAGTCACTTCAACGTGCCATCTACCGCGAGCGCATCACGCAGAGTCCGTCCGACCGGAGCTTCACGAATGCAATGCTTCTCGTCGAGCGCGCGGGATTCGAAGCCAAGGGAAGCGAACTGAAGAAGATTCCTCGAGGCTACGATGGTGATCATCGCAACGCCGAGTACCTGCTGCACAACGGGCTCTACGCTTCGAAGGAGCTCGACTTTCCGAAGAGCTTCGGAACCGAGCGTTTCGCGCACGAACTTGCCCGGCTTTTTCTGCCTTGCAAGGACCTCATGGACTGGATGGCAGCCCAGCTTCCAAAGAAGCCGGGCTGATTCTGCAACAGGCGCCAGCCTCGTAAATTACTGGGCCTCGTAAATTACTGGGCCTAGCGAACGACGCGCCTCGTGACTTAACGCTGCGGGCGATTGCCGTGACCACCGCGCTGGCCATGGCCATGGCGGACATTGGAATTGCCCTGCGGGCGCTGTCCGCCACCTGAATGCCCCCCGCGACTGCCGCCGCCAGACCCTTGGCCTGCGTGATGTCCGCGATTTCCACCAGGGCGTCCGCGTCCACCACCACCGCCACCACGCTTGCGCGACTCGACGTCGAGTCCTTCCGGAGTCGGCAGGATATGCACGCGCTTGCGGATCAGGCGCTCGACATCCGACAAGAAGGCCTTTTCAGCGGGAGAGCAGAACGACACGGCAACGCCGTCGCGTCCGGCGCGAGCCGTGCGGCCGATGCGGTGCACGTAAGTCTCGGGCACGTTCGGAATGTCGTAGTTGAACACATGCGACAGGTCATCGATGTCGATTCCGCGTGCGGCGATGTCCGTTGCCACGAGGGCCAGGATCTTTCCTGCCTTGATGCCTTCGAGGGCGCGCTCGCGCGCTCCCTGCGACTTGTTGCCATGGATCGCGGCAGCGCCGAATCCGGCCGCCGTCAGCGACTCGGCCACGCGGTTCGCATCACGCTTCGTCCGCGTGAACACGAGGGCACGGGTCACTTCATTGTTCTCGAGCATCTTCTTCAGGAGCGAAGTCTTCTGATTCTCCTGAACGTGCATCACGGCCTGCGCGATGCGGTCGGCGGTGCTTGCCACCGGAGTGACTTCCACGCGAACCGGCTGCACGAGAATGCTTGAAGCGAGCTTGGTAATTTCCGACGGCATCGTGGCCGAGAAGAAGAGGGTCTGGCGATCCCGCGGAATCTGCGCAATCACGCGCTTGACGTCATGGATGAATCCCATGTCGAGCATGCGATCGGCTTCATCGAGGACGAAGATTTCGAGGCCATCAAACTTGATGAGCTTCTGGTTCATCAGGTCGAGCAGGCGTCCCGGGGTTGCCACGACGATGTCGACGCCCTGGCGAACGGCCGCTGCCTGCGGATTCTGCCCCACGCCGCCGAAAATGACGGTGTGCTTGAGATTGAGGCGCGATCCATACGTCGCAAAGCTGTCGCCGATCTGCGAGGCAAGCTCGCGAGTCGGAGTCAGGATGAGCACGCGAATCTTGCGCGGGCCGGAACCCTGGCTTGGGCGAGGAGCAGCACCAGCCTGCTGAGCGGGCGCCCACGGCGCGATTCCGCCAACCGGAGTAATTCCGCCCACTTTTGCCGGCTGCGCACCCTGGGCGGCACCGCCGCTGAGGATCTGCGAAGCTGAGCCGGGAGCGACTGCCGCGCCAGCACCAGCCCCGGCCGAACCCTGCGCAAGAAGCTGCAGGATGGGCAGAGCGAAGCCTGCAGTCTTGCCGGTTCCGGTCTGGGCAATGGCCAGAAGGTCGCTGCCCTGAAGCACGATCGGAATGGCCTTTTGCTGGATCGGAGTCGGGTTTTCGTAGCCGGTCGCCTTGATCGCATCCAAAAGGGGTGCGATCAGGTTCAAGTCACTGAATTTCATCGAGATTCTCTTTTATTTCTGCCCCGGGATTACTGCGCTTTTTCAGGGCGGACAGGTCGGCCTGCTGGGGCTGCAGGAACCGAACAAAGAGTGAGATGACCCCACCCTATATGCAATGCGTCAGTAAAGCCAGCTAATACTCCGATTGCGTATTCCGGGCCCTAACGCCCGCCACTTTTGAGGGCCTTATTCAGCCCTGCAAACCCAGGTCTTCATTCCGCTGAAAAAGACCCGGTCGAATTCGCGCTTCGACATCCGCTGGTCGCTCTGGGCCACGGCCCGAAGCAGCGAGTGATACAGGACATCGGCATTCTGAAAGCACGAGACACAGATCCGGACTGGAGCATCGCCCAGCGAGGCCAGAAAAAGGTTGGCCGACTCGGTAAACTGGTCACGAACTTCAACAGCGTTGCCGCTGACGTTGAACTTCAGCAGTTCGATCGGCTCGGGGCGATTGCTGGTGCTGCGCAGGAGCTTCGTTTTCAGGCGAAAGGTCACGGCCTCGAAGCCGGAGGGCGCCTGAAAGGAAAGCTCGGAAGCCTTCGGAAAAGTCTGAAAAGCGCGCGAACGCATCTGAGCTTTTTCTTCGGGTAAGGCGTTCAAATCCATTCCGTCGATGCAGGCACCTCCCCCAAACACGAGCTTGGCCTCGAGCGCGGGGCTGGCCGCCCAGACGGGAGCACATGCAAACAGAGCAAGAAGGGCGAGACGCGAGGGGGAAGTTTTCATATCAGGGTCCTTTCCGGGTGCAGCAGGTATCGCCGATCCGGTCAGGCCCTACACCTAAGGACTTCTAAGGCGCGTAAGTGACTGATTTCACTACGGACAGCATTCGAGCTCTTTGATGGTCACTCCACTCACATTGGTATTCCAGGACGACCCTCCCCAAACCGCTCGGTTTCCCGAGTCGTGATACTCTTGGACGCGTGTGGTCGGGCCGTTAAATCCCTGCTCCTTGCACCACTGAACCGCCGTCGATGCGTAAGAGCTGTGGCCTTGGATGCGAAGCACGCCCGAGGCCCCCATGTCCTTTGTGGGGAATGAAAATCTCTGGCACACCGGAGATGGCGACGGGAACGGAGCCGGTGCTCCCGCGCCCTTCATGCAACACACGGCATACGCGGTCGCCAGCGTGCCCGTAGAGCCCGAACTGCAATGCCAGCCTTCACGCCCATCAGCATGAACGACTGGATAGTGCTCGTACATGAACGCCGATCCGACCTCCTTGCAGCCACCACCGGTGCGGTGCTCGGTCGCTGCGCAGTAGGTTTGGGCGATCTGCACCGGAGCTCCGCTATCCACGGTTCGGCAGGCAATTCCAGAGAGAACCCCACCTCCCTGGCAGCTCGAGATGACTCCATCCGCTCCGAAGCTCGCCTGAAGCACGAGCGGCTTTGCGTTCTGAAGATCGCGGGTGCCGAGCACTTCGCCTTTCTTTTGTCCGACGAGCTGAACGGTCATGAGATCG
>JBIIXZ010000158.1:0-6261 GCA_044347055.1 Bdellovibrionia bacterium | reverse complement strand
ATGTTGACGAGGGTTTTTTCCATTGGAAAATCCAGCCGATTCGCGACGGCTTCGATGATTCTCAGATTGGCCTGATGCGGGATGAACCAATCGAGATCCTGGATGGTGAAGTCATTGGCCTCGAGCGCCTCGACGGCGTAGTCGGCGAGGGTCTTCACGGCAACCTTGAAGACTTCGCGTCCCTTGAGGGTGATCTTATTGACCGAATGATCGAGGACTTCGTGGGTGACGGCAATCTTGGATCCGCCCGCAGGCATCAAAATGAGGTCGGTGAACTGTCCGTCCGCACCAAGGTGGCTCGAGTAGATGCGCGAGGGATTCTCAAAATCAGTCTGTTCAACAACCACTGCGCCCGCGCCGTCACCGAACAGGATGCAGCTTCCACGATCCTTCCAATTGACGAACGCACTCAGGACCTCGGCGCCGATGACGAGCACGCACTTCTTCTGTCCGGCACGGATGAACATGTCGGCCGTGGTCAGGGCATACAAAAAGCCGGAGCACGCCGCGTTCATGTCGACGACTCCCGCATTCTTGGCGCCGATCAGGTGCTGGAGGTAGGCAGATGCCGATGGGACCAGCGTATCCGGCGAGCAGGTGGCGTACAGGATCAGGTCGACGTCTTCGGCTTTCCTTCCGGCCATCTCCAGCGCCTGGAGCGCGGCTCGCGCGCTCATGGCGGAATTCGTCTCTTCGGGATTTCCAGGCTCGGCAATCCGGCGCTCGCGGATGCCGCTTCTTTCGCGAATCCACTCGTCATTGGTGTCGACGATCTTCGCGATGTCCTCGTTGGTCATGACCCGCTTTGGAAAGACGGATCCGGTTCCGGTGATGCGACTCGAATACAGCATCGGCTTCTTCATTTCAGGAACGACTCTCCTGCGGCAGGTTTTCGAGCAGCGCCGACTCGAGTCCTTCCACGACCTGTTTTTCGAGCGCCACATGGGCTCGAAGCAATGCGCTTCGGATGGCCTTCGGGTTGCTTCTGCCGTGGCAGATGAAGGCATATCCGGAAACTCCAAGAAGCGGAGCTGCGCCATATTCAGCGTAATCGAGCCTTTTTTTCAACCCGCGAAAGATGGGGGCGGCAAGGATGAGTCCCATCGAAGCAATCGGGTTCTTGCGGGCGCCTTCCTTGAGGATTTGGACGACCGCAGAGCCGAGCCCTTCGACCGACTTCAGGACGACGTTACCCACGAAACCGTCCGTCACGACGACATCGACCACGCCTTTGAAAATTTCTTTTCCTTCTGCGTAGCCCTCAAAACGAGCGATCTTGTCAAATTTCGGCAGCTGGTCGATGAGCGCCAGGGCGGCACGAGTGAGCTCGTTGCCCTTGCTGCGCTCTTCGCCGTTCGAGAGGATGCCGACTTTCGGCAGCCCGGGCGACTTCCGATCCACCTGGGCATAAAGTGCACCCATCACGGCAAAGTCACGCAAGTGCTCGGGCTTGCAGTCGACGTTCGCTCCGACATCCAAAACCACGCATCCGTCGGGACTGAGAGTAGGAAGGGTGACGGCAATACCGGGGCGCTCGACTCCCCTGAGTCGTCCCATGTGGATCAGAGCGGATGCCATCATCGCACCGGAATGGCCGGCACTGATGAAGGCGGCCGGAGACACGTCGGTCTCTCCAGCTTTCCATTTTTTCCAGCTATCGGCTGCCAAGCGGCAGCCCACGTTGATCGAGGCTCCGGGCTTTTGGCGCAGCGACTTGATGGAGTCCTGCATGTCGATCGTGTCGGGCGCATCCTGCCAGGTCACGCCGGAGCTCGGATTCTCCAGCGCACGCAGCAGCGGGAGAAAGCGGCGAGATTTCAGGATACGGGCGCACGAATCCCTGGGGCCGACCAGCATGAGGCTGGCACCCCTCTTTTTTAAATCGTCCAGGGCTAGAACTGCTCCCTGAAGGATGGAGTGGGGGGCTTTGTCACCCCCCATCACGTCCAGGATGAGCCGAGCCATGCCCGATTAGTTCGTGGCGAGTTCGGTCTTCTTGGCCTTGGGGGCCTTCACCATCTTGCCGGCGTAGTTTCCGCAGGCGCAGACGCGGTGAGGGCGGGTAGGCTCGCTGCAGGCCGGGCAGTTGACGATCGTCGGGGCGGCCATTTTGTTGCCACCGGCAAAACGACGCATGTTGCGACGGCTCTTCGAAATCTTCTTCTTTGGTGTTGCCATGATTTCTCCTTTTTCAAGAACTGAGGGTTATTACTTCGATGCTCCAAAGCGAATGTTCTTCAATGCCGAGAATGCGTTCGTCGGCTGGATCTTTGCGCAGGCGCAACGACCGCGATTCTGGTCTGCTCCACAGTTCGCACAGATTCCCTTGCAGTTTTCGCTGCACAGGGGCTGGAACGGAATGAGGAGCTGAAGCTGTTCGGACAGGATGTTCGAAAGATCGATCTCATCATCCGACAAGTACGTGATGTCGAGATCCTGGTTCGTGCTGCCTTCGCCGGCGAAGTCATGCGCGTGGCGCGCCTTGCCGCTCAGCTTTCCGGCAACCTTGCCGGTCGCGCGTCCCTGCTTGTCGGTTTCAACGTGGGCGATTCCTGCCATCTGAGGGTCGCGGCAGTAGAGAGCCGAAACGCTCGGGTCGCACTTCATTCGGTAGGGAACGGCGCAACGGCTGCACAGGAGCTCCACCTCGGTATGGAGGCTGCCAGTGACCACAACCACGCCGTCGACCTGACGGAGCGTCAGATCGCCCTCCAGCGGGCGCTTGGCAAGGGCAGGGAGGTGCCCTTCCACTCGTTCATCAACCGAGCAGACGGCATCCAGAGCCCATTTGTCTTGATCAGTGAAGTGAACCTCTGTTCCCAACTCACTGATTTCATGAAGAAAAAGTTTCATGTCTCAATATTGTTCAAAACCCCGGACAGCCTTGGTCGGGCATCCGAAGACGTCGCACCTTAGCCGGAAAGCGATCTCTGCGTCAATTCAGGAATTTAGGTGGAGGAGGGCAGGGCTCGGACGATGACAGCGGTGCCGATTCGGTACTCGAAGCGATGCTGCCGCTCAATGGCTCGAATCCAGTGCCGGGCGCTCGGAAGCGACAGGAGCGGCCAGACGATCAGGGATTCCAGCAGGGCTCGGGCGCTGGCCCCATCGGGCGTTGATCCGGAGCGGATGCGCCGCTTCCAGAAGGCGCTTGCCATTTCCAGAAGCGACAGCCCTCCGCCTGCTAGGCTGCCGTCTTTGGTGCGCCCGGCGCCGTCTTTGATCCGCACCCGGATGGGCCCGAAAGTCGACCAGTCGCGACGATGAGCCGCAGGAACGGCATCCGAAACAAAGCACACACCCTGGGGGTGGAGCCGAACTGTCCAGTCCACCAGGGCGTCCGAGACATGCACGTTGTCCGGAATGACCTCCACGGAGACACCTTTGCGACCCAAGGCCTCGCCAAGAATTCCAGGAGATCGGTGATGAAACGGCATGGCGTTCCACGCGTGAGTGATGGCGGTGGCCCCTGAATTGAACGCCTTGCGGGCAAGGGCTGCATCCGATCGGGAATGTCCGAGGCTGATGCAGATCTGCTCTCGAGCGGCCCAGCGGAGAATGCTGCGGATTTCGCTCCAGGGCGCTGTTTCCGGAGCCAGGGTAATCTTGGCGATCGTCCTTTGAGAGAGCCTCTGCCAACGCTGCAGGAGTTTCAGCGAAGGAGGAATCAGGTGCTTCTCAGGGTGAGCCCCACAGCATCCTTTCGAAATGAACGGACCTTCGAGGTGAATTCCGAGCGGAAAAGCGGCGCCCGAGCGCGGTCCGACGTCGTGATGCGAGTGAATCCATTGACCCAGCCTGACGAGGGCGGCTTCAGTTTCGGACATTCCCGCGGAAATGGTGGTCGGCAGGAATGCTGAAATTCCCTTTCGAAAGAGCTGTTCGGAAAGCCGGTCGAGCTGGGTCGCATCAGCCGTCATCAGGTCGATGCCGAAGGCTCCGTGAAAATGCAGGTCGATCGCCCCGGGCGCTCGCCACCGAGATTCGGCTTTGGAAACGCTGATTCTGCGCAAAAGCGGAGTGGCTTTATCCTTGACCCGGTTCATGGCTCGTGGCACCCACTTGAGCCTAACATATGGCGAATGCACGTAAAATGAATCGGGTGAAGACCCCAGCGAAGACCTCGACGAAGTCCCCGGCGAAGACTCCAGCCAAGCGGGCAGGTTCGAGCAATGGCTCCAAGGCGATGGCAGGCAAGAAGACTGCCGGCAAGGCGGGCATTCAGGCCCTGCTGACGGCATTCCGCGGGAAGCCGAAGGCTGCGCCTGCGCCGAAGGGCAAGTCCAAGCCCCTGGCCGCCAAGCCGGCCAAGCCTGCAGCCAAGGGCAAGGCTCCTGTCGCGACGGCAAAGGCCAAGAAAACTCCTGCTCCCGCCAAGGCCGTTGCAGCCAAGACGCAAAAGCCGGCACCAGCCGCCAAGGTTGCAGCTCCTGTAAAGAATCACGGAAAAAACGGAGCTGCCGTGGCAGTCAAGGCCGCCGCTCCGACTCAGGCGAAGGGAAAGCAGAGTGCTCCGAGCAAGAATGCAGCAGCCGTTGCTGCCGCAGCAGTGGTCCAGAAGGTGACCGCTCGACTGACCGGACGAGCCTCGATGGATGCGTCGACCGAAGCCGTCTGCCGCGAAGTGGCCTGCGAAGGCTTGGGCACCACTGCTGGCTATTGCCGGCTGCATTACATCAAGAACTGGCGCAAAATTAAGCGTAAGGAAGTCATCCTGAAGGAAGGCAAGCTCAACGTGTACATCGAAGAGCTCGTTGCCAAATATCCGGAGAAGTACCTCGAGGCAATCCGCCACGACCTCACCAATGACAAGGAATTCGCGAAGGTCATCCACGATCTCGACCTCGACGAGAGCATTGATGACTTTGAGGGCGAGGGCTCGGATAGCGATGCCGTCATCGACACGATCAAGCGTGACTTCGACGACGACACCGAAGCGTTCTGATCATCCGTTTGGAAAAAAAGAAAAACGCGTTCCCTGGCAACCCCAAGGAAGGCGTTTTTCTTTTCTGCATGCTACAAAAATGCGGCTCTTAGCGCTGCCTCGCAGATAGTCGGCGTCCAACTCAATGAAGTCCGCTTCCTGGCTTTCCGCCGTTCTTGGGCGGGAGAACGAAAAGTGACTCGGCGTCCTTCTCTTGTTCTTTCAGGCGCTTCTCGAAATCGGGATCATTCTTGGCGAGCCAGTCATCAGCTGCTTGGTCGAGAACCGGATTCGACTTGTCGATCTTGATCCAGATCTTTCGCTTGTTTACTTCCGTCTCGGTCCATTCAAAGGGAGCGTTTCCGAGAGCGGAGAGAGCGGGTGAAAGAATGGCCGGATTGCCCTCTGGGTCGGGTTTTGCCTCGAACAGGGAGGAGAACACATCGCCGACGGCGTCCACGCAAATGGCGAGGAGATCTTCGACGGTGGGCGAACTCGCCTTGGGATCAAAATCGCAGCTGGCGTGAACCGTGGTCGCAGCGAGCTTGCCCTCTTCGACAAGCGAGACATGGATTACGACTTCGTCTCCATAGATTTCGCCGTTCGAAAGGAACTGGAGTCTTTCGGTCTCTGGAAGCTGCTTGAGTCGATCGGAGAAATTCGCGGCAAAGACGCCGGAAAGCATTCCTGTGTAGTCCTTGGGCAGGGAAGAATGGGAAGAGGCGGTTTGCTTGCGGCGTTCCTTCATGGGGATATCCTTTACTGCTTAGAGCGTTCCCTGTGGAAGCTGTTCGAGCGGAGGAAGCTCGCTCATCGTCACGCTTCTCTCAAGCGTTTTCCGTCCACGCAGCAGCTTTAACGCAACCGAGTCATTCGGGCGCTTGCGGTTGATGGTACGCTCGACGTCATTGGGCTCCTGAACCTCCGTTCCATCCACCGAAAGGAGGATGTCTCCGGGCCTCAACCCGCTTCGGTCGGCAGGGCCACCATTGATCAGATTGTACAGGAGCACGCCCTTGCTGCTGCCCAGCTGGTAGTATTGTGCCAGTGCCGGGGTCACTCTCTCCGCGAGGACTCCGAGCCAGGGGCGCGGTACTCGGCCATACCTCTGAAGGTCCGCAAGGACGGCCTTGGCCTCATTGACCGGAATGGCAAAACCCAGTCCGCCGCTCTGTCCCGACCGCGAGAAAATGGCTGTATTGATGCCAATGACTTCGCCCTTCATGTTGAAGAGCGGTCCACCGGAATTGCCGGGGTTGATCGACGCATCCGTCTGCAGGAAATTATCGAACGGGCCGATGCCGATCGTTCGGTTTTTCGCCGAGATGATGCCGACT
>JBIIXZ010000156.1:0-6284 GCA_044347055.1 Bdellovibrionia bacterium | reverse complement strand
CACCAGGTGCTGCTCGTGACCGGCGATCCGCCCAAGCTCGGAAACAATCGCGATGCCACCGGCGTCTACGACATCGACTCGATCGGCCTGACCTACCTTGCCGACTGCCTCAATCGCGGCGTCACTCCTTCAGGCGATACGCTCGGAAGCACCACGCATTTTGCAATCGGAGTGGCCTCGAATCCGACTGCCATCAATCCCGAGGTCGAACTGCAGCGCTGGAAATACAAAGTCGAATCGGGAGCGGACTATGCCGTCACGCAACCCATCTTCGACCCGGAATCGTACCTCCGTTGGCGAGACCAGCTCGGAGCTTCGGATCGTCCTCATGTCGTGGGAATCTGGCCTCTCGTGAGCCTGAGGAACGCCGAGTTCATGGCCAACGAGGTTCCTGGAGTGCACGTGCCGAAATGGGCGCTCGAGGAGATGGAGAAGGCCGGAGACGACAAGGCGGAGGCCGAAAAGCGCGGCATCGAGATCTCGCGCCGGGTGATGCGGGAGCTGGAGTCGCGCTGCGAAGGATTCTGCGTCAGCGCTCCGCTGGGCAGGATCGACACGGCCCTTCGTGCGCTGGACCGCGGAGAGAACTCCTCATGAGAATCCGGGTGGACTGCCGCGGAGAAACCGTCGAAGTCCAGGCGGCTCCCGGGGCGCGTCTCCTGGAGTACCTTCAGCAGGCTTCGGTTCCTGTGAACGCTGCCTGTGGCGGCAAGGGCACCTGCCACAAGTGCCGAATCCAGGTCCAATCAGGGTTCCTTGGAATCACGGCTACCGATCGTCGCGCGTTTCGCGAGAGCGAACTGGCGCAGGGCTGGCGGCTCTCCTGCCAGGCCATGCCGCGAACGAACCTGGAAATCGTGCTTCCGAATACCGAGAGCCTGCGCTCGAAGCCCCGAATCATTCGAAACGAGGCTGCCATCGCTGCGCTTTCCGCGCCCTCTCCGCTGGTTCTCGCCTGCGACCTCGGATCAACCGGGGTGGTGGTTGCCATCGCTGAGAAAGGCGCACGTAGTCCTCTCGTCGAGGCACACCTGCTGAACAAGCAGGTGCCCTATGGTTCGGACGTGATGACTCGGCTTCATTCGGCGCAGAAGCTCGGGGTCGAGCCCTTGAAGAAGGCCATCGACCAGACCCTGGAGAGCTGCCTCAAGGCCCTTGCCGAATCCGAGCCGGCCCTCTTTCAGCGCGTGGATGGAGCTCCGCTCGTCTGCGCAGGAAATTCCGCCATGGCAAGCTTTCTCCACGCCTGGTCGATCGAGTCGCTTGCCGTCTCGCCCTTTCAGCCCGAAAGGCGCGAAGCGTTTCAATCCACTCTCCCGAGCGGGCGCACGCTCCAGACGCTTCCCCTCCTCGCAGGTTTCGTCGGCGGCGACACCGTGGCGGGAATCCTCGCCTTGGAATCGCGCCAAGCAGAGACTCCCTGGATGCTCGTGGACATCGGCACGAACACTGAAATCGTCATTCGGAACGAGAAGGGAGAATACTGGTTCTCGAGCGCTCCGGCAGGACCTGCCTTCGAGGGCGGCAACATTCATCACGGCATGCGTGCTGAAACCGGCGCGATCTCCGAGGCTCGCCTCGAGGGAGGAACCTGGCAGCTTCGGACCATCGGTAATGACCTGGCCCGAGGAATCTGCGGTTCAGGGCTCATGGACATCCTCGCCCAGGCGGTGAAGGGCGGGCTGATCCATCCCGATGGGCTGGTTCCCGACGGCAGGCTTCTGGTCACCGAGCAGGTCCAGCTTCTGGCCGATGATGTGCGCGAGTTCCAGCTCGCCAAGGCGGCCACTCGTACCGCAGCCGAGCTCCTGATCGAGCGGGCCGGAATACGTCCACGGAAGATCTACCTTGCCGGCACCTTTGCCCAGCACCTCAACCTCGAATCGGTCCGAGCGATCGGCCTGCTTCCGCCTGAAATCGCGTGCGAGCCGATTGGAAACGCCTCGCTCGAAGGAACGCTCGCGTGGGTCTCGATGACCGAGGGCGATCGCGACGCCTTCTGGAAACGCCTCGACTCGGGAGCGCGCCCGGTCGAGCTTGCGCTTCAAGATGATTTCCAGGAGCGCTTTGTTGCCCAGCTGGATTTTCCGTCCCCCTGAGGCTAGACGTGGAGAAGTGAACTTCCTTAGCGAGCTTGGCAAGAGAGTCCTGGTCCTTGATGGCTCCATGGGAGCCCTGCTCCAGAATCGCGGCCTGCCCGCCGGCATGGCTCCTGATGTCTGGATGATGGAAAACCCCCAGATCATCGAACGCGCCCACCGTGATTACGTGGAAGCCGGAGCGGACATCATCCTGACCAACACGTTCGGAGCGAGCAAGTGGCGCCTGGCTGAATATGACGCCTATCCCCGCCTCCGCGAGATCAACGCCAAGGCCGTCGAGATTGCTCGGAAGGCGGCCCAGGGCCGTGCGTTCGTGGCGGGAGACATCGGACCCAGCGGCGAGACCGTCTTTCCGACCGGAAAAAAATCCTTCGAGGAAGTCTGCGATATTTTTTACGAGCAGGCAAAAGTGCTCGTCGAGCTCGGCGTCGACTGCATCGTGGTGGAGACGATGTTCGACTCGATCGAGTTTCGCGCCGCACTGTCGGCAGTTCGGGCAGCCTCGAGCTCGATTCCGCTCCTCGCCCATGCCACCTTCAATACCGACGGCATCACCGATACTGGAGCCACGCCCGAGAACATCGCGGCGATCGCCGAAGGCTTCAAAGCCACTGCTGTCGGCGTGAACTGCTCGACCGGCCCCGAGCCCATGGTGGGCATCGTGCGAAAGATGGCCGAAGTCTCGAACCTCGTCGTCTCGGTCCAGCCCAATGCCGGACTTCCGTGCATCAAGGACGGCAAGACTCACTTTCCGATGGATGCGGTCCAGCTCGAGCCCTACATCTCGCGCTTCATTGAGGCAGGAGCAGGCATCATCGGTGGCTGCTGTGGAACGACTCCCGATTACATTCGCCGGGTGAAGGAAGCCGTGAGCGGCCGAACCGAGTTTCGTAGGCCCCGAAGCGAAGGCCGCGTGCTCGTTTCCAGCCTCTCGCAGTTCGTTCGCCTTGGCGGAAGCCATCCGTTCGTGGCGATCGGCGAGAAGATGAACCCCTCAGGGCGTAAAAAGCTGAGCGAATCGCTGAAGAAAGGCGAGCTCTCGCAGCTTCTGGAGGACGCCGAGCTTCAGGTGCGGGCGGGCGGCAAGCTCCTCGACATCAACGTGGGTGTTCCGCTGGTTGACGAACCGAAGCTCATGCGCGAGGCCGTCGTTGCAGTCCAGAACCAGTTCCAGGTTCCGCTCATGATTGACAGCGCGAATACGCACGCACTCGATACGGGCGCGTCGGTCTATTACGGACGCCCGCTGCTCAACAGCCTCAACGCCGAGCAGGAGAAGCTCGATGAGGCGATTCCGGTGATGAAGAAGCACGGCGCGGCAGTGGTCTGCATGACCACTGGAATCGACGTGCCGGTGGCGGCAGAGGACCGCCTCAAGAACGCCCAGAAGATCACGAAACAACTCTTCGAGAAGCACGGTTTTCGCGAAGAGGACGTGGTCTTCGATGTGCTCGGACTCGTCGTCTCGGCCATGCAGGACGGCTCGAGAAACACGCTCAAGACCATTTCGATGATCAAGGAGTACTTTCCACGCGCGGCGACGACCCTCGGACTCAGCAATACGAGCTTCGGTTTGCCGAACCGTCCCTTCGTCCACAACGCCTTCCTTGCCGCCGCCGTCCAGCACGGCCTCGATTCCGCGATCATGTCGGTGACCGACCCGATGGGACGAGCACTGGCTGCCGCCGCCGAAATGTGGGGGCCGAAGTCCGGGACCGTGGAAAGCTTCATACGCGACTTTTCGACGAAGATCGAAATCGGCTCGGGCGGCGCTCACGGAACCGCGGCTTCAGGGACGGCGGCCTCGAATGCCCCCTCGCATGGCCCGAAGGAGCCTGACTGGGTTGCCGGCGCCACTGAAACCGAGCGCGGCGTTTTCCGCTCGATTGTCGACGGGCAGAAGGAAACCACCGAACGCCTCCTCCGCGAATACGTGCTGACACTGGATGCCCTTCCGCCGGCAACGCCGATGAACTTTTTCCTCAAGGTCATGACTCCGGCGATCCGCCACCTGGGCGATCTGTTCGGAGCGCGCGTGAAATTCATTCCCCACCTGATGGCTGCTGCAGAAGCCATGAAGTGCGGCGTGGCGATTCTCGAGCCCTACCTGCTGAAGGCTCGCCAGGCTTCAGGAGAGAGCCGTGGCACCGTGGTTTTTGCCACCGTCAAAGGCGACATCCACGACATCGGGAAGAACATCTGCATCCTGATGCTCCGGAATTTCGGTTACGAAGTCATCGACCTGGGCCGAAACGTCGAAGCAGAACTCATCCTTCAGACAGCCATGGAGAAGCAGGCGAAGGTCGTCGCGCTCTCGGCACTGATGACAACGACGATGATGCAGATGAAGGTCGTGATCGATGCCGTCCGCGAGCGCAAGCTGCCCTTCAAGGTATTGATCGGCGGCGCCGTGGTGACTCCGGATTTTGCCCGGGAGATCCTGGCTGACGGATTCTCGACGGACGTCGGCACGGTCGTTTCCGAGATGGAGCGCGTCATTGCGCTCCTCGAAGCGACGAAATAAAAAAAGCCCGGCCCCGCCTTTTTCCAGGCAGAACCGGGCTCACTCCAGAAAACGATCAGCTCTTCTTGGCTGCAGGAGCCGCATGCTCCGGCCCTGAGCACTCGTCTTCGTGATCGGCGTGCACCTTGTGGTGGTGGCCGTCATGCTCGTAGTCCTCATGGTCGCCATGCTTTTCAGCCTTGTGGCCGCAGTCTTTCTTGTGCTTGTGCGAGTGCTTCTCGGCGGTCTTATGCTGGTCCTTGGCCTCATGATGCTCCGCACGAGCGGAGGTATAGGCGGCCAGAGAGAGAACAAGAGTTGCGAGGGTCATCGTCGTCTTCAATTTCATGGAGATTCTCCTTGATCAGTTGAGTTTATCAGCTGCACCGGTTGAATCCATCGCCGTTTCAGGGGTATCCTAAGTCCATGAAATCACACGCTCGGCTCCTGCTCCTGGTCTCGCTGTCGATGGCTCTTGCGGGCGGCATTCGCCATGCGCTTGCGATGGGAGGCTCCAGCCACCCCCCGCTGCGGACGGTCCCTCAGCTCGACCTCAAAGCCTTCATGGGAGACTGGCATGTCCTCGGAAATATTCCCGCGTCGCAGGAAGTGGGATGCCACAATGCCCTCGAACAGTATGCGCTGAAGGAAAACGGAGACGTCGCGATCACCTTTTCATGCAGCAAAGGTTCGTTTGATGCCGAGCGCGAAGTGAATCACTTCACCGGTATCGTGCAGAATCCCGGCGTGAACACGGAGTGGAAGGTCGCGATGAAATTTCTCGGCTTCATTCCGATCAAGGTTCCGTTCCTGGTGATCGACCTCGCAGCCGACGGATCCTATACCGTGATCGGCTATCCATCGCGCGAATATCTCTGGATCATGGCCCGCGAAAAATCACTTCCGGAGCAGACCTGGAACGAGATCCTCTCGCGCGTGAAGGAGCAGGGCTACGATCTCTCCAAGATCCAGCGCGTTCCGATCCGCTGAAGGCAACCTTCAGAGTTTTCGAAGGTCCAGTGCGCGCAAGCGCGGCGCAACCCTCGTCGTGACGCCCACCACGAGCAGCGTCATCGTCCCGCCAAAGACTACCGCGGGCACGGTGCCCAGAATCCGTGCCGCGATGCCCGACTCGAATGCCCCCAGCTCGTTGGATGAGCCGATGAAGATGGAATTCACCGAGGCAATGCGTCCGCGCATGTGATCTGGAGAGCACAACGAAACGATCGCTCCGCGGACGACCATGCTCACGCTGTCCAGCGCGCCACTGAGCGCAAGAAGCACCATGGAGAGCCAGAAGCTGGTCGACAAGCCGAATCCGATGATGCACAGCCCGAAGCCTGCGACGCTTGCCAGAAGGATTCTTCCTCCGTGGGCTCCCACGGGCCTTCGAATCAGCATCACGCTCATCACCAGCGCGCCCACTGCGGGTGCGGCGCGAAGCCAGCCCAGTCCCTGCGGACCCACTTTCAGGATGTCGGAGGCGAAGATGGGCAGCAGTGCCGTCGCGCCTCCAAAGAGCACGGCAAACATGTCGAGCGCGAGGGCTGACAAGAGCAGTTCATGTCGCCACACATACTGGAGCCCGGAAACCAGCTCTTCGCGAAAGCTCGCTCCCTCGCGGGGCTGGCTGACCCTCGGCTTGAACTTCAGCAGAAAGAGAATGGCCTGCGAGGATG
>JBIIXZ010000024.1:0-18706 GCA_044347055.1 Bdellovibrionia bacterium | reverse complement strand
CCTACTTCAAGAGGCGGGCTCCGAAGTCGACCGGACGCGACGACTTCACCCAGCGAGAGCTCGGCCGGATGCTGAGAGGATTATCGATCGCCGACGCCGCAGCCACAACCACGCTGGCTACAGCCGAGAGCATCGTCAATGACTACTGCACCCAGATTCTCGATCGCGGTCTTCCTCTCGAGTCCATTTACTTTTGTGGCGGTGGCGCCAGGAATCCGACCCTCCTCGGCTGGATCAAGGCCGGATTCATCCACAGGGGTTGGCTGGTATCGATCAGGCAGAGCGCTGAGCTGGGAGTACCGCCCCAGGACATGGAAGCCGCCGCCTTTGCCTACCTCGGTAAGGAGGCACTGCTCGGCCGGGCGCTGGGCGGCTCATGGACGGGGGCTCGCCGATTCGGACCTCCGGCCCAGATCACTCCGGGACGAAACTGGATGGACATCGTCGACAGGATTCACTTGCTGCGCTGAAGGGCGACCCACAGTCCGTCTGCCCCGACTCCTGAGCCAACGGACCCGGCGGTAGGTTCGCCATAAAGAACTGCATCCGGACCCAGTCGTGAAGGAGCCTGCCCCGAGCCGTCCCAATAGCATGGCGAAGTCCAGCCTGTGGGTACTTGCACCAGCGGCGCCGATTTCGCGCACCAGGCTCCCCCTGCCAGTCGACGGTTCCGCTCCTCGAGGAGTCGGGCCCATTCGCGAGGAAGGGCCCCGTTTTCGTAACGCTCGATGAGCTCGAGATGCGTTCGCCACCACAGCTCCGGCGAGCCAACATCCAACCAGATGCCGGAGAACTGATGGGCGCCCGCCGTGCCGCGATCGATCGCGGGCTGCAGGATATCCCGGACAAAGTCGAGGGGAACTCCGGAATTCAGATGGACAACGGCCTCGCGTTCCAGAATCGCGCAACCCACGTACATTCCTCCGGTTCGGGTCTTCGACCCAAGCCCGAGGATTCGATCTCCCGATTCATTGACCAGGACCTCGCGATACTGTTCTTCGCCCGGCGCTTCGCGCTGCAGGAGCGCCAGCGTCATCGTCACACCATGACTGGAGCGGAGGCGCTGGTGGGTGGCCGCGAGCTCGCGAAGATCCAACGAGCACAGCGTATCGGCATTCAGGATGAAGAAGCTTCCACCTCCGCTCATCGCATCGAGAATCGAGAGCGCGGTTCGAATTCCCCCGCCGCTTCCAAGAAGCTCGGCGGTCTCGTCGCTGAATTGGACCGTAGGGAGCATGGTCCGCAGGCCCCGTGCGGTCTCGTCCGCAAGATGGTGGAGGTTCGCCACCACCTGATGAACTCCGGCAGCATGAAGGGCTTGAAGAGCAAACTCGGCGCAGGGAACGCCCATGACCGGAATCAGCGGCTTGGGAATTCGCTCCGTGAATGGACGAAGGCGCGTGCCGAGGCCGGCCGCCATCAGCATGGCCTTCGATGGCGAGCCCAAAGGACGGGATTCAGAAATAGTAGTAATGGAAGAGCACCTCGCGAAGGGGCGAGTACCGGGGGTACTTCAGCAGCGTCCTTCGAATGTTCTCAAAGGTATTTCCAATGTACTTCAGGTAGGACGCGTCGCCTCGTCGGTTCAGGAACGAGGCGAAGCTTCCAATCGCCTTGAAGTTTCGCTGGACCGCCATGATGTCGAAGATCTCGATGAACCGCTGGCGATCCAGCGACTGTCCGGAGAGGGCCTCGTATCGGGCGATGTAATAGTCGATGAGGCGTTGGATCTGCGCCTCGTCGAGCTGGTAGTAGCTGTCCTTCAAGAGCGACACGAGATCATACTGGGCCGGCCCCATGCGCGCGTCCTGGAAGTCGATCATGACGTACTCCGCCTGGCCCTGGGGCCCGGTTCCGGGCAGCACCATCACGTTACGGCTGTGAAAGTCCCGATGGGCAAGGACCCTGGGCTCGGCCGCGAGTCGACTGCAGATTTCATGAAAGCCGTCCTCGAGGATTTTCCGATGCTCGGCGGAAATCTCCCGCTTGAGGTACTTTTCGTAGAAGTGCTCGATCGTGAAGTGCGTCTCCCACATCAGCTTCTCGAGATCAAACTCCAGGGAGAACGCCTCGATCTTTCGCGCTGCACCCTCTGGGCCGGCACGAACCTGGAGCTGCACGAGGGCATCTATCACCCGCTCATAATAGTGACGTTCACTCTCGGAGTCGGCGCATTCCTGGAGCAGGCGAAGCAGGGTGACATCGCCCAGGTCTTCGAGCAGCACCAGGCCGCGGGCAGGGTCGACATCGTGCACTCTCGGAACTCGTACACCGCTCCGCTCCAGGTGGTCACGAACCACCAGAAACGAAAGTTCGAGCCCCTGGTCGACGAAGGGTTCGGCCTTCATCACGATCATCGACTTCACGCCATGGCCATCCTTCAGGATGGCGCGGTAATATTTTCGACTGCTCGCATCTCCGGGCAGCTTCACGAGGGACTCGAGCCCCGACGCGCTTGTGGATACAAATTCGACGATTTGGTTTTCCATGATCTTCCTGATCTCTTCAATGACCGCTACCTGCGGCTTCCGGGCGCTCACAGTTGTTTCAGCCTCTTCTCAATTTCTCCAAACTCGGGGGTCCGCACAACAGGATTCACCAGGGGAGTCCGTTGCGAGATCAGTGCGTGGGCTTCCTCCTGGAGGAAGATCGCCCAGTCCGGGGGCATTCCGATCCATGTCGGGGCCGCCTTCTTCCAGAACTGAGGAACCCCGCGAGGGTCGAATTGCGCCCGATAAAGCACATCCACCATGCGGGCATTCACCCGCCTCCACTCCTCGTCCGAATACGTCGGAATGGAGAGCGTTCCGCCATCGTGGGAATGCGGGGCAAGGAGGGGCGGCGCGGCCTGCTGCATTTTTTCACTGAGCGCATGAGCTGCCGCGATCGCAGCGGCAAGCTCGTTATCGTATCGCAGGAACTTCAGCGCTCGAGTGGAGAAGTACCAGTGATAGCCGGGAAGTGCGAATACCGGAGACAGGCGCGGCGCCGAGCCGGTAGTGAAAAAGGTCACGCGTGGCCGAACCAGCAGTCCAAGCCGCGCCGAAATCGCGGCGATCCGCTCCTCAAGCGCTGCATCTTCACGCGTCCGCAGGACTCCCTCGATGTCGCGCGCCCAACGCTCCGCGAGCGCCCGCTCCTGGCTTTCGCGCTGCATGGGCGACAACTCCACGACTTTCGGATTCGAAACGCAGCTCGTGACAAGAGTCGTCATCACCAGGATCGAAAGGAATCCAATGCTTCGAAAAACAAAACTATCAACCTGATCGTTCTTCATTGCCTTCACCAAAAACTCGGGGGTAGTTTACGGGTGTTTTCCAAGAATGAATGATTCAGGGGAAACATCTCAACAGGAAAGGAATCTCCGTAATATGATGAACGGATTTTTTAAGAAGATTTTGTCCGCCTCCGCAGTCGCAGCGCTTTTCCTGGCTGCTTCTCCCGCAAAGGCCGAAACCCTCGAATTCAACGCCCTCGAGCTCCAGGCGCTCAGCACCGTCGAGCCGCTGAACCTGATCAACTGGAAGGTCGGCGACACGATGAGCTACAACCTCTCGATGCTCTTCGGTAAGGGCTCGATGGTGAAGACGGTCAGCAAGGAAGAAGGAAATGCGGTGTGGCTCCACCAGGACATCAGCATCATGGGACAGAAGCAGACCGCCGACGTCCTCTTCGACCGCGCCGATGGCAAGATCCTGAAGATGCTCCAGAACGGCAAGGAAATGGAGATTCCGAACGACAAGATCGAAGTGATCTCGCAGGACTACGCTGAAATCACCGTTCCGGCCGGAAAATTCCAGTCGATCCACATCGTCGCCAAGAGCCAGAAGGTTTCGAAGATCGAAATGTGGGCCAACCCGACCCAGACCGCCATCGACGGCGCTCTGAAGCAGATCATGGCCACCCAGTTCGGTGACATGACCATCGAGCTGACCTCGTTCAAGCGCAACTAATCAGAAGCGCGAGTCCAGAAAAGCAGAAGGCCGGCCGGGAGAAATCCCGCGCCGGCCTTCCTGTTTCATGTCCACCGGGGAGCCCGCCCCCCGGAATCGATCAGCCCAGGCTCATCGCCGACTGGGCGATCTCGGGATGTGAGTTCTGCCCCAGGAACAGGTCGCGCTGATCGAGCGCGCTCAGGATCCGATTGCAGATCTCGTCGAAATGATGCGGATTGTGCAGGAAATCGAGATCATCGCTCGGGATGATCAGCTTCTTGCCGAGATCGTACTTCTCCATCCAATCCTCGTAGTACCGGTTCAAGTTGACCAGGTACTCGTCCGGAATGCCCTTTTCGTAATCGCGCCCGCGCTTGGCGATTCGCTCCTTGAGCTTCGGAAGCGACTTCTTGAGGTAGATGACGAGATCCGGAGGCGTCAGGAACGACGCCATCGTCTGATACAGGTCGAGATAATTGCGGTAGTCTCGCTCGGACATCGTGCCCTGCTCGTAAAGATTTCGAGCAAAGATGTTCGCGTCTTCGTAAATGCTTCGGTCCTGAATGGAGCTGTCTGTCCCGGCCGTCACCTTCTGGTGGGCCTTGAAACGGTGATTCAGGAAGAACACCTGGAGCGGAAACGACCAGCGGGCCATATCTCCATAGAAATCTGCGAGATACGGGTTCTCCGCCACACATTCAAAATGGGGCGACCAACCGAAACGGCGCGACAGCATCTGAGTCAGGGTGGTCTTCCCTGTGCCGATGTTGCCTGCAATGGCGATAAAAATCTTTTGGCTGAACACTTCCCCACCCCCCTGAAACAGTATCGGAGGTCTTAGGTTGCCCGTCACACGACGTCAAGCCGAGGACCCTAAATTTTGACCCGGGGCATCCCAGTCCTTCCGTCAGGACCCGCCGAGGCGCTCCTGATCGCGGGTGAGGAGCTGGGGGTCCCACCACTCCAGATCGAGGCCCCTGCTTCCGGACAACTTTCGATAACCTTTGGGAAAGAGATTCAAATATTTTCGAATCCGGGCCTGAAGCGAACGGTCCTCCCCCAACAAAACCCAGAGACCCCAACCCGACTTCTCGGTCATTCGATCGATGTCGCCGAAGAGTTCGGGCCCAAGAATCTTTCTTGCTGCACCGCTTCGTCCTTGAACCATTTGAACCCGCGCTGCCCATGCATTCCAGTGGGGGCGACTCCTCTCCGTGACATCCGCAGTCCGCCAGGCCGCCAGAATCTCCTGCTGTCCTTCATCCTGCTCGCCTCGCGCGAGGAGGGCAAATCCCAGCCACAGTCGGACCTCTGGCTCAAAAGGGTTGAGTCGTCGGGCGAGGCGAAAAGACTCCGATGCCGAATCGTATCTCTCGAGCATCACTTCGGCCTGCCCTTTGCGGACAACCGCATCCAGGACCTGCTGCTCCGAGACAATCACTGAATCCAGGCGTGCGATCGCCGGCTTGAGGTCTCCTGCCAAAAGTGCGTTGACTCCGGCCTGATAATTTCTGGCCCCCTCCACCGTCAGGAAGGAGCGTGAAACCACTCGAACGCGGGCCTCGAGTCGCGACCGCCCCTGAGGCGATGTGCTTGCCGCATGAGCCAGTAGCAAGGCGCTCGTCGCCTCCTCGCGACGCCCCAGTAGCAACAAATGGCTCGACAACTCGATGGCCGTGCCGACCGAAGCGGGGTCCTTGAGCCACTGCTTTTTCAATGTGAGCACCGCTTTTTCGCGTTCTTCCGAGGAAAGCTGCCAATGGGATCCTCGATCCGGCTCGCCATCTGCCGACGCCGGGTTCGAGGCAAGAAACAGCAGCAACAAGACTGACAGGAACCTGACAGAGCGTGGAGCAGCCGCGGTCGGGCTGCTCGATTCCTCGACAGTGCCACGCTCACTCGATAGACTTCCGATCATGCCCTGCAAACTCCCTCGGGCCCCGTGGGCACTTCAAGCACTATTTCTTGTCTTCATGTCGGCAAACGCGCTGGCACTTCCTCCCATTGAGGCAAAGACCTTCAAGGCTGATCTGGAGCGAAAGTCCACGTCAGGAAAGGTCCTGCTGATGAAGAGCTCCGGGCCGCTTCCGGGAGTGGGGCAGCTCGTGCTCCTGCGCGATGATTCCGGTCCTGTCGTCGCCCTGCGCACCAGGAAGCTTTATGCCGAGCGGCAGTTCGCCGGCCAGATCGTCAAGGAGTACGGTGAAGCTCCTGTCCTGACCGCAGGCCAGACCTACGCCGCATCCATCAAGATTCGTGATCTGGTCCTGGATGAGGAGGACATTTCCGAGCTTCCGCCGCAGGATCTCGACCTCGAGCTGGATCGCGGCCGCAACGCCGTGCTCTCCGAGGAGGAGGAACTCGAGCTGAGGTCTCTCGTCGTCGAGGAGATCGCCGATTACGAACAGGAGCGGTCGTATCTCGCATATAGACTTTCGCTGATTCGACTTCCGGCCTATGAGAAGGGCTTTTTGTTTCCTGCCGCCTCAGGCTTCCGTTACAGCCACACGCTCATTCATCCGTTCCTGTTTTCAGGTCGAGTTCAGGATGCTCTGGGATTCGACCTTTCGCTCATGTTCACGAAGCTGAACGAGTACACTCCGGCGGGAGGTGATGCCTTTGCACTGCTGCCGATGACCTTCGCGGGCAAATATACGGTTTACCCCAGCGAAGGTTTCGGAGTGACCGGCTATCTCGGCTTCTTCCGCTCGAACGTGATTGCCTCCAAGGGGCAGGATCCGGAATACTCCGAAGCCTTGTTTCTGCTGAGCTACGTCCAACCGATCGTCGGCGTTGGGCTGAGCTTCGAGGTCGGGCCCCAATGGTGGCTGCAGTTCGAACTCGGCTCCGACCAGCTGGGAGCCAATTTGGGGGTGAGATTCTAATGAAACACCCGAAGAATCCTCATCACTGGGTGCTGGTGCTTCTCGTGATCACCGTGCTCTCGAGCTGCGGGGTCAAGGGACCGCCCCTCCCCCCCGTTCCCGCAAGCGCGGAACTTTCTGACGCCGCCGCACCTGAGCCGACCTCAACTCCAGGACGCTGAACATGACTCAACCGCTGGATTTTTTTCGCTACCGTCAACGCTCGCTTCGAGCAGGAGAAATCGAGCTCGCTGAAATCGCCGCTCGTGTCGGCACGCCAGCCTATGTCTACTCGGCAGAAGGCCTCCTGAAGCCTTACCGAGAGCTTCAATCCGGACTCCGCCCGCTTCGCGAGTCGACCATCTGCTATGCGGTGAAGAGCAACTCCAACATCGCCGTTCTGAAGCTGCTCGGGGACGCCGGTGCTGGTGCCGACCTCGTCTCGGGCGGAGAACTCCTTCGGGCCAGAAAGGCCAACATCCCGCCGGAGAGGATCGTGTTCTCGGGCGTTGGAAAAACTGCCGAGGAGATTCACTCCGGGCTTTCGCATGGAGCCGAAGGAATCTACTCGTTCCACGTCGAGTCGCTCGAGGAGCTCGAGCTGATCCAGTCCGTGGCGGCACGACATGATGTGGGACGGGCTCGCACTGCGTTCCGCTTCAACCCGAACATCGACGCCAAGACGCATCCCTACATCAGCACCGGATTGAAAAGGAACAAGTTCGGACTGAACCGCGAGGAGCTGCTCGAGGCTGCTCGAAGGGCGCGAAGACTCGCCAACGTCCGGGTCTGCGGGCTGAGCATCCACATCGGAAGCCAGCTGCTGTCGCTCAAGCCACTTCAGGCAGCATTTGAATCGCTCGCCACCATGGTGCTCGAAATCGAGGCGCTGCTCGGACATCCGCTTGAATTCGTGGATCTAGGGGGTGGCGTGGGAGTGTCTTATGAGATTCACGGACCGAAACCCCCCAGCCTCAAGGACTACACGCGGCTCATTGTGGCCACATTCGGGCCGAAATCCTCGTTTCGATCGCGTCTTCGCGTGCTGATCGAGCCTGGAAGGACGATCTCGGCAAATGCGGGAGTGCTCCTCACCCGCGTCCTTTTCCGAAAGGCGCGAAAGTCGAAGGACTTCCTCGTCGTCGATGCCGGAATGAACGATCTGATGCGTCCGGCTCTTTACGGCAGCCGGCACGCTGTACTTCCGGTCAGTCAGAGGGCGAAAGGCAGGCTCAAGCGCACCGACCTCGTCGGTCCCGTGTGCGAGAGTTCGGACTGCTTTGGTCAGGATCTTCAGCTCGACAGCGCACTCACTTCAGGTGATCTTCTCGCCATCATGAGCTCTGGTGCTTATGGAATGAGCATGGCAGGAAACTACAACAGCAGAGTGCGGCCAGCCGAGGTCCTGGTCGAAGGTAATCGCTGGAGAGTGATTCGCGATCGCGAGACTCTCGAGGACCTCCTTCGCGGAGAACATTTATGAGCAAGTCCATCCGTGGCGTCATCACCGCCTTGATCACTCCGATGCAGGCGAGTGGCGAAATCGACTGGAAGGCCTGGGACGCCCTGGTTGCTGACCAGCTTTCCGCCGGCGTGGCGGGTATCATTCCTTGCGGCACGACCGGAGAGTCACCGACGCTCAGCACCGACGAAAAAAAGAGGCTCGTTGAATCCGCGGTGAGCGCCTGCCGCGGAACCGAAACTGCCGTGATCGCAGGAACTGGCAGCAATGACACTCCGAAAACGATCGAGCTGTCGCGCTGGGCCTCGGACGCGGGCGTCGATGGCGTGCTGATCGTCACGCCCTACTACAATAAACCCTCTCAAACGGGGTTGCTGAGGCACTTCACCTCCGTTGCCGACGCGGTGAGCTGCCCGGTGGTGCTCTACAATGTTCCTGGTCGTACTGGAGTCGGCATCGCGCCCGAGATCGTGGCCCAGCTGGCGGCACATCCGCGTATTGGCCACATCAAGGAAGCGACCGGAAAAATCGAAGTCACCTCCGAGATCCTCGACCAGTGCTCGGTGTCGGGCACATCCATCTCGGTGCTTTCCGGTGATGATGCCACCTGGCTTCCGCTGCTTTCAGCGGGCGCGGATGGCGTGATCTCGGTGGCGAGCAACCTTTTTCCTCGCGCGATGGTGGCGCTCCAAAAAGCCTGGGACGCGGGCGACGCCCGCCTCGCTCAGCAGATCCATCTCCGATTCTATCCCCTCTTTCGAGACCTGTTCGTGGAATCAAACCCGGTGCCGATCAAGACGGCGATGTCCTGGGTCGGAATGGCCAGCGAGAGCGTCCGCGCTCCGCTCTGCGCACTCACGGATGCGAGCCGCAAAAAGCTGTTGGCCTCGCTCCTGCGCTGTGGATTCCGAGAAAAGGGAGGCACTCTATGACCCGTGAGTTGCCATCCATTTCCATCATCGGCTCACGAGGCCGAATGGGTCGCGCGCTTGCCCACCTGATGCAGGGCGAATTTGCGAGCAAGGTCCGCCTTCACCTGTCCATCCACTCTCAGTCACCGGACGAGGACTGGCTCGACGCCCTTTCGAGCGAAACCTGGGTCGACTTCTCTCTGCCCGCGGGAATTCACGGCATCCACGCCGCAATCACTGCGGCCCTGCGTGCACAGCCCTCGGCCCGGATGCCCGCAGTGGTCATCGGAACGACAGGCCACGACGCTCGCGAACGCGCCCTGATCGACGATCTCGCCACAAAGACGCTGGTGCTCCAGGCCTCTAACTTTTCGATCGGCATCCTGGTGCTGAGAAAGGCTCTCGAATTTGCTTCTCCGATGTTGTCTGAATCGGGTTTCAGGCCCGTGATGCTCGAGACCCACCACGTGCACAAGAAGGACGCCCCCAGCGGCACCGCTCTCACGCTCGCAGCCTCCACCCGCGGGCTGAACTCGGAGCGAATCCACAGCATTCGCGCCGGCGAAGTGGTGGGCGACCACTCCGTGACCTTCCATGGATCCGGCGAACAGGTCGGGTTCTCGCATCACGCCATGAATCGCGAGATCTTCGCTCGCGGGGCACTGGAGGCCGCGATCTGGCTTTCGGCTCGAAGGGCAGTCGCCCCGTCGTCCTCCGGACATGTCACTTTAGATGATTTTTTTGAGGAGAAATTCGCATGTTTGACGCCTTCCAAGTAACACGACGCCTGGCACAGCTTCCGCCGTACCTTTTTGCCCGCATCGACCAGATCAAGCAGGAAGAGATCAAAAAGGGAAAGAAGCTGGTCGCCCTGGGCATCGGTGATCCTGACCTGCCCACGCCTGAGTTCATCATCAAGCGACTCGAAAGAGCGGCTCGGAATCCCGAGAACCATCAGTATCCTTCCTACTGGGGAATGGGAGAGTTTCGCCGTGCCGCCGCGCGCTTCATGGAGCGCCGGTTTGGCGTGAAGGTGGACGCCGATCGGGAGACGCTCGCCCTCATCGGATCGAAGGAGGGCATCGCGCACATTCCGCTGGCCTTCGTAAACCCGGGTGAAGCGACGCTCGTTCCGGACCCCGGATATCCGGTCTATCACTCGGCAACGCTGTTTGCCGACGGCGTGCCGCTGCACTTCCAGCTCCGGGAGGAAAACGACTTCCTCCCCGATTTCGCTCAGCTCGAGGCGCTTGTCCGCAAGGGTCCACGGGTCCGGCTGCTCTTCTTGAACTATCCGAACAACCCGACTGGTGCGACCGCCACGCGCGAGTTCTTCCAGGAAGTCGTGACCTTCGCCAAGAAGCACGAAATCCTGGTCTGCCATGACAATGCCTACTCCGAGCTTTTCTTCGACGGAGAGGCGCAGCCGAGCTTCCTCGAGGTACCGGGCGCCAAGGACGTCGGCATCGAGTTCCACAGCCTGTCGAAGACCTTCAACATGACGGGTTGGCGCGTGGGCTTCGCCGTCGGCAATTCCAAAATGATTGAAGCGCTCGCTCGCGTGAAGACGAACATCGACTCCGGGATTTTCAACGCCTGCCAGGAGGCCGGCATCGAAGCGCTCGACCAGTATGAGCCGTTCTGCACCGAGCTGCGATCAATTTACCAAAAGCGTCGGGATATCCTGGTCCCCGCCATTCAGGACTCCGGGCTGAAATGCCGCATGCCGAAGGCCACATTCTACGTCTGGGCGCGTCTCCCCGCGGGGGTGAAGTCGGAAGACTACGTGCTGGATCTGATCCGGTCGCGCGGAGTGGTAAGCACCCCGGGCACTGGATTCGGCAGCGCCGGAGAGGGATTCGTCCGCTTCACGCTGTGCAGCGACATCGAGGTCTTGAAACAAGTTGCGAAAATCTTGCGAGGATCGGTATAACTCCGCCAGATCAAAGGGTGATTCATGAACATTTACGTTTGCATCAAGCAGGTTCCAGATACTGAAACCAAGATCAAGCTGAACGCCGACAATACCGGAATCGACACGGCCGGGATCAAGTGGATCATGTCGCCGTTTGACGAGTTCGCGGTCGAAGAGGCGCTCCGCCTGAAGGAGAAGAACGCAGGAAGCACGGTCACCGTGGTTTCAGCTGGTCCGGTCCGTGTCGTCGACACGCTCCGCACGGCGCTAGCGATGGGGGCGGACAATGCGATCCACGTAGATGCCCCGGAAACGGCGGACAATTACCGCGTGGCCAAGGCCATGGCAGCGGCCCTGAAAAAGGAGCCGAAAGTGGACATCGTGTTCACCGGCAAGGAAGCGATCGATGACGGCGCCGCACAGGTCAGCCAGCTCATAGCCGAAGCTGCGGGCATGCCGTACGTCACTGTCGTGCTCAATGCCGAATATTCGGCGGACTCCGTCAAGTGCCGTCGTGAAGTCGAAGGCGGCGCCATCGAGGTCGTCACGACCCCGCTGCCGGCTCTCATCGCCGCACAGAAGGGAATGAACGAGCCTCGCTACGCCAGCCTTCCGAACATCATGAAGGCCAAGAAGAAGGAAGTGAAGGTCCTGAAGGAATCCGACCTCGGCGTCTCCGATGCCGACCAGAAGATCCGCTACAAGAACTTCCAGCTTCCTCCGCCGAAGCAGGCAGGAAAGAAAATTGCCGGCGATCCCGCCACGCAGGCGAAGGAACTCGCCCGAGTCCTCCACGAAGAAGCAAAGGTGATCTGACATGGCAAAGGTACTTGTTGTTGCTGAACAGCGTGATGGCCGCCTGAAGAAAACGACTTTCGAACTGATCGGCGCTTCGGCTGCCGCAGGAAACGAAACGCATGTCGTGCTCCTCGGCGATGGCATCCAGGGCCTCGCAACGGAGCTCGGCCACTACGGCGCAAACTCCGTGCATGTGGCCAGTGATGCCGGCCTGAAGTTCTACACCGCAGAGGCCTACGCGCAGGTCATCGTAGCGCTCGCGAAGTCGCTCAACCCGGACGTGATCCTGGCTGCGCACTCGCCGACCGGACGCGACCTGATGCCGAAAGTCACCTCGCGCCTCGGCGTCGGCCTGGCCAGCGACTGCATTCAGGCCTCGTTCGACGGCGGCAAGCTCAAGGTCCGTCGCCCCCTCTACGCTGGCAAGGCCACCGCAGAAGTGGAATTCGTCGGAGCGGGTCCGCAGGTAGCCACGATCCGCGCCAACGCGCTGGGCATTCCGAAGCCGGATGCCAACAAGTCGGCATCGGTCTCGAACGTCGCCGTCGCACTCACGGGCGTGAAGACCACGGTGAGCGAAGTGGTTCAGGGACAGGCAGGACGTCCGGACGTTACTGAAGCCTCGATCGTCATCTCCGGCGGACGCTCGCTGAAGAACGCCGAGAACTTCAAAATGCTTGAAGACACGGCAGACGTCATCGGTGCAGCTGTCGGCGCTTCGCGCGCCGCAGTCGACGCCGGCTTCCGTCCGCATCGAGATCAGGTGGGCCAGACCGGAAAGGTCGTTTCGCCCAACCTGTACATCGCGTGTGGCATCAGCGGCGCAATCCAGCACCTTGCCGGAATGCGCTCCTCGAAGGTCATCGTCGCAATCAACACGGATCCCGAAGCCCCGATCTTCCAGATCGCGGACTACGGAGTCGTGGGCGATCTCTTTGCCGTCACTCCGGCGCTAAAGGACGAGCTCAAGAAGCTGAAGGAACACTGACCTTTGGGCCTTCGGGCCGAGCGTCAGAGTCCGATACTTGAAAAGCCCCGGTCTGAAAGGACCGGGGCTTTTTTGTCGCTCGCCAGAAAACCACCGGTTGAGCGCACCACGCAAACCTCATAAACTGGGACAACACTATGACCTGGCAAACCTTTCTGTTCCTGATCATCGCTGGTGCTGCATTCGGATATTCGGGCTATCGCTTCAGCCTGCTGTTCAAGCTCCTCAAGGCGCAGCAGGGCAAGGCTCCTGTCCGGTGGGATCAACTTCCCGCACGCATCGTAGACACCGTCATCCATGTGCTGGGCCAAAAGGCCGTTCTTCAAAAAAAGTACATCGGCACGCTGCACACGATCATCTTCTGGGGCTTCATCATCATCACGGTCGGCACGCTGGAGCAGTTTGCCTCGACGCTCTATCAGCCCCTGAATTTCTCCTTCATCGGCGAAAAGCCGTATTTTTTCCTGCTGTGGATCCAGGATCTCTTCACTTTTCTGATTCTTTTTGCCGTCGCCGGAGCCTTTTACCGTCGCCTGGTCGTTCGTCCTGAAGGTCTCGGACAGTCTCGAGATGCCAATATCGTCCTCACCTTCACCGGCTCGCTCATGATTTCGATCCTGGTGATGAACGGCTTCCACATCCTCAGCCCGGTTGCAGCGAGCCATGCGGATGCCTTTCTCGTCTCCAAGCATGTCGCTTCGTGGTTCGAGGGCCTGGGTTTCGGACCCGAAACCAACGAAAACCTGGGCACGTTCTTCAAGTGGGTGCACATGCTGCTGGTGATGGGGTTTGCGGCCTACATTCCCCACTCGAAGCACCTGCATATCGTGGCCGCAGGCCCGAACACCTTTCTCCGCCAGCTGACGCGCGAAAAGGGCATGCGTCCGATCAATTTCGAGGACGAGTCGGTCACTCAGTACGGTGCCGCCAAGATCACCGACATGAGCTGGAAGGACTCGCTGGATCTGTATTCCTGCACCGAGTGTGGCAGATGCCAGGACCTCTGCCCCGCGTGGAACACCCAGAAGCCATTGAGCCCGAAGCTTCTGGTGCTTGGGCTGAAAGAGAATCTTTATAAGAACAAGGAAGCGATCCTTGCCGGCAAGCCCGAAGAGGTCGGCTCGGTCATGGACGAGAACACCACCCAGGACGTGATCTGGGCCTGCACCAGCTGCCGTGCATGCGAGATCGCCTGCCCGGTCTTCATTGAACAGACGGACAAGATTTACGACATCCGCCGGAATCTGGTCATGATGGAATCGAGCATGCCGGATGGGGTCCAGACCATCTTCAAGAACATGGAGACCAATGCGACCCCGTGGGCCTTCAGCTCCGCTGATCGCGGAAAATGGGCCGAGGATCTTGCCGTGCCCACCATGGCTGAGGCTCCTCAGATCGACGTGCTTCTCTGGGTCGGCTGCGCGGGCTCTTATGACGACCGCAACAAGAAGGTGCTTCGCTCCTTCGTCAGCATTCTCAAGAAGGCGGGAGTCCGCTTTGCCATCCTTGGAAACGAGGAGCAGTGCACGGGCGACCCCGCTCGGCGAATCGGCAACGAGTATCTGTACCAGACGCTCGCAAAGGCCAACATTGAAACACTCAATCGCTACAACGTGAAAAAAGTCGTCACGGCCTGCCCGCACTGCTTCAACACGATCAAGAACGAGTACAAGGATTTCGGCGGAGAGTACGAGGTCTTCCACCACTCGCAGTTCATCGCTCAGCTAATTCACGAAGGAAAGGTCAAGCCCTCCAAGGGAGTGGACGAGACCATCACTTTCCACGATAGCTGCTATCTAGGCCGCTGGAACAACGTGTATGAGCAGCCCCGCGCCGTGATCGAGTCGATTCCTTCCGCGCGGCTCGTCGAGATGAAGCAGCACCATGACTCCGCCCTGTGCTGTGGGGCCGGCGGTGGCCGAATGTTCATGGAAGAGACCATTGGCAAGCGCATTAATATCGCGCGAACCGAGCAGGCGCTGGATACAAATGCCGGCGTGATTGCATCGTCCTGCCCCTTCTGCATGACGATGATGACCGACGGCGTGAAGTCCAAAGAGATGCTCGACAAGGTCAAGGTGATGGACATCGCCGAGCTGATCGACCAAGCGACATAGAGTGGGGGCTCAGCCCCCGCCGCTTCACAGACCCCGCTGATCAAGGCGCAGCAAACTGTCCAAAGCTTGGACAGGGTTCTTCGCCCGGCCCCAGAAAGCGACCGAAAAGTCGATTGAATCTCGGGGACTTGCAGCCGGCCGCGGTGGCACGGGCCTTGGACTGCTGCTCGTCATGAAGTTACGGAATTTTAGCGGCGCACTTGTCGGGTTCATCGTGGTCGGGGCCTGTACGCCCATTTCTCCGAGCGTCCACAAGAGCACCCTTCGCCCCGCACCCGGTGCCCAGATCGCGCCCAAACAGGAAGAAGCCCCGGAGCCCACCATCATCGAAGCACGCTGGGTCCACTCGGAGGAGGATTTGAACTCTGCCCTGGACGTTCATTCCACGGCCATGGTGGTTCGGCTCTCGAGTCAGTACCTGGAGCGCCTTCGAACGGAGGGAGTTGCTGCCATCGAGCTTCCGAGCGAAGCGCCGCGCAGGCCAACGGATCGGGCTAGAATCCTTCTGCGTGTCGACCTGGATTCGGAGGACCTGGAGCGCGCTCTCGCAGAAGAGACGTGGTCGTTTTCATGGGACCTCGCGCGCCCCAACACGCTGGAGATCCGCTCCTTTTACGGAAAGAAGCCCGGTGAGTCACCGGCGCTGCCAGAAGCGCTGGTCAGCGTTCACGTTGTGCTTCAGCCCGCACCTTCGCGTTGAATCCGGCAGGCAGAAAGTCCTTGTGGTGGGCAATGAACCGCTTCAGCGCGGTATTGGCTAGCTCGGACTGTGTGTGTTTCGAGAACTTTTCCATCTCGGCGAGGGTCGTGGCAACGCCCTCTTCGACTTCGATGGAGATCTTCACCAGTTTTCCCTGCATCTTGTAATCGTCACGCATAGCGATTCGGACGATAACCCATCACGAGCCATCCTCAACCAAAAAACACGTTATTTTCGGCCCCGGAGCAGGTCCTTGACGATGGAATACATGACGGAAGGAAGCACTTCGAGCTTCGGCACTTCCTTGAGCACGCCCTTGCCCCGATGAGCCATCTCGCGGCAAAGCGCCTTGCTCGAACGCTCATCGCCCATCTTGAGCACTGACATCTGATGAAAGCGCGAGGCGAGGTACGCTGGATCCCGCCCGGCGGTGTACTTTCCGTCCGTGAGCAGCAGGGTCGCCGGCGGCCGGCCTCGACTCTGGGACTCGATCCTCCGGCAGAGAGAGAGCGCCATCTTCACTCCAGACTCCAGGTGCGTGTACCCCTGCGCGGGCACATCCAGAAACCGCTCGACGAGCTCGAAAACCCCCAGCCTTTCGAACGGGTCCTTCAACTGCTTCGCCTGGTTCTCGAACGCCACGATTCCGATGGGATCATCAGGAAACTGGAGAAGCACCACCGAAAGCGCGACGGCCGTCAGCGCAAGCTTCTCGCCGGTCATCGAGAGACTCGTGTCCACTGCGAGGACAAGCGGCTGCTGGCGCCTCACAGAATACTCCATCCACAAATCCGCAGGATCCGCCCAGCCTTGGCGCGACAAGAGCGGCGAAGACTCGAGCGTCTCCTCGATGTCGAACTCGACGGATTCCGCGGAAGCAGGAAGGGCATCGGAGGGCGCCTGGCGTTTTTCAGTGGGATGAACCACGCTCCCCAGGACCTCTTGTGCGCGCTCGAGGATCGCCTGTGCCGAGATCGATCTGAGGTGATGCCCGAGTTTCTGCATCGAGGGCTTGCTCTTGAAGTCATGGTAGCGGGTGGCGATATCCCACGAACTCGCGCTCGAGATCTCCAACCATTCGTCCTCGGCGAAATCCAATGACTCACCGAAGTGCTCCGGCGGAAGAAACTCCGATTTCTGCTCCGGCTTCTGATTCTTGAAGATGCTTTCGAACTTGCTGCGCGTCGGACCTGACGGCTCAGCGGGCTCAGGCTCGCTCAGGCCTTTTTTTTTAAATCCGACTCTTCGCCGAGGGCCGCAAGAATCTCGGACACCCAGCCTTCGACCAGCGCGCGAATCTCGGACTGAAGCGTGCCGGAAGACTCGGCATCGCGCTCAATTTCGATTCGCGTCGGCAGTGCCAAAAGCGCCGCCCAAAGAAAGGCCTCCGCAAAAGTGCGCTCACGATTCTTCAAAATCGCGTCGCCAATTTCGGCAATCGCCTGGGCTGCGCGTACCGAGGCCCCCCGTCGAACACGGGGGTGCGAACGAGTCAGCCGGGCCAGCTTGACGGCAGCAAGGCCCATCTTCTCATCCGAGGTCACCGCGGAGACGATCTCAAACTCCTCGATCTCGCTTTGGTAATCGAGCACGACGAGCTCAAATCGATCCAGAATGGCCTCGCTCAAATGCGAGGTGGCGACGAACTCTTTCGGGTTCTGCGTCGCAATGACGCAAAAGCCTTCTTTCGCCCGGATTTCTCCAAGCCGGGGAACGATCACCATGCGTTCGTCGATGGCGGGAAGCAGGATGTTCTGTACGCCTTCAGGAAGGCGATTGAGCTCATTGATGAAGAGCACTCCACCAGCTCGCATGGCGTCCACGAGCGGGCCGGGCACAAAACTCTTTGCCGAATAGCCATGCTTCAGGATCTGCGGCGGATCAAACCAGCCGGAAAGCTTCTGTTCGGAGTAACGGCTATCACCGTCGATACGAAAAACAGGCCGCTCGAGCTCGCGGGTCACCGAAAGAGCGAGGTGGGTCTTTCCCACTCCGACTGGGCCTTCGAGAAGCAGATTCCTGCGCGCGAGAACGCAAGCGCGGATCTTCTCGAGCTCCTCGCCACGCCCCACGAGAGCACCAGCCAGTCTTCCGACTGCCGCGCCCCCTGCCGGAGCTGTCCGCTTCGATTTCGGAGATGATGCCGCCTGCTTCTTCTTCATCGCTTCGAGCTTGCCCGAGTCTTGGGGCGTTTTGCAATTCGGGATTTGGCGGCAAGTCCACGGGCAGCCTTCTTCTCGGGCCTCTTGGTATTCCTCTTGGTCTTGCCCTTGGATTTGGCGTTCAGCTTCGGTCGGCGCACCCGGACGGCCGCGACTTTTTTGGCCTTCGTCGCCGCAGAAACGACGAGCGAGGTGGTCGCAGCAGGAGCGGGGGCAGCCGCGGGCATCTCGGCCTGAACGTCTCCCGAGAGTGCGACGTCGCGACGGCGCAGAAACTCCTCAACGATATAAGAGGCGACATCCGAAGGCTTCGTCCCGACGCCGAATCCGGCATCAAAGCCGCACTCCAATGCCAGGGGATGCGTGACCCGAGGTCCGCCCGAGACAAAAATCATGCGCTCGGTGAGCCCCATCTGGCGGGCGCGGTTCATGAGATCCTTCATATCGCGCATGTGAATGTTGTGCTGGGTGACCACCTTGGAAACGAGCACCGCGTCGGCATTCTCGGCCACCGCCCGTTTCAACAGCTCATCGTTCAAAACCTGGGCGCCGAGGTTCCGGGCGTCGAGCCACTGGTACCGTTCGAGGCCGTAATCTCCGGCAAATCCCTTCATGTTCATGATCGCGTCGATGCCGACGGTGTGGGCATCAAATCCGGTACAGGCACCGATCACGACAAGCTTACGGCCGATCTTGGTCTTGATCAGCTCGTCGATCTCCTCGCGCGCACGCTTCTGCGCGTCGACCTTCACGACATGGATCTGCGTGAAATCGACCGTGTGCTTGAGGTTGCCGTAAATGACAAAAAGCGAGAATCCATTGGCCGCTTTTTCCATCGTGGCGACCTTGATCTG
>JBIIXZ010000020.1:0-20276 GCA_044347055.1 Bdellovibrionia bacterium | reverse complement strand
GGTCAATCGCGTTCGGCATCTCGCACGCCCCAATCATCTCTCCGGTTCGCGCCAGAATATCCGCGAGCACTACGATTTTTCGAACGATTTCTTCAAGCTGTGGCTGGATCCCACGATGACCTACTCTTCGGCCTACTTCAGCTCGCCTGAAATGTCGCTCGAGGAGGCACAGCTTGCCAAGTACGATCGGCTGCTGGAGCGCCTCGAAGTGAGGCCTGGACTCCATATCTTGGAAATCGGATCCGGCTGGGGTGCTTGCAGCATTCGCGCGGCGGAAAAATATGGCTGCAAGGTGACGACGCTCACTCTTTCCGAAGAGCAGCGCGGCGAGGCCGTGAAGCGAATCGCCGAACGTGGCCTGTCCGACCTGATTGAAGTTCGCCTGGAGGACTATCGAAAGACGGAAGGTCATTTTGATCGAATCATCTCGATCGAAATGATCGAGGCCGTCGGGCATGAATTTTTCGAAGATTATTTCTTTCAGTGCCATCGGCTCCTCAAGCCGGATGGCCTTCTGGGCATCCAGGGAATCCTCTGTCCTGATGCGCGATATCAGGAATTCCGGAAGCGGGTGGATTGGATCCAGAGGCATATTTTCCCAGGTAGCCTGCTTCCATCCTTCGGACGGATTCAAGAAGCCTTGCGAAAGACCGGGGACCTCGGGCTTCATTCGTTCGAGGACATGGGCCTTCATTATGTCGAGACGCTCGAGCGCTGGAATCGCTCCCTGCTTTCGAGGCAGTCGGAAGTCCGGGCGCTTGGGCATGATGATCGAGAGATTCGTCGCTGGAGCTATTACTTCAACTACTGCGCGGCAGCTTTCGGGATGAGGAACATCACCGTGGCGCAGATGGTTTTTACTCGTCCCAATAATCGCAATCTTTGTCGCCGTTCGACGATCGGAGGCCAGGGATGAGCTGGGTGGATGCTGCACTCGAGAAGGATCTTCTCCCGGACTGGATGATCCGGATCGGCATTCGCAGGCTCCTGCGTGAGCGCCTGGACGAAATCGACTCGGGAGAAGCTGAGAAGAACCGCCAGCGTTACAGCGAGTACGTTCGGATGCTCAGGAGCAGTCCGCTCGCAGTCCATACGCTAGCGGCCAATGAACAGCACTACGAGGTGCCGACGGAGTTCTTTAGGTACTGCCTCGGACCACGGATGAAATACAGCTGCGCCCTCTACGACCTTGGAAACGAGACTCTGGCCCAGGCCGAGGAGAAGATGCTGGCTCTGACCTGCGAGCGCGCTCGCCTGAAGGATGGCCAGGATATCTTGGAGCTGGGATGCGGGTGGGGCTCGCTGACGCTCTGGATGGCTGAAAAGTATCCGAATTCCCGGATCACTGCTGTCTCGAATTCGCGAACCCAGAAGCAGTGGATCGATTCGCAGCTCGAAAAACGCGGCTGGAAGCATGTCCGCATCATCACCCGGGATATGAATGAGTTCGAGGCCGACGCTTCCGCTTATGACCGGGTGGTATCAGTCGAAATGTTCGAGCACATGCGCAACTACGAGGTGCTGCTGGAAAGGATTTCTCGCTGGCTCCGGCCAGGAGGGCATCTTTTCGTCCACATCTTCGTCCATGCGCGGTTTCCCTATCTCTTCGAGGCCAAGAACGACTCGGATTGGATGTCGCGCTACTTTTTCACGGGTGGCCAGATGCCGTCCGACGACCTTCTGAGTCAGTTTCAGTCGCATCTTCGGTTGACTGAGCAGTGGCGCGTTGACGGTCGCCACTACCAGCTTACGGCAGAGGACTGGCTCAGAAATATGGACAAAAACGGTCAGGAGATCGAGCCTCTCCTGGCCTCCGCCTATGGTTCTGGCCAGGTGCGCAAGTGGCGCGTCTACTGGCGAGTGTTCTACATGGCCTGTGCTGAGCTCTGGGGATTTGCGAAAGGTCAGGAATGGTTTGTTTCGCACTACCTTTTTACGAAGCCTTAGCTAATCTGTTCGCCAAAGGGGTGGGTCATGGCGAACGGCGAATGGGGATCTTCGGCAAGGTTTCAGGCGATTCGTGAAATTCAGGCGAGAAATCCACGAAAAATCGTGTTTCCGACGGATGAGTCAGGTCGCCCGCTCCGCATTTCGGAGTACTTCGGGCAAAACACTTTCAACCTCGAGCAAATGAAACGGAGGCTTCCGAAGGAAGTCTTCCAGAAGCTTCAGTCCACGATCGAGTCGGGCAAGAAGCTCGACCTCGAAATCGCAAACACCGTGGCCCAGGCCATCAAGGAGTGGGCTCTCGAGCGCGGTGTGACCCACTTCTGCCACTGGTTCCAGCCCCAGACCGGGTCGACCGCCGAGAAGCACGACGCCTTCGTGTCCTTCGACGGCCAGCAGCGAGTGATTGAGAAGTTCTCAGGATCGCAGCTCATCCAGAGTGAGCCGGACGCATCGAGTTTTCCTTCAGGTGGCATGCGGACGACCTTCGAGGCCCGCGGCTATACGGCATGGGATCCTTCCAGCCCGGTTTTCGTGATGGAATCGACGAACGGAAAGACCCTGTGCATTCCATCGGTCTTCCTGTCCTATCACGGTGATGCACTCGACGAGAAAACGGCGCTGATCCGAAGCATGGAGGTTCTCTCGGAGAAAGCCCGAGAATTGCTCCATCAGATCGGCGATTCGGCAGCGTCTCGCGTCACGCCGACCCTCGGCGTTGAGCAGGAATACTTCCTGATCGACCGCGCTTTCGTGGCCTACCGACCTGACCTGATCATGACGGGACGTTCTCTGGTCGGAGGGCAGCCTCCGAAGGGCCAGCAGCTCGAGGACCACTATTTCGGCAGCATTCCCTCACGAGTCCAGGCCTTTATGAGCGAGGTCGAGCTCGAGCTGTATAAACTGGGCGTGCCGGTCAAGACCCGGCACAACGAGGTTGCTCCCAGCCAATTCGAGACCGCGCCGATTTTCGAAGAGGCCAACGTGGCCGTCGATCACAACCAGCTCACGATGGAAGTGCTCCGCAAGGTCTCGCTTCGTCATCACTTCCAGGTGCTCCTGCACGAAAAGCCATTTGCTGGAGTCAATGGCAGTGGAAAACACTGCAACTGGTCGATGGGTGTTTCGGGACCGGGGTCGGACGAAGGAGAAAACCTCCTGGAACCCGGACGCACTCCGCACGAAAACCTGCGATTCCTTCTGGTGCTCGTCTCCGTGCTTCGAGGTGTCCACAAGCACAGTGGCCTGCTGCGTGCGGCCATTGCTTCATCGGGCAATGACCACCGTTTGGGCGCGAACGAGGCTCCCCCCGCGATCATCTCCGTCTTCCTGGGAGAACAGCTCACCCGAATCCTGGATTCGATTGAACGAGGAGAAGCGAGCGGCAAGAACACGGACGCCGCCGTGTTGAAGCTCGGAGTCAACAAGCTTCCGGAAGTCATGAAGGACAACACGGATCGAAATCGCACTTCGCCTTTCGCGTTCACCGGAAATAAGTTCGAGTTTCGAGCCGTCGGGTCGTCCGCCTCGCCGGCATTTCCGGTCACGGTGCTGAACACCGTGGTGGCCGAAGCCATGGAAGAAGTGACGGGCCGCCTGAGGGTCAAGATGACGTCCGGAAAGCTGCGGGACGAGGCGATCCTGGAAGTGGTTCGTGAGGTCGCCACCGAAACCAAGGCCATCCGCTTTGAGGGCAATGGTTATAGCGAGGAGTGGGTGAAAGAGGCGGAAAAACGCGGCCTCCCGAACCTGCGCAAAAGTCCCGAAGCCTTGCTGCAGATCGTGTCGGAGTCCTCTAGGAAGCTGATGAGCGACCTGGGGGTTCTCAGCGAGGCCGAGCTGGTCTCGCGCTGCCATGTGCGCACCGAGAGGTACGTGAAAAACCTGCTGATCGAGGTGGATACGATTCGCCAGATGGTCGACACGCAGATCCTGCCTGCAGGATTCGGCTATCACGGCCGGCTTGCAGGTGAAGTGGCTGCCTGCAGGGCGGCGGGTGTCGATGCTCCCCAGGCGGAAGCGCTCCAGAAAATGACCTCTCTGCTGAACTCCCTCAAGCTCAAGCGCGAGGAGCTGGAGTCGGCCTTCCAGCGTGCGGAGTCCATGGCAACGGAAGAGGAAAAGGCGGCTGCACTGGCTGGTCCGGTGAGCACTCGAATGGCCGAGCTTCGGCGTTCCTGTGACGATCTCGAGGCAGTGATGGCCGACGAGTACTGGCCTCTTCCCAAGTATCGCGAGATGTTGTTTATCTCGTGACCATGGCGCCAGGCGCAAACGTTCAGGGCTCGGTGGTCACCATCGGAAACTTCGATGGTGTCCACCTCGGCCATCAGCAGATCATCCACGAGTGCATCCGCCAGGCTCGCTCGCGCGGACTGGCGGCTCTTGCCTTCACTTTTCGTCCCCACCCTCAGTCGGTGCTTCGTCCCGAGCAGGCGCCTCCCTTGTTGCTGGATTACTCCGAAAAGAGGGAGATCCTGCTGTCCCTGGGCCTGGATGATGTCGTGGAGCAGCCCTTTGACGCCGCGTTTGCGACGACTCCCCCCGAGGATTTCTTTCGCTCGATCCTGCGAGGGTCTCTTCGGGCCAGCTCGATCGTCGTCGGCTATGATTTCAGTTTCGGTCGAGCTCGTTCCGGCCACCTGCAGGTTCTCGAGAGTCTCTGTGCTTCGGAGGGCGTGACTCTCACGGTTGTCCCGCCACAGCGAGTGTCCTCAGAGATTGTGAGTAGTTCGGTTATTCGAACCCATCTGGGGCAGGGCAGGGTTGCCGAGGCTGCGTCCGGCATGGGGCGACCGTTTTTTTATCGCGGGATGGTGCAGCCGGGTGACCGGCGAGGACGCACCATGGGATTCCCCACGGCCAATCTGGCAGTGGAAAGTCCGGGAAAGCTGGTCCTGCCCTATGGAGTTTATGCCACGCGTTTGACGGCCGATGGACTCAAGCAGGCTGCTGCCGTCACGAATATCGGTGTTCGTCCGACATTCCAGTCCAGTGCCGACCGCCCTGCGCCAGTGCTCGTCGAGACCCATCTCCTCGACGGTTCTCCTGATCTCTACGGCCGCGAGGTGCTGCTGGAGTTCATCGACAGGATTCGCAGTGAGCAGCGGTTTTCTTCGCTCTCGGAGCTTCAGTCGCAGATTGGAGCGGACATCGCCCGAGCTCGTCAAATTCTTGTCTAAACGCCAATTTGCGGCGGATTTCCGCATGCGTTGACACGACTTGTCCAGCCCCTCACACTGGAAGTTATGTCGCGGCAGCTTGCTGAAATTCTTGCGAAAGATCGCATCATCACCCCGGCCCAGTTGAATGATGCCATGGAGGCCGCGAAGACGGGTCGAAGCCATGTCCAGCACCTCATCGATTCGAAGGTGGTCGACGAAGTTCGCCTGGTCCAGTACCTCAGCCAGAAGTTCGGCTTGCCCAGCATCAACCTCGCCAAGTTTGAGATTTCTCCCGAAGTGATCAAGCTGGTTCCCGTCGAAATCGTCCGACGAGCGAGGGCAATTCCAATCCAGGCCAACCAGGGAGTACTGGTGGTCGCGGTATGCGATCCCTCCCAGCTTCAGAAGCTCGATGAAGTTCGCTTTGCCACCAAGCTGACTGTCGAGGCGGTGATCACCAGCTACTCGGCATTCGATGCGGCGCTGTCCAAGCACTACAGTGGAGTGGCGCTGGCCAGCGTGGCGATCGAGAGCTTCAAGAAGGATTCGAGCGCCGAAGGCGCGTCTTCCGCCATTGAACAGGTTCAGATCCATGATGCGGAAGGTGACGCGAACATCGACGGGCCAGTCATCTCATTCGTCAACAGCATCCTGGTCGAGTCGGTCAGGCGTGGTGCAAGTGATATCCACGTCGAGCCCTATGAAAGACGCTTCCGGATCCGGATGCGCGTGGATGGCACCATGGTCGAGGTCTCGCAGGCGCCTCTGGAAATGAGACGCGCGGTCGTGGCCAGGCTCAAGGTCATGTCCCGAATGGACATTGCAGAATCGCGCATCCCCCAGGACGGCCGAATCAAATTGAGGGTCGGCGGAACGGAAGTGGATTTTCGAGTGAGCACGCTTCCGACGCTCTATGGAGAGAAGGTCGTGCTTCGACTCCTGAACAACAGGAACCTGCAGCTCGATCTGGGCAAGATTGGATTTGAGTCCTCTCAGCTCGGGGTTTTCAAGAAGGGCATCTACGCTCCGAACGGGATGGTGCTGGTCACCGGGCCAACTGGCAGCGGCAAGACTACGACGCTTTACTCGGCGCTCGCCGAGTTGAACAAGGTCCAGGACAACCTGAGCACGGTTGAGGATCCGGTCGAATACAACCTCGAAGGCATCAACCAGGTGCAGGTCAATCGGGACATCGGGCTCACCTTTGCCAGTGTTCTGAGAACGCTCCTGCGGCAGGATCCGGATACGATCCTGGTCGGCGAGATTCGTGATTACGAAACCGCCGAGGTCGCCATCCAGGCGGCCCTGACCGGTCACCTCGTGCTGTCCACCCTTCACACGAACGATGCTCCGAGCACGATCACTCGCCTGATGAACATGGGCGTCGAACCATTCCTTGTCGTCGCCTCCTTGAATACGGTGGTGGCGCAGCGACTGCTTCGAGGAGTTTGTCCTTCCTGCAAGGTGCAGGTGTCTGTTCCTCCAGAAAAGCTGGCGCAGGTGGGGATGTCGCCCGCCGATGTCGCCCGGGCCACCCTGTTCAAGGGGCGGGGGTGCAACCAGTGCGGAAACTCGGGTTATCGTGGCAGGCAGGCCATTTACGAGGTCTTTGACTTCTCGACCACCCTCAAGGAGATGGTCCTACGTGGCGCTTCAGCGCTCGAAATCAAGCGACAGGCCGTGCAGGAGGGCATGAGAACGCTCCGGGATGCGGCGCTGTCTCGTGCTGCCGAGGGGCGAACGAGCCTTGAAGAAGCCCTCGCGATGACCTTGGAGAACTGACATGTCGAAAGTGGGAATTTCCGCGTATCTCAGGGCGATGATCGAACAGGACGCATCGGACCTCCACATCACTGTGGGAGTTCCGCCGCAGTACCGCATCATGGGCAGGATGGTGAAGGTCAAGGCGGACCCGCTCACCGCAGCCGACGTGAAGGATCTCTGCTATTCGGTGCTGACCGATGCCCAAAAAGGCGAGTTCGAGCGAAATCTCGAGATCGACTTTTCCTTCGGCATCAAGGACATCTCGCGCTTCCGAGCCAACATGTTCTACCAGCGAGGCGGGATTGCCGCGGTGTTTCGGCGCATTCCCTTCGTGATTCCTGACTTCGATTCGCTGAGGCTTCCGCCCGTCCTCAAGAAGATCATCAAGCGCCCGAACGGGCTGGTGCTCGTGACGGGTCCCACTGGCTCGGGCAAGTCGACCTCGCTTGCGGCGATGCTGGACGTGCTCAATCGCGAGGAGTACGGACATATCCTCACCATCGAGGACCCGATCGAGTTCGTGCACGTCCACAAGAACTGCGTCGTCAACCAGCGTGAGGTGGGAGTGGACACCAAGGGCTTCGGCGCGGCACTCAAGCGCTCCCTCCGCCAGGACCCGGACTTTGTGCTCATTGGCGAGCTTCGAGACATCGAAACGATCGAGATGGCGTTGACCATGGCGGAGACAGGCCACCTCGTCTTCGGAACGCTCCATACCAACGGAGCCGTCCAGTCGATCAACCGAATCATCAATGTGTTTCCGCCGCATCAACAGCCCCAGATCCGGCAGGTGCTGTCGTTTACTTTGCAGGCGATTCTTTCACAGCAGCTCATTCCAAAGAGTTTCCAGCCGGGCCGAGTGATGGCGTGCGAAGTGATGATTCCGAACATGGCGATCCGGAACCTGATCCGTGAGGAAAAGCTGCACCAAGTTTACAGCGCGATGCAGGCAGGGCAGGAGGAGAGCGGGATGATGACCCTGAACCAGCATCTCGTCCAGCACGTCAAGAACGGGTTGCTGTCCAAGGCCGACGCAATCGAGGCTTCCACGGTGCCCGACGAACTCGCCAAGATGCTTGCAAACGTGCAGGCACAGTAAGCGGAGCACGAGATGGCGGACTTCGAATACCAGGGCGTCGACAAGAGCGGAAAGAAGGTGACGGGAATGCTCTCCGCCACCTCTGACGGCGAGCTTCGAATGATGCTCCGCTCGCAGGGTGTTCGTCCGACCAAGATTCTGCGAAAGGATTCCTCAGGGCGGGGAACTTCCGTGACTTTGTCGCGCATCATGGGGCGCGATTCTCCCGCCGGAGGGCGCAGCCTGGCGCTCAGCCTCAAGCAGCGAATCCTGCTGACGCGCCAGCTGCAGGTGATGATCAGCTCCGGAATTCCGCTGGTGCAGGGCCTCGAGATTCTCTCCGATCAGAGCGCCGACCCCATGATTCGGAGCATGCTGGGCGAGCTTCGGGAAAAGGTCAGCCAGGGATCCTTTTTCTGGGAGGCTCTGGGAGCCTACCCCAGAACCTTCTCCAAGATTTATGTGGCCCTGGTTCGCGCGGGAGAGAGCTCCGGGTCGCTCGATATCGTGCTGAAGCGCCTGACTCGATATCTCGAGGATACCGAGCGGCTTCGCAAAATGGTGGTCGGAGCGCTGACCTATCCCGCCGTGGTCTGCGTGGTGGGCATCGGAGTCGTGGTCCTGATGCTCGTTCTCGTGATTCCGAAGTTCGAGGAAATGCTCAGCGCGAACCAGACCGAGCTTCCTCTGCCGACCCAGCTCGTGATCGGCGCCTCGCACTTTCTAGTCAATAACTTCCTGCCGGTGACTGGCTTCCTGGTGCTTGCAGGATTCAGTGCATTCCGATTTTTTCAGACTCATGAAGGCAAGGTGGTCCTCGACCGCACCCTGTTCACTCTGCCGGTCTTTGGAGAGCTGATCCAGAAGGGGGCGGTGGCGTCCTTCACCCGAACGCTGCAGACGCTGATCACTGCAGGCGTAAATCTCGTGGATGCGGTGGACATCGCCCGCACGACGGTCGACAACGTCGTCGTGGCTGAAGCTGTGTCGAAGATTCGCGGCGAAGTGGAGACCGGAAAGTCGCTCTCGACGGTCGTCAATGGAATCTCCGTCTTTCCGAAGATGGCCGCACAGATGATCAGCGTCGGAGAGGCCACCGGAAACCTCGACAAGATGCTGGAGAAGGTTGCCGATTTTTATGAGGCGGAGGTCGAATCGGCGGTCTCGACAGCCGGCAAGCTGATCGAGCCGATCATCCTGGTCGTGCTCGGTGGACTGGTCGCCGGAATGCTGGTGGCGATGTACCTGCCGATGTTCAAGCTCGCGGGCTCGAGTGGAGGAATGTGATGCGGATTCTCGGAAAAAGCAGGCAGGTCGAGCAGCTCAAGAAGATGATCGAGCGCGTGGCGCCGACGAAGTCCAGCGTCCTGATCATCGGCGAGAGCGGCACGGGAAAAGAGCTCGTGGCGCGCGAGCTCCACGACCAGAGCGAGCTGAAGACGAAACCCTTCGTGCCCGTCAACTGCGGGGCGATTCCGGAGACCCTGATCGAGAGCGAGCTTTTCGGGCACAAAAAGGGAAGCTTCACTGGTGCGGTGGCCGACAAGCCGGGCCTTTTTGAGACAGCCCATGGCGGCACCCTGTTCCTTGATGAGGTGGGCGAGATTCCGCTGTCGATGCAGGTCAAGCTGCTGCGCGCTCTCCAGGAGCGGGTGATTCGCAGGGTAGGCAGCAACGATGATATCAAGATTGATGTCCGCATCATCGCCGCCACCAACAGAAACCTCGAAAATGCGGTCAAGCAGGGCACTTTCCGTGAGGATCTCTACTATCGCCTGAATGTCATTCTCTTGGAGACCCCTCCGCTTCGTGATCGCAAGGGTGATGTGACGCTCCTGGCGGAGTCGTTCATCAAGAAGTTCTGCAAGAAATTCTCGAAGGAGCTCGATGGTTTCGAGCCCGAGGCGGTTGCGGCGCTCGAGGCGCATTCCTGGCCCGGTAACGTGCGCGAGCTCGAGAACGTCATCGAGCGCGCGGTCGCGCTGGAGGGAGGACCCCGGATCAGCATGTCCTCGCTCGAGGGCGTACTCGTGGCGAGCAATCCTTCCGGCAAGGTGGATCGGGCAGCCGGCGTGGATTTTCCAGACTTTTCGCGCGGACCGGTTTCTTTGGAAGGTTTTCTGGGTCGAGTGGAGCGGGAGGTCATCCAGCGTGCGCTCTCGCATGCCAAGGGCAATGAGGAACAGGCTGCGCGTCTGCTCCAGACCACCAAAGCGAGGATCACGGCCTCGGCAACCAAGCGCTGAGTGCGCCGCCGATTTTCATTTGCTGTAAAGCACTCCGAGCCGGCCCAAGTCCGTTGTCGTGATCACCCTTCGGCCCGAGGCATTCCAAGAGAGCGAGCCTCCGAGCGGATCCGAGTTGATTTGCCGGGTCTTCAGGAATCTATCGAAACTGTTTTCGCGTGAAGCCAGAAAGTCCACTTCAACGGACAAAAGAAACTGCGCCAGCTGCACTTCGCGGAACCGAGCTTCAAGAGTCTGCTGGACGGCGGGGGCGTTCTTTCGTCGGAGCAGGCTCGCGAGGGTGCGAGCCGCCACTTCGATGCGTCCCTCACGGGTTTCGAGTCGTCGAGCCAGTGATCCCAGAAAAGGAAGGGCTCCCGGAAGCTGCGAGGCGAGCTCGAAAGACTCGCGCGCTTTGGCGAAGTCCTGAAGCTCGAAGAGCGCCGTGTACCCGCGCATGAGCTCCAGCTGCCACGCGTAGCTCCAGTATTTTTCCTGAAAACCCGGTTCTGGAAAACTTCGTGTGGCGATGATCTCGTGGGCGCGGTCGAGAAGGAGGGCTGCGCCAGACCCATCCCACCGAATGATGGAGAGGAGGCTGCCGGCAATCCAGTAGAGTTCGAATTGATGAGGGTCGAGCTGGGTGGCGAGATCCAGCTCGTAAAAGAGCGGCGGGTGGGTTCCGGGCCTGACGGGCTCAATGGCCGGGTCTGAGATCGCTTTCACGACCAGTGCATCGACGACCGCAGGAACATGACCGAAGCTCAGGATTTCGGCGGTCCGGGGGTTCAGGGTCTGCTCGGCCTCGTCTGGCGGCAGCACGACAGGCACATCCCAGACGCGGAGAGTGTCGTTCAGGCGGGCGGCCAGAAACAGGCCGAGCGCAAGCAGCGAGACTGTCAGCACTTCTCGAAGGCCCTTGTCCAAAATTTTGACACTGACCGGATTGGCCGCAGTCATCAGATTTTCAGTAGACGGAACAATCGCTTGTTTTTCAAGGGCCTGAGTTTAGACTGAAAGAAACTTTCGAACCGCGTGGAGATATCGATGAAGAGCCTCAAGAATGCCCGAGTTGCAGGTTTCAGCTTGATTGAGTTGATGGTGGTCGTGGGCATCATCGGTGTCCTCGCCACGATTGCCATTCCGCAGTACTCGAAGTTCTCCTCGCGCGCCAAGCAGTCCGAAGCGAAGGTCAATCTGGGTGGAATCTACACAGTGGAGAAGGCCTACTACGTCGAAGGCAGCACCTACAGTCCTTGCCTTGCGCAGATTGGTTATGAAGCCTCGGGCCAGCAGCGCCGGTATACGATCGGCTTCGGTAACTTCGATGCCGGCATGAACAATTCTGGTTCGGTAACCTGCAATGCCTCTGACGGAAACACCCACTTCGTCGGAGTCGTGAATCCGGTAGCGGTGAATAGCCTTCCTGCCACCAGCATGAACACCCAGAACTTTACAGCCGGTGCGGCTGGAAATGTCTCGGGTCGCGCTGGAGCAGTCGACCAGTGGACGGTGGATCAGGACCAGCGCCTGCTGAATCCGAGTCCGCAGCTTTAATCCACCGGCCCAAATCATGTGATGTCGATCCCGGCTCGGGGAGGAACGCTCGGCCTCCGTCTTTTTTTACTGCTGTTGAGCATCGTTGCTCCGGCCGTAGTTCTGTACTGGTGCTGGCTGGCAACCAGGGCGAGTTCAGATCCGGACCGCTACTATCACCTCATGCTGGCCCGCGAGTGGGCGTCGTCCTCAGGACTTTTCCCGCAGAAGCTTCCGAGTGTCGATGCCCTGGGCTGGTCGGACTTCTTTCCCGACAAAGAACCTCTCTTTCATGTGCTTACCGGCTTCCTGCAGCGCTGGGGAGGCGAGGGCGCCGTCTTGCTGCTTCCGGCAATTCTCGTCCTCGTACTGATTGGCGTTCTCGCCAGGTTGATTCAGTCTCATGCGGGAGGGCGGAGCTTCCGTCCCGCTATATTTCTGGCGACGCTTGGAGTCTTTCTCGAGCCGTGGCTTTTTCGTCGCCTGTCGATGCTTCGGCCCCATGGCCTGGCGATCGTTCTTTTTTTCATCCTGCTCCACCAGCTTCGGCGTGAAAGTCGCTGGGGGGTGCTCATTGTGTCGGCGGCCTTCGCTCTGTCCTACCACGCCGTTTACCTTCCACTGATCCTTCCAGTGGCTGCTGTTCTTTTCGAACGCCACCCGAAGCACTGGAAGCTGCTCGGTGCGGGCGTTTTGGGACTTCTGGTCGGCAGCCTCGGCAGCCCGTCCTTTCCTGGCAATGTCATCATGGGCTGGCGACACCTGCAGATCGCACTTTTCGAGGCTCCGGGCGGTAGTTTGAACTTCGGGATGGAGCTTTATCCTTGGGCGACGAACCAGTTCCTGTTGCATCATCTGGGTACGTTCGTGGCGCTCTCGCTCGGTGTGCGCGAGCTGGTCTTGAATCCCTCATTTGCGAAAAGTCATCGGCTGATCTTGGTGCTCTGCGGGATATTTTTCGTGCTCTCGATGCAAAGTCCTCGGGCACAAGAGTACCTGCTTCCGCTCGTGATTGTTCTTTCCGGGTCGCTCTTCGTCCAATGGATCGGCGTGCGGCAGCGACGAGCAAGCCTGATGATTCTTGCAGCCTCGCTGGTAGCGTCCGCTCTGTTGACCGGAGGGGCCAAGCCATGGCGGCTGCCGACCTCGTCGGCGCAGTCGCCCGAGCAGAACCGCCTATTCGAAATACTAAAGGGACTTCCTGAAGCACACCCCCGGATCTTCAATGTGGAGTGGGATGCATCGCCTCAGGTGCTCTACGCACTGCCTGATGCCCGTGTTGTGGATCTTCTCGATCCGAGCTTTCTGGCCCAGCATGACCGAGAACTTCACGAGGCGAGGCTGGCCATTGCCCAGGGTCGAATGGTGGATGTCTTCGGATTCTTGGTCCATCGGTGGCAGGCAGATTACCTGCTGACCCGAAATGAATCCTTGCGAAAGCGACTGGAGCAGGACCCCCACTTCGAGCGAATACACCCGCGAAGCCTGAGGGAGGGCTGGGGAGAGATTGCACTCTATCGTTTGAATCGCGAGGTCCGCCGAAATTTTGTTTCCTTCGATGGTCGGATCCGAGGTGCAGCCGGGCTGCCTGTAGAGCGCTTTGGACTTCTCGATCCGAAATCCAGCGGATTCCAGCTGCTGTCCTCAGAGTCCGTCTCGGCGCCAGAGCGGCCGCTTTATCATGATCTATCGAAGCGGTTCTCGCAGGAACGTTCCCTGGATGAGGCAGGCGCACGAACCATGCGATGCGCCGTAGCGCATCTGCCCGCTGACGAGCTGAGGCGACTCCAGGGTAGGACCATTCTGGCAATTGGAGGAGGGCGGAATGTCCGTATCTGGAGAAACGGTCGCCCGCTCTACCACTCCATTCAGATGCCAGCAGAGCCGCTGATGAGCTCGCAACTCGTTGACCTTCGTGAGCCGGCTACGGCCTCCGATCGCTTCGAGTTGATGGTGTGTTCCCTGGAAACCTCGCCCGTGATGGGCATGTCGATTTCGTTCTGGAGCGAGGCCGAGCTTAACGCCCTCTGCGAGCGGAAGCGCTGGTCTCCACCCGAGACCCTCGACGACCGCCGTGATTGGAAGGTCGTCGGACGCCCGCGATTCAGCTGCATCGGTGATTTCGCGATGCCCGCCTTGCAGACCAGGTAACCCCGTGAAATGGTCGAGCCATGAACTGGCTCAAGGATGGCAAGTGGCGGGCGGCTCTGCTCGGGGCGGCAACGTGCGTTCTTCTTTATTTTTTCGCTCATTACCGCTTTGCTCGAGGAATCGGGGTCGGAGATCCGGATCGGTACTTTCACCTCGCGCTGGCTCGCGAGACCGTTGAGGCGGGCCGCTGGTTTTTAAAACAGATTCCGCAGATCACCGGGCTCGGCTGGGATCGGGTCTTTCCGGACAAGGAATTTCTGTTCCACTTCATCAATCGCTGGCTCTATGCGTGGGGCGGCGATGCGGGAGTGCTGAAGATCATCCCGATCGCGGCGTCCAGCATCCTGATCGTGCTCTCGCTCCTGGCCCAGCGCTATGTCCGCCCGGCAATCGCCACCTTCATCGTCGCCCTCTTCGTCCTCACCGATCCGTGGCTTCTGATCCGCCTGAGCATGCTAAGGCCACATCTGCTCGCAATCCTGTTCTTCTGCGGCATTTTGTTCTCGCTGCTCCATAGGTCTGCCGTCGGGCTCTTCATTTTCGGCGTGCTCTACTCGTGGAGCTATCACAGCTTCTACGTACCACTGGTCGTCATGGGGGTTTTCTATGCGGTGGACCTGGAGTGGAAATCGCCCAAGCTTCGGCTCGTGGTGTGGGGCGCTCTCGGCCTGCTCACTGGCCTGATCGCGCATCCGCATTTTCCGTGGAACCTCTGGATGAGCTTTCGCCACGCCGTCATCGCGCTCTTCGAGGCCAACAAGTCGAAGCTCGATTTTGGAGTAGAGCTCTTTCCGTGGTCGACGGAAAAATTCCTGAGGCTGCACCTGCCTTATTTTTACATCCTCGTGTCGAGCCCGTTCCTCGTGCTTCTGGGCGTGGAGAAGGCGCGCGAGTTCGTGCGCAGGTCGGATTTTCTCTGGCTCTGGGCAAGTGCGTTCGTGTTCCTGACTCTCGCCGCCCAGAACCCTCGGGCGCTGGAGTATGCCATTCCGATCGGAGTGGTGCTCATGGCCTTCGTGGCACAGTCGTTTGGCAAGAGCCGACGAAGGACCACGGTTTTCCTCGTGGGCCTCGCGCTTGCGGCGATTCCGAGGATGACCCAGCTTTCAATCACGCTGCGAGAGAGCGTTGACCCGGCCAAGCGTGGCGAACGCCTGGAAAAGATGGTTTCGGATCTACGCGCGCTTCCGGCTGCATCAGAAAACCAGCAGGAGCGTACGCACCTGTTCAACATCGAGTGGGACCAGACGCCTTATGTCTACTACGCTCGTCCGGATTTTCAGTTCCTGGACATCCTCGATCCCTCGTTCCTCGAATCGCGCGACAAGCGGCTGCATTCCGTTCGCTGGATGCTTCGAAGTGGTTCAGTTCCTGATCCGTGGGGCGTGATCCAGTCACTCACGCGGTCGCGCTACGTGCTCTCGCGCTATCCGGATGTGAACGCGCAGCTCAGCTCGGACCTGAACTTCAAGCGGATCTTTCCGAAGGTCGGAGAGCCGACCGAAGGAGTCGAGAATCTCTTTGAGCTCATGCCCACGCGCGATCCGCATTTTGTGCTCGAGTGGCAGGGGCAGCCGCTTCTGGTTTCCGGTTCCGGTCGCGAGGCGGATGCGTTGACTCCGCTTTCCGCCAAGTCGAAAGGCGATCAGCCGCTCGTGACCTGGCATGAGCATCTGGAGCGCGAGCTCGCCGGCATTGAAGTGCCCCGCGTGCAGTCGGCCTACCTCGACATGCGCTACGGGGCGATCGTTCGAGCCCTCGGGCTGAAATCGGGCAGAGAAACGGGTGGAGACGGAGTGTCGTGCGCGCTGGTCGAACCCTCAGCAGCCGAGCGAAAGCGCCAGGCCGGAAAGACGGTGCTGGTCCTGGGTGGTGGGCGCAGCCTGCGCGTCTGGCTGAATGGCCAGAAGTTTTTCCGCTCGGTGGCCGCACGCGACAGCATCCAGCTCAGTGATCGGCTCGTGCCCGTGGGGCGAACCTTGACCGCCGAGGATCGGATCCAGGTGATCGTGTGCTCCAAGGATTCAGCACCGGGAATGGGGGTCGCGCTCTCTTTCTGGACGCCCCAGGAAATCGACGAGCGCTGCAAGGAGCGCGGCTGGAAGCCCGCCGAAGCTCTGGATGCTTCTCGTAGCTGGCCTCGCATCGGCGAGTACCGTGAAACCTGCCTGGGATCTTACATTCGATCGCGCTGAAACCAGCTCTCGAGCGAGGAGTGCTTCGGCTCCACGGACTGGATCTGTGCGCCCGATGCGATCAGGCGCTCAAGGGCTGCCGTCACCTCCTTGGTGCCGATCGACGCGGAGTAGTGCCCGTCAGCTTCCGAGACGACTTCGAAAGGAAAGCTCCGCACCGGACTTGCGTCGATGAACGAAAAGCGAACTCGCGTCGTGCCGTCCTGCTGCGACACGAGCTCCGAGAGTCTTCCACTCTTGACGATCCGCCCCTGGTCGATCAGGGCCACGCGGTCGCAGACGGCTTCGACATCCGGAATGATGTGCGAGCTGAAAAAAACCGTCCGACCCTCGCTGCCCAGTTCATGGATGAGCTGTTTCATTTCGGCTCGTCCCAGCGGATCCAGTCCGCTCATCGGCTCATCGAGAATCAGCAGCTCGGGCTCATGGATCAGCGCTTGAGCGATGCCGATGCGCTGGAGCATTCCCTTCGAATAGGTGCGGAGCGGACGATCTCCTGCAGGGTTCAGTCCGACGCGCGACAGGAGTCGGGGGGCGCGCTCGGCAATGGCGCCATCGGAAAGTCCGGAGAGCCGGCCAAAGTAATGCAGCAGCTGGCGTCCGGTCAGGTGCTCATGGAAGTAGGGCCGTTCGGGAAGGTAGCCGATTCGGGCCCGACCCGCGCGTTGGTGCATCGGGATGCCCTTCCAGGTCGCGGTTCCGGAACGGGGACGGCGGATTCCGGTGATGATGTGGATCAGCGTGGTTTTTCCAGCTCCGTTCGGGCCGACAAAGCCCGTGATTGATCCTTCCGGAACATCCAGCGACACTCCGTGAAGGATCGTCGCCGGCTTCAACCAGAAGCCGGTGCGGAACCATTGCTGGATATTTCGGATTTCGAGCATCAGTACCCCGTTGATCCTCGAGTGTAGTCAAAAAAGAGCATTGATGCAAAAGCGGGCACGCGACACACTCTGGTTCGAATGCGACGATTCCAGGCTTCTCTTCGGGCAGTGCTCGCCATCGCCCGGGTCACTTTTTCAGAAATCCTTCGCGACCGGGTCCTCTATGGGGCTCTGATCATCAGCGGCTCGCTCTTGATTCTGGGAGCACTGGTTTCACGCCTGAGCTTCATTCGGCCGGAGAGGATCCTCCTTGATTTCGGCATTTTCGGAATGGCCTTCAGCGGGGCATTCCTGGCAATCCTTGCTGGCGCGGTGGTGATTGCCCGTGAATTTGACCGTCGCACGATCTTCATCGCCTTGGCGCGCCCGATTTCTCGGCTCGAGTTTCTGGTGGGCAAGTATGTCGGCGTGGCCATCGTGTTGGTCCTGAATTCGATGGTGCTCTCGACCGGCTTCGTGCTCGTGATGCGCCTTCTGCCGGAAGGGGCGGCACTCCTGGGAGTGACCTTCTACCAGGCCCTGGGGCTCCTGGCATTCCAGTCGCTGGTGCTTGCAGCGCTGGCCATTTTCTTTTCGTCGTTCTCGACACCATCGCTCTCCATCGTGATGGCTCTCGGCCTGTACCTGATTGGAGTGAATGTCTCGCAGGTTCGGCTCCTCGCAGCGAGGCAGGATCCGGGTGCTTTTCGCTTCCTGCTCGACTCCCTGGCCACCGTCCTTCCCAATTTCGAACACTTCAACCTCGGGCTGAAAGTCAGCTACGGAATTGCCGTTCCGGGGTCGTTCGTGCTGACCTCGATTGCTTATGCCGGCGTCTGGATCGTGGTGCTCCTGGGCTCGGCCGGAATGTTCCTGGAGCGAAAGGAATCCTGATGATGATGTCATCGACCATCTCGCAACTGCCGGACTGGCTCTGGAAGGCCTTTGTCATCGTGTTCGGGCTGATCATCGGAAGTTTCCTGAACGTCGTGATTGCGAGGCTTCCGCACGGTGAATCCATCATCCGGCCGTCCAGCCGCTGTCCCTCGTGCTCGCAGCCGATCGCCTGGTACGACAATATTCCTGTGCTGAGCTACCTCCTGCTTCGAGGCAAGTGCCGGAGGTGCTCCGCTTCGATCTCGGTCCGGTATCCGGTGGTCGAGCTGCTCTGCGCGGTGCTTTTCCTCGCCGTGGCGATGAAATTTCCGCCGAGCTGGCTCCTCGTGGCGCGTGACTGGCCCTTCGTGGCGATGCTGCTCGCCATCACCTTCATCGATATCGATCACCGGATCATACCGGACGAGCTCAGTCTCGGCGGCCTCGTCCTGGGGCTCCTGACCGCGTACTGGGTGCCTGGCTTCGGGCTCTGGAGCGCGGTCTTCGGAGCGCTCCTGGGGTACGGCGTCTTTTTCCTGATGTCGTGGTTCTATTACCGATGGAAGGGCAAGATCGGGCTGGGCGGTGGAGATGTGAAGCTGCTGGCCATGATGGGAGCCTACCTCGGGCCGGCCGGCGTGTTTCACGTGGTGTTGATCAGCTCGCTGGCGGGCAGCCTGATCGGGCTCAGCTACGCATTCGTCCTTCAGCGGCGCGGACAGACGGATTCGCTCATGGCGGTGGCCATTCCGTTCGGACCGTTCCTCGTCATCGGGGCCCTGTATGTTTATCTGCTGGGAGATGTGCTGGGTCTTCCGGTACAACTCTGATCATGTGCCCGATCCACGAAACTGATCAAGCCGAGGAGAGGTGGTCCCAGGCGGAGTGGGAGCACTATGAACTCTGGGAGAAGATCGAAGCCCGAGCCCGGAAGATTCGACGGATCTGGATCTCTGGGGCCCTGCTGGCATTTCTCGTCCTCTCTGCCGTTCCCGTAGTCATGGACCGCGGAGTGCAGTGGAAAGCGCTGAAGGCTTCGCGTGAGTTCGGGCAGAAGCTTAATGGGCTCAAGCGCGAAGCCGGAGAGCGGCAGCAGGCCTTCCGCGTTCGCGTTCATCCGACCCGAGCTCTAGCGTTGGGCCTCGAGTGGGGCCCGCACTGTGCCTCGCCACTGTTCACACCCGCACAGGACCTGGTCCTGCTGGAGTCCGATCCTGCGAGAGGGCGATTGGGCTGGGTTCGCGCGGAACGAGGCAAGGAGCTCGGCATTCCGGGTCTTCTCGATGAGTTCTGCTACGATCCATTGAACGGAAGCCTCCAAACACCGGGAGACCTGGATCTTGCCGGGTTCATGATCGGCCCTGTCAGTGAGTTGGCGCCCGAACGGGTGGCAAGCGTCCTGTTGCGCGGACCGTCCGCGGAAATTTCCTTCGAATAGTTTCCAGTAGTTGAACGTTTCAGGCGGTCCTGTAGAATTTTACACTATGAAGAAATGTCCCGGCGGGGCGGCAGGAGTTGCCCGTTCGTCCGGATGACATTTGAGGGCCAGGGATGGGCGGAGCATTGTCTGGAATTTTCAAAGGACTGGGCGGCGGTGGCGCAAAGAGCGCCATCGGCCTGAGTATTGGCTCGTCCTCCATCAAGCTCATCGAACTGAAAAAGGGCAAGAGCGGCTGGAAACTCCTGCACTTCGGCATGGTCGCACTGCCGCAGGACTGCATCGTCAACCGTGAGATCGTGAACCCGGTGGCGGTCACCGAAAGCATGAAAACCCTTCTGAGCCAGGTGAAGCTCCAAAGCCGCCAGGTTTGCATCTCGCTTTCCGGAAATTCGGTGATCCTCAAGCGCATGCAGCTTGAAGTTCCGAACATGAAGGAGCTTCAGGATCAGGTTTTCTGGGAGGCCGAGCAGTACCTGCCTTTCGATGTTTCCGAAGTCGTCATGGACTACCAGCTTCTGTCGAAGGGCAAGGATGGCAACGCCGATGTCCTTCTGATTGCCGTGAAACGGTCCATCCTCGATTCCTACATGGCCTGTGTCGAGGACGCAGGACTGGAGCCTGCCGTCGTGGATCTGGATTTTTTTGCTCTTCAGAATGCGTTCGAGGCCAATTACCCGCTGCAGCCGGGAGAGTCCGCCGTCGTGGTGGATATCGGCGCGACGGCGATGAAGCTCGTGGTGGTGAAGGATGGAGTTCCGGTCTTCACCAAGGACAGCGCGCTGGGGGGCCAGAACCTCACGGCGGAGATCCAGAAGCATCTTCGAGTCTCGTTTGCCGATGCAGAGGCCCTCAAGACCGGAGCCGGCGGCACGGTGCCACAAGAAGTCAGTGACCTGATGAACGTCATGTCCGAGAACTTGGGCCGCGAGATCAAGCGCACCCTGGATTTCTACATGGCCTCATCTTCCGGGGCGCCGATCACGTATGTGATCCTTGCCGGAGGAGCTGCCAAGATTCCGGGCCTGTCGCGCGCGGT
>JBIIXZ010000155.1:0-6338 GCA_044347055.1 Bdellovibrionia bacterium | reverse complement strand
CGAACGGCTTTCGCTCCTGCGCGATGACGCGCTGATTCTCCACCCCGGCCCGGCCAACCCCGACCTCGAGATCAGCATCGACGCCATGAACGATCCGCGCTCGAGGATTCTTGCGCAGGTGAACGCCGGAATTTACGTGCGCATGGCCGCGCTCCTTCGTGCTTTTGGGAGGCTGGAATCATGATCCTTCGGAATGCACGCATTCTCGATGCCTCCAGCAACCTGGACCTCGCCCGTGGCGATCTGTGGGTCGAAGAGGGAAGGATTCGCGCGGTCGAGCCGTCTGGAAAAATCCCGCCTCAGGCAGGCGTGGCAGAGGCGGATCTTTCAGGAAAATGGCTCACTCCCGGACTGATCGACGCCCACGTGCATCTGCGCGAACCGGGATTCGAACACAAGGAAACCATCGCCAGCGGAACATTTGCATCCGCTGCCGGTGGATTCACTTCGGTTGCATGCATGGCCAACACCAAGCCGGTGAACGACCACGCAGCGATCACCCGGTTCATCCTCGACCGCGCCCGCGAGGCTGGATTTGCTCGCGTATTTCCGATCGGCGCGGTGTCTCGAGGGCTCGAAGGCAGGGAGCTTGCCGAGATCGGCAGCATGGTTGCCGAAGGCGCGGTGGCACTGAGCGATGACGGAATGCCCGTCATGAATTCGCGGCTGATGAGGCATGCCATGGAGTATGCCGCCTCCTTCAATGTACCCATCATCTCGCATGCCGAGGACTGGCACCTGAGCGAGGGAACCTGCGTCAACGAAGGCCCCCACTCGTTTTGCCTCGGCCTTCCCGGAAACCCAGCGGCTTCGGAAGAAATCATGGTCGCGCGCGAGATTGCCCTCTGCCGCCTGACCGGAGCACGGGTGCACATCGCGCATCTATCGACGAAGCTTGCCCTCGATCATGTGCGACGGGCCAAGGCCGAAGGCCTGCCCATCACTGCCGAAGTCACGCCCCACCACCTGCTCCTCGATGATTCCGCGGTGCTGGGCTACGACACCTACTGCAAGATGGCCCCTCCGCTTCGAGCTCGGACCGACGTCGAGGCACTGATCGACGGACTCTCCGATGGCACCATTGACCTAATTGCCACGGACCACGCGCCACATTCCGTGCTCGAAAAATCCGCTCCGTTCGCCCAGACACCCAACGGCATCATCGGCATCCAGACCGTCGTTCCGCTCACGCTGGAGCTGGTGAGGACGGGGCGACTCCCGCTCATGCGCTGGCTGGAGAGCCTGACCTCGGCTCCTGCAAGGGTGCTGGGCATTCCTCATGGCACGCTGTCACCGGGCTCCTCGGCGGACCTGTGCGTGATCGATCCGGAGCTCCGCTGGGAGTTCACTCCTGCAAGCAATGCCTCGAGAAGCCGCAACTCTCCCCATCTTGCCGGGTCGGGACGCTCCAAACTGGTCGGCAGGGTCGAGCAGACCTTTGTTGGCGGAAAAGCCGTCTTTTCAACGGAAAGGAAAATGCCATGACACAGAGACAGGCCGTGCTCGTCCTGGAGGATGGAACTCGTTTTCCGGGCCTGCTCTCCGGTGGAGCGATCGACTGGAAGAATGATCGAGGATACGGCGAAGTCGTCTTCAATACCGGAATGACGGGATACCAGGAGATCCTGACGGACCCCTCCTACTTCGGTCAGATCATCTGCATGACCCAGCCGCAGATCGGAAATACCGGCATCAATGACGAGGACTCGGAAAGCCTGAGAGCCTGGTGCGCAGGGTTGGTGATCCTGGAGCTCTCCGACGACGTGCCTCACTGGCGCAAGTCCCGCACTCTGGAGGCATTTCTTCAAGAACAGGGCGTTCCGCTGCTGACCGGCGTCGACACGCGCGCCCTCACCCTGCACCTGCGATCTCGAGGTGCCGTCCGAGGGCTGATTTGCCCGCTGGAACAGGTAGACGCCCTGGCAGCGAGCTTTTCGGGCCTGCCGCCCTTTGAAGGTCGCGACCTGATTCGAGAAGTCAGCACGAAACAGGCTTACACGATCGGCTCGGGAGAACGCGGCAGGATGCGAATCACCGCGCTGGACTTTGGCGCGAAGCACGGTCTGCTCCGCATGCTGGAAAAACGGAGCTGCGACATTCGCGTCCTGCCGGCCTACTCTTCAGTGGATGAAATCCTCGATCACGGCGGAAGAGCCCCGGATGGAGTTTTCCTCTCGAATGGTCCCGGAGATCCGTCGATCGCGCTTCCGGCAATTCAGAGCGTCCGCTCGATCCTCGGAAAAGTTCCCATCTTCGGCGTCTGCATGGGACATCAGATCCTTTGCCAGGCCCTGGAGGCCCGGACCTTCAAGCTCAAGTTCGGGCATCGCGGCTCGAACCAGCCCGTGCTGGACTCGACCACCGGGCGAGTCGAAATCAGCTCGCATAACCATGGCTACGCAGTGGATCCTGCGACACTGCCGCCGTCAGTCCGGATCACGCATCGCCACCTGAACGATGGAACTGTCGAAGGAATCGAGTGGAATCCCGGCTCCGGCCTTGCTCCGGCGTTTTCGGTGCAATACCATCCCGAAGCATGCCCCGGACCTCATGATTCCGAGTCGCTGTTTGACCGGTTCATGGAACGAATCCGGGAGCAGCGACAGCACCGGGCATAAACCACATCCATGATGTACCAGAAATACCTCGATCCGATCATCGAAGAGTTCAGCACGGGTGAGTACTACTCCGAAGTGTATCGGGCAAAACACGAATTCTTCGAGAAGGCCGGAATCGTCTACGAAGATGACTCCGAATTCGAGCAGCGGATGTGCATCTTCATGGACTGGTACATTTTCGAGCGCGACCTTCCGGGAGTGGACCTGCCCCCCATCAAGTACTTCTACCGCCGAAACAAGGATCGACTGTCCAACGAAGAGCTATCGATTTACGCCGATTTCTGTCGAACCATTCATTCGATTTTCCGGCTGAAGCGAGTGGCCTGGTTTGGCAAGGGGCTGGTGGTGCAGGACCTCTTTTCGCGCAAGACCTACACCGTCAATGACACGGACATGAACCAGGGCTTTACGCGCGGTGACGTCTTCGAGGCCCGACTGATTCCGTTTCGCGGAACTTACGAGTTCTCCAGGGGCTTTTGCTTCCATCCCGTTGAAATGAGCGCCTTCATCGAAAAGGAAATCCAAAAGGTCCGCCACCAGGACCGCAATCGCCAGACCAAGCTGATCCTTCAGCTTGCGGCAATGAAGCTCAAGCACCTGCGATTCCAGCACATTGACATTCGGCACATTTACGCCCTGGATTCAAAATTTTGACGTTTCGACTGTTGCAAATTTCAGCACCGTTGCACTTTCAACAATCCATGACATGAAATGCTGATCCAGTTTGCTGCCGGCACCCGGCTCGTCTTTTAATCAGAGTCATCAAAGGAGAACTCTCATGAAGAAGATCATTGTTGCCCTTGTTGCCCTCGCTTCCGTCAGCGCTTTCGCAGACAACCACGCTCCTGCTGCAGCTCCGGCTGCCGCAGCTCCGGCCGCTGATCACGCTGCAGACCACGCAGCTGAAGCCCCGAAGGCAAAGGCCAAGAAGGAAAAGAAGGCCAAGAAGACCACCGAGCAGAAGACTGAAGCTGCTCCGGCTGCTGAAGCCCACGGCGACAAGGCTGCCCACTAATCCTTTCTTTCAGGATGATTCAAACCCCCGCTGGGAAATTTCCCAGCGGGGGTTTGTTTTTGAAGCGGGTAAGTCGGTATGATCTCAACAGAGATGAAGCCCTTCATGACCCGCCCCAAGAAACTGCTCGCCATCAAGCTTCGCTCGCTCGGTGAAACGGTCGTTTTCTCCGCATCGCTTCAAGCATTGAAAGATGCCTTTCCGGAGACGCAGATCCATGTTGCGGTCTCCACTCCCTGGGCTCCTCTCCTGATCCATCATCCCGCGGTCAGCCGCATTTGGCCGGTGGACCGCCATCAGGACCGCCTGGCACGGGCCCGCGCCATTGCCCGCGCCGCCCTAAAGCTTCGAAAAGAAGAGTTCGACTGCGTCGTGAACTTCCACGCCAGTCCCTCCAGCTCCACCCTCGCCTTTGCCACGGGGGCCCGCGTCCGATCGATCCATTTCCATTCGGGCAAGGACAAGGATCGCTATTCCACGGTTGAAATTCCTGACAAGGGAGTCATCAAGTCCGTGCTGGAAAAGGATCTCGACGCCATCCGAGCACTCGGCGTCTCCGTTCCCTCATCGAAATACCTGCCATTCGTTACGTTGAAACCCAGCGAGATGGATGAAGGCTTTCGCACGATGTCCAGCCTGGAGCTCCAGCGCCCCATCCTCGCTCTTGGCCTGGGTGCAACCCGTCCCACCAAGAGCTGGCCTGCCCCCAGTTTTGCAAAGCTCGCCACGCTCTGGCGGGAGATGGGCGGCAGCATCCTCCTGGTCACCGGTCCTGGAGAATCTGCCCAGGCGGCGGAAGTATTCGAACTCATGGGCGACAAAAATCGGATCTCGCATCTCCACGATCCCTCGATTCGCCTGCTTTCCGCGGTTTTCAGCCAGGCGTCGGTTTATGCGGGCAACGACTCCGGAGTAAAGCATGTGGCTGCAGCATCCGGTTTGCCCACTGTCAGCGTCTTTGGTCCTGAAGACCCGCTCGAGTGGCATGTCTATCCCCGAGACCGACACCCATACTTTTACATCGACTCGCTCCAGTGTCGCAGGGACAACCCTCCGGGATACCCCGCCTGGTGCTCGCTCCAACACTGTTCGCTCGAAAAACATCGGTGCATGACGGAGATCGATCCGACGGCGGTCTTTGCGGCCTGCCGACAGGTGATGAAGTGAAGGTCTCGGGTTTCTTCATCATTCGAAACGGCGAGCAGTTCGACTACCCCTACCTGGAGTCGCTCCGTTCGCTCCTGCCGGTGGTCGACGAGGTTTTTGTGAATGTCGGCGTCGGAGACGATGCCACCCTTGAGAATCTGAGACGTTTTTCCGAGAGTGAAGGCGCGGGAAAGATCCGGCTTTTTGAGAGCATCTGGCCTCTGGACGATCCGGAGCAAAGACGCGGTGGACGAATCCTCGCAGACCAGACCAACCTTGCGCTCGAGCGCTGCACCGGCGACTGGTGCCTGTACCTCCAGGCCGATGAAGTGCTCCACGAGGAGGACTACCCCTCGATTCGCGAGGCAATGCTCGCAGGACTAGAGCGCCCCGACGTGGACGGGCTTCTCTTCGACTACCGCCACTTTTACGGAAGCTACGACATCGTCCAGGACTCTCGCAGCGCCTATCGTCGCGAGGTCCGCGCCGTGAAGCGCGCCTCGGGGGCCCGAAGCGTTGGAGATGCCCAGAGCTTCCGGCTTGCCGACGGATCCAAACCGCGGGTCATCCGCGCCCATTCACGGATCTTCCATTATGGATGGGTACGCACGCCAGACGCCATGAAGGAGAAGACCGCCTTCATGGATTCTCTGTATCATGGCAAGGATTCGTCAAAGCCCGATGGAACCCCGCACACCGGCGACAACTACAGGTACAAGCGGATTTGGGGCCTCCGGCGCTTCAACGAGACGCATCCGTCCACCATGCATGCTCGGATCCGCGAGAAAAACTGGAATTGGGATTTCGAGAACTCTCCGCTGGCCCTGGGACGAAAAGATCTGACTAAGATTCCGCTGGACCTGTTGGAACGCATGACAGGAATCCGGCTTTTCGAGTACAAGAGCTTCAAGTTGATTCGCCAGCCATGAAAGCCCTACGCGCCTCGCTCTTTGTGACGACTTTCGACATGCCTCGGCATCTGGAACTGGTCCTTGCGGGTCTGGAGCGCCAGAGCATGTCCGATTTTGAACTGATCCTCTGTGACGACGGATCAGCAGCGGAAACCCGAGAGCTGATACAAAAATTCCAGAATACCGCGCCGTTTCCGGTAATTCATGTCTGGCAGGAGCACCAGGGATTCCGAAAGTGCCGGATATTAAACGAGGGCCTCCGACGCGCACGGGGCGAGACGATGGTATTTTTGGATGGTGACTGCGTCCCGCATCGCCACTTCATGCGCGACCATGTCGAGCAGCAGGAACCCGGCCATTACCTTGCCGGCAGGCGCGTGGAGCTCGGTCCAAAAATCAGCTCGACCCTGACCCCCCATCAGGTACGAAGCGGCTACTTCGACCACCCTCGACCCGCGCTGGTCTGGAGTGGAGTCCGCGGCGACAGCCAGTTCATCCAGCGCGCATTGAGAATCGGAAGCGCGTCATTGCGAAAACGCCTGGGAATGGACCGCGTCGTGGACCTGAAGGGATGTAATTATTCCGTCGCTCGCAATGACCTCGAAGCGATCAACGGCTTCGACGAGGATTACGAAGGGTACGGACGCG
>JBIIXZ010000154.1:0-6383 GCA_044347055.1 Bdellovibrionia bacterium | reverse complement strand
GAGAGCGCCATCAGCATCGTTCCGAGTCGAAGGATCGACACGGGCTTTCCGAAAAGATGAAACGCCACGCCTCCGTGCCGGTCCATGCGTCTTCCCCAGAAGGCGGAGCTTGCCCATGCTCCTGCCTGGGTCATCAGCGACCAGAACGCCACCGTGGATCCGGAAAGTCCCACTTCGTGCGTGAAGTAGTACGGAAAATACGGTCCTGCAAAATACATCGCCCCATGCAGCAGCCCTGCAAAAATGAGCAGCTCGCGAAATTCCGGCTGCAGCAGCTTGCCGAAAGCCTGTCGTGCCCGCGGGGGATGGACGATCCGGGGAGTTGCGGGAATTCGGCTCAACAGCCAGATGGATCCGGCCGCCGAGAGAACCGCCAGTGCCAGCAGCATTCCGAACCCGGATGCTCCCGGGCGCCATTGCAGCCAGGCCGCAGAGAGGAGGTGCGCGGTCACGACGCCAATGGTGGCCCAGCGACTTCTACCTCCCCAGAATCTTCCTTCGGACTCGTGCGGGATCAAGTCGCGCATCCACGACATCCAGAACGAGGTGCTCGTCAGGCCAATGGCCGAACTGAGGCCCGCCAGAATTCCGATCCGCCCGACCCAGGCCTCCGGTCCTCCTTCGGTGAATTGACCGGTCAACACGGCAATCAGCGGGATGAGCCAGAGCGCGCGAGCCAGCAGGGTCAGGGTGAGGCACAGGTGCTTGAGCGAGACTGTTCGGGCCACCCGAATGAAGAGCAGGACGCCGGCGATCTGGCCGAGCGAACCGAGCGCGGGAAGTGCCGTGAGCCACGGAAGGTATTCGCGTGAAATGCCCAGTGTTCCGGCCCACGTGCTCAGGTAGGTCGGTCCGATCCAGGTCTCGTAGGCCATGGCCAGGCTGGCCTCGACTACCAGGGCCGAGGAGACGGATCGACGTGAGGACATTTCAGCACCTTAGAGGAAGCACTCGGTCATTGACAATGCGGGAGCGCGAAGTTTATGACTCGTCCTCTCTTCTTTTCGGATGCGAGCGTAGCTCAGCGGGAGAGCATCGCCTTCACACGGCGAGGGTCGCAGGTTCAATCCCTGCCGCTCGCACCATTTTAGTCAGGAATTTTTCCTATCTACTGCCGCTCCCCTATGTTACTCTCCCAAGGGTAAGCTGCGAGTTCCTTGAGATTCCGGGCGTGGTGCCCAGCCTCTGAGGTCGCAAGTCACTGTTCCCACGACTGAGGAGGTCTCATGGGTAAGAAACTGTATGTTGGCAATCTTCCGTATTCCGCAACCGAGCAGGCGCTGGTTGAAGCGTTCTCTCAGTGCGGCAAGGTGGATTCTGCCAAGATCATCACCGATCGCGACACCGGCCGCAGCAAGGGCTTCGGTTTCGTCGAAATGTCCACTGACGAAGAAGCTCAGAACGCGATCGCCAAGTTCCATGGTGCCGACTACGACGGCCGCACGATGACCGTGAACGAAGCTCGCCCGATGGCTCCGCGTGAAGGCGGCGGCGGTGGCCGTGGCTTCGGCGGTGGCGGCGGCGGCGGTGGACGCGGCGGCTTCGGCGGCGGCGGCGGTGGACGCGGCGGCTTCGGCGGTGGCGGCGGCGGACGCGGTCGTTACTAAGTTCCGAGTTCAAGCCCGGTATTCCGGACAGTGTCCGGTATGACCCAAGGCTGAGAGGTTTTAAAAAGCCCTGTGTTTCCCGGCGATGGGAGGCGCAGGGCTTTTGTTTTGATTTGTCGTGTATTTCGATTGAAAATCAAGGAATCAGGTTTTCAATCGATGAATCTACTTGGCGCCAAAAGCATGAGCTCAGCGAACGCTTCCAGCGAGAAGCGGTCGATCCTGATTATCGATGATGAGCTGGCGCACACCGGAATTCTTTCCGAGCTGCTTTCGGATCGGTACGAGATCCTCACCGCCAATGACGGTGAGACCGGAATCCGCCTGGCGCTCCTCCATCTGCCGGACCTGGTCCTGCTGGATGTGCGACTGCCGAAGCAGAGCGGCCTTGCCGTCTGCTCATCGCTTCGCGGGAGCGAAAAGACCCGGGACATCCCGATCATCATCATGACCGGCCATGACAACCAGGAAGCGCGCACCATGGCTTACCGCATGGGCGCCGATGACTACGTCAGCAAGCCGTTTGCCCTCGATGAGGTGCTCGCGAGAATCGAATCCAAGATTCGAAGGCTCGATGAAAAGCAGGCCCCGCGCCAGCAGATGACGCTCGGAAACCTCACGATTGACCGTGCCAAGATGGAGGCTTCGGTGAACGGCGCCACGCTGATGCTGAGTGCGCTCGAGTTCAAGCTCCTGGAGTATTTCGTGGAGAATCGCGAGCAGATTCTCTCGCGCGATCGGATCCTCGAGGACATCTGGAAAAGTGCGGTCGTGACTCCGAGGACCGTCGATACCCACGTGTCCTTTCTTCGAAAAAAACTGGCTGACAGCACCTATGCCATTCGCACTTTGTACGGAGCCGGTTATATTCTGAAGCCACGGGAAGGATTGTCGACGACGGAAGCATCCGAAGACGAGGCTTGATCGTTCCCTGGGCGACCGCCTGATCGAGGGAACCGATGGAATTGCTGCACCAGTTTATCGACATTTTCCTGCACCTGGACCTGCATCTGGCCGATTGGGCCGCGCAGCTCGGGCCCTACCTCTACCTCCTGCTCTTTGCCGTGGTGTTCTGCGAAACCGGCCTCGTGGTCACGCCGTTCCTTCCGGGCGACTCGCTGCTGTTTGCTACCGGAGCGCTGGTGTCTTTGTCGCAGACGGGCGGCGGATATCCGCTCGATCTCACCCTCATGCTCGTGCTGTTGATCGTGGCCGCCATCCTCGGCGACGCGGTCAATTACTGGGTCGGAGCGAAGATGGGCACCAAGCTGCTCGACTGGTCCGATCGGGGCTGGCTGCCCATTCGCAAGCAGCACATCGACCGCACCCATGATTTTTATGAGCGCTACGGCGGCAAGACGATCGTCTTCGCGCGCTTCGTTCCGATCATCCGAACGTTCGCGCCTTTCGTGGCGGGTATTGGCAGGATGTCCTATCGCAGGTTTTTTACCTTCAATGTCGTGGGCGCCGTGGCCTGGGTCATCGGATTTGTCGTGGCGGGATTCTGGTTCGGAAACCTGCCTACCGTGAAGCGCAACTTCCAGTGGGTGATCCTTGCCATCATCGTGCTTTCGATCCTTCCTGCGGTCATCGAAATCTGGCGCGCCCGACACGAGCGCCGCGCCACAACTACGGGCTGAGTCGAGGCACTGTTCCATTCCCAGTTCTTGCACCTCCAGGGACGATGCCCAGCACATCTCCGATGGAGCTACTGAGAAAGGGACTCGACTGCGAACTGGTGCTGGTCAGCTGGCATCCCGGTTTTGAAAGCGAGCTGATTGCCCGGATCGAGAGCTCGACTCATGGAGCGGAGAGAACCGCGGTCGGACTGCTCTTCTTGTGGTCCAGCATGGCATTCCTGGAGGCTCACGCATTGAGCGAGGAGGGGATTCCTCCGGCCGACTACCAGCTTGAGGACGGCTGGAGCAGCCTCGATTTTCTCGAAAATCTGCGTTGGGAAGAGGACCGCCTTCGACTGGCCCTCAAGGTCATTCGCGGCCGGCAGGTGACCACGGACATCTGGCTGTCGCGAAACGGACTCTTCGTGGTGCGGGCGCAGGGACGCGGGGATTCGCCCATGCGCTGGTTCGAAAGCTTTCGCGACTGACGGGCTAGTGCCGAGGAGCGGCTGCGCGCGTCAGTCGGTCGAGGATGGCAGCGGCCATGCCTCCCAGTCGTTCTGGAAGCGTCGTCGTGCGCGGATCCTCGGCGAACATTCGGTCCACGGTGCCCAGCTCATCGAGCTTGCGAAGCGTGCTGAAGAGTCGTCGTGCGGAGTCCGACCAGTCGCCTTCCTCGGAGAGTCGCTCCACCGTCACCCGCGACTTCGAGTTTTCCTGGAGTCTCGACTCGGAGGCCGGGTCGAGGAGCAGCACTCCCCAGCGGATTCCGGGCGTCTCTGCGAGCTTCAATGAAAGGTCCTCGATCGATCCAAGAGTGAGCGATTTTCCTGGGGCGTAGTGGCTGGCCAGCATTCCCGGTGCCAGCTCTGCCGAGGATTTTCCTGTGGTCGTCTTGTCCGCGAGGGCGACTTCGCGTCCGCTGACTTGCGCGAGCTCTTCGCGCGAGATGGCTCCGGGACGAAGCAGCGTCAGGGTCGCATCCGGAGCGATATGGACGATCGTGCTTTCGAGTCCGACTTCGCAGGGACCTCCCTCCAGCACGTACTGCACGCGCCCGCCGAGCTCGCTCGCGACTGCGGACGAGGTGGTCGGGCTGATTCGGCCGAATCGATTGGCGCTCGGGGCCGCCAGTGGAAGCTGGAGCGTCCGGAGCAGGTCCTGCGTGATCGTGTGACGGGGCATGCGGACGCCCACGGTCGAGAGCCCGCTGGTCACGAGGTCCGGAATCCTGGAGCCGCGCGGCAGTACCATGGTGAACGGCCCGGGCCAGAAGGCCTTCATGAACTTTTCGGCGATGGACCTGGCCTCGATGGAAAGCAGCGCGCTGTCCGTGATGCCCAGCTCGTCGAGCTTGCGCAGGCTTCCCCAGCCGGTCGCAACATGGACGATCAGCGGGTCGAAGGTGGGGCGATCCTTCGCCGCAAAGATTTTTGCCACTGCCTTTTCGTCAAAGGCATTGGCTGCCAGTCCGTACACGGTTTCGGTCGGTATACCGAGCACCTCGCCCGATCGAAGCAGGGTGGCGCACTTCTGGATGCTCTGGAATCCGCCCGAAAGCGTGTTCATGGTTTCTGGAGCTCCATCCAGACGGTTTCCATCTTCATGCTCCGCGAGCCCTTGATGAGGATGACCGAACCGGGTGCCGCTGCCCTGCGGGCCTCGGCTGCAAGCGACGGAAGGTCATCAAAGTGGGCAAGGCTTCCGGAGAAGCCCGATTTTTTCAGGGCATCGAAAAGCGATTTCATGCGCGAGCCGTGAAGCAGGATCACCGAGGCGCCCGAGCTTATCAGCGGCTGCGAGAGTTCAGCGTGAAAGCGAAGCTCTTCCGAGCCCAGTTCCTTCATGTCCGCGAGGCAGGCGATTCGAGTGGCCTGCGGCGCTCCGGTCTCTGCGAGCAGCTGAAACGCAGCGCCCATCGAGACGGGGCTGGCGTTGTAGTAATCGCAGATGACGAGCGTGCCTGATGAGGAGGGCAGCGGACGAATCTGGGAGCGCCCTTCGGCGCCTTCGAAGGTGGAGAGGCCTTTTTGGATTTCCTGCGGGGTGAGTCCGATGGCGGCTGCCGTGGCGACGGCAGCGAGCAGGTTCTGGGCATTGTGCCGTCCCGGCAGCGGAACCTCGAGCGAGAGCTCGGTTCCGTTCAGCTCAATGTCGAGCATGCTCCTGCCCCCGGCGGTCCGATGGATTCCAGCAACGCCGGGTGATCCTGGCACCTGGTCGATGCCGAAGCTCCAGGACCCCGGTAATTTCGAAAGCTCGCGCGCAATCCAGGGATCATCGAGGTTCACGATGCAGGTGCCACCCCGCTTTTTCGTCTCGTGAAAGGCGAGGCATTCCTCGCGGGCGACAGTGGGCACATCGATGAGCTTTTCGAGGTGCTCGGGGCCGATCACGGTCAGGACCGTGTGCGTGGGTTTCACGATCGGAACATGCTGGGCCATGGCTCCGATTTCGTCGATTCCGACCTCGATGACTGCCGCTCCGTGATGCGGACGCAGTTCGATGAGGGTCATGGGGATGCCGAGAAATCCATTCTGGCTGCCGAGAGTCTTGAGCACCGACTCGTGCCTTCCGTGGAGGAGCGCAGAGAGCAGCTCCTTGGTCGTGGTCTTGCCATTGGCGCCGGCCACCAGGATCACCGGAATGGAGAACTTCGACCGCCAGGCGGAGGCCAGCCTGCGGAAGGCGGCCTGCACGTCCTCGACTCCGAAGAAATCGACGGAAGGAAACTGCTGGGTCCATCCTCGAGAATTGATGATCGACTGTTCAGCCAGGATGCCTGTCGCACCGGCAGCAATCGCCGCCGGGATGAACTCGTGTCCGTCCATCTTTTCGCCGCGAATGGCGACGAAGACTCCCGAGTTCGGAATCTTGCGTGAGTCGGTGGTGAATCCGCTGAATCGTGCGCTGCTCGAGCCGTGGCCAGCCAGACCCAGCACGTCGCGGATCCAGGCCGCCTCGAAGAGCTGCTGATCAGAAGGGAAGGAGGCGTCCATCGTGTTTTTCACCCGTTTTTCCTCGTCGTTTCTCAGGATGGGCCAGGGCTTCGAGATCGGGATAAAACACCTGGTTCATCACGACTCGCGGCACCACTCGGCCGAGCAGTCGAGCCTTCGGGCCGATCGTTCGTGCCTGGGCTTCTCCTCGGATCAGG
>JBIIXZ010000153.1:0-6427 GCA_044347055.1 Bdellovibrionia bacterium | reverse complement strand
GAGGCCGGCAACCTGGCAATTCCCACGCTGAAGTTTGGAAAGCCCGAAATCGAGGCCCGGAAAGGTCCCGATGGAAAAGCGCTCTCAGACAGGTTTCGCATTCGCGTGCCGGTCGAGGAGTTTGATTTCACGATGGATGTCAGCCTCGAGTCGAAGATTCCTGACCAGCAGGCGCGCACTCTTTTCGGCATCCAGGGGCTTCGCGCTTCGTTGGATCGAAGCAAGGCTCCTGATGAGCCTCCTCCTTACATCGAGTACGACGTCGAGCTAAAGCCGGGCGAGACTCTCGCGGACGCCATTCGACTTCAGCCGGGCAGCGGACGTTTTCATGTTCCCGCCTCGCAGCTGGACATCGGCCTGAAAAGCCTCCCGGGCAAGGAAGACCGTCGCGATACCTTGAAGAAGGCCTTGGAGTCAGCAGAGTTCGCCGCAGTGGCGGCCAGCATCGAGCGGGTGAAGACACCTGAGGAGCTCAGTCGCCTGCTTCAGTCCGATGAGCTGATGGCGATGGACCGACTGCATCCCGGCGCAAGCAAGCATCTTGTCGAGTATTCGCGCAGTACCTGCTCGGGACTGTACTGGAACGAGAAATCCATTCCGCTCACCCAGCAGATGCTCCTCCGCGAGATCCAGATGAAAGTGGCCCTCGATGTCTTGAAGCCGCAGGTGGCCAATCGATCGAGCCTCGAAGCATTGATGTTGATCAGGCTCCTGACCGCTTTTGCCGGAAGGGTCGAACAGGAGGAGCGCAAGAAGTCAGGATCCGGTGAGCCGCCCACGATCATCGGAAAAGAGGGCGAGGCCGCGATCTACGATGGAGTGCCCGGAATTTACCCGATCCTGAACGAAAAAGTCGGCCCGCTTCTCGCGGAGAAGCTGGCTGCTGCGATTCAGCTGTCTTCGCTCGCCCGACCCATGGTCGCGACGGTGCCCGGCAAGACTCCCTCCGAGCTTCTTCAGGGCGACCCCGGTCGCAAGGCCAAGCCGTTTGATCCGGATGATCGCGAGTATTCGACGCGGAAGTGGGCCCCGGCGAACTCGAAAGTCGGCGGAGCGGTGGCCTCGGTGTCGCGATGTGCGCAGCAGTCGGTGCAGTCCCCGAACACGACCGAATGGCTCACTCCCGAGCTCGCTGCGAGGCTTTCGGCGTCCCAGAGTGCAGCCTTGGGAGTCACGGTTTCAGAAGTGAACGATTACCTGGCGGAGGCGTTCTCGGAGAAGTCGCAGAACGTGGTGGAGTACCGGAACAAGGATGAAAACGATCGCATCGAAAAGGAGCGAAAGCGGGCGCGCCGCGAGGGACGCCCCGAATCGAATGAAGGCCTCAAGACGCCGGACAAGAATGTGCGCCTGACCTTCAATCGTCCTCCCCGGCTGGTCGTCGAGAAAGATCGGAAAACGGGTCGAAATGAGATGTTCCTGGACGTGGATCTTCATGAATCACGAAGCGGTCTGGGGGGCTTCCTTTCGGGGGGGACCGCTGCCAGATCCAAGATCCGCCTGTTCCAGGACAACAAAGGCATGATCCGGATCGACGCCTCCAAGACCGGCCAGCAAATCGACGATCGAGACGTTCTCGGTGTGATCGATACGCTCCTCCAGGCAGTCACTGGTCGAACGATCGCCAAAGGGGTGGTCCTGAGGCAGAAGGTGATTCCGGGGCTCAATGAGTCGATCCAGGTCGATCCCCGCATCGGAGACTGGCGAATCAATGCCTTCCAACCGTCGAGCGACGGCAACCGAATTGTCCTGGGATTCAAACAGGATCGCTAGGACCGCTGGTCGGCGGGCCTTTTCCCGGACTGGCGCGAGCCCTTTTCCCGGGCTGGCGCGAGCCAGCCATCTGCGGTACGACACGCCGCATGTCCGAGCAGAAATCCGAGCAAAAGAGCCAGCCCCAGGCCGTGCCCGCACGCGAGGCAAAGTCCTTTTACGTCAAGACCTTCGGCTGCCAGATGAACGTGGCCGACTCCGAGCGCATGATGTCGCTGCTCGCTGAAAAGGGAATGACCCCGGCGAAGTCGGCCAATGAGGCCGACCTGATCCTCATCAACGGCTGCACCGTTCGAGAGAAGGCCGTGCACAAGGCCGTCTCGCAGCTCGGCGTCTATCACCACGAAACCAAGGGCAGCAAAAAGCCCCCGATCATCGGCATCGGTGGCTGCGTGGGCCAGCTCGAGAAGCAGGCGCTCTTCAAGCGCGCCCCGTACCTCGACTTTGTCTTCGGAACCGACACCATCGACAACCTTCCCGAGATCGTCTCGCGCGTCGAGAACGGCGAACGTCATGTCGTTTACGCCGATTTCGACAAGAGCATGGACTACAGCACCGAGACCAAGATCCTCGGCGCCAAGGCCCAGGCCTTCGTCAACATCATGAAGGGCTGCGACAAGTACTGCTCGTACTGCATCGTCCCGTTCACGCGCGGAAAGGAAAAGTCGCGGACCATCGACGAGGTCCTGAACGACATGGCCCGGCTGGTGGCCACGGGCGTCCGCGAGATCACGCTCCTCGGCCAGAACGTCAATTCGTTCGGCAAAGGAAATCCCAACACGAAGGAACGCACCCCGCGCGAGCTGCACAACCGCATCGGCAAGGTCGGACCGCGCGAAGGAGAGGAAAACTTTCCGATGCTCCTGCGAGCGATCGACTCCGACCCGCGGCTCGCCAAGCTGCGCTGGATCCGCTTCACTTCCAGCCATCCGCTGGATTTCAGTGATGAGCTCATTGAGTGCTATGCACCTCTTGCCGGCTCGGCGCGGGCCGAGCAGTTGGGTCTCAAGGTCGGCGGTGTTTCCAAGCTCGCACCGCACCTCCACCTTCCGGTCCAGAGCGGATCGAATGCCGTCCTTCAGAAGATGGGGCGCCACCACAAGATCGAAGGCTATATCGAGCAGATGGATCGCCTGCGCGAGCTCTGTCCGGATGTCGGGCTCTCGACGGATCTCATCGTGGGCTTCCCGACGGAAACCGACGAAGACTTCCAGCAGACGCTGAAGCTCCTCGATCGCGTCCAGTACGACAACATCTATGCGTTTGCGTACAGCCCGCGCCCGGGCACGCGCGCGGCGAAGCTCCAGGATGATGTTCCAAACAGCGTCAAGAACGACCGCCTCAACATCCTGCTGAAGCACCAGCTCGCGATCGCCGAAAAGCGCTATGCCGCCCGCATCGGCAAGGAGATGGAGATCCTGGTCGAGGGCCTCGCTCGCCATCGTAACCTGCTCGAAGGCGTGCAGTCTTCCTCGGACGCGAGGGTCTGGACCGGCCACACGCCCTGCGGACGAGTCTGCAACTTCGTCAGCGACAGCCCGCGCTCGCTCCTGGGACGCTTCGTGCGCGTGAAGATCACGGCTTCGACCTCGCTCTCGCTCACGGGCGAGCTGATCCACGATCCGTTCGAGGCCGAGCGCAGCGGCGAAGTCCTTCCGGAAATGTCTGCGCCGATTTCCTCGGAGATCGTCGGATGAGCGAGATGCCCCCAGGCGTGGCGCCCGCGCGCAAGCCCCTGATCCTGCCGCATCACGGCTGCACGCCGCAGATCGCCCCGGATGTCTTCATCGCCCCGAGCGCCGATATCATCGGCGAGGTCACGATCGGCGCGCAGTCGAGCGTCTGGTTCCAGGTCGTCATTCGTGGCGACGTCAACTGGATCAAGATCGGCAAGCGCACGAACATCCAGGACCACAGCATGCTCCATGTCACCCGCCGCAAGTCGCCGCTCACAATCGGCGATGAGGTCACCATCGGCCACCGGGTCACGCTCCACGGCTGCACCGTCGGAAATCGCGTGCTCCTGGGCATGGGCGCGATCGTGCTCGACGACGCGGTCATCGGCGATGACTGCATCATTGGGGCAGGCGCGCTCGTGACCCAGAAGATGCAGGTCCCGCCGGGATCTCTCGTCTTCGGAAGCCCGGCGAAGGTCATTCGTCCGCTGAAGGAAGAAGAGCTGGCTTTCCTGAAGGTGTCCGCGCAAAATTACGTGGGAGACTCCGAAGAGTATCGGCGTCTCCTGCAACCATGACGAGTAAGATTCCTTCGAAGGTCAAATCCCGCTACTTTCAGCCCCCGAAGCTCTCCGAGGGGCTGCGCCGTTTCGGAATGCTGGCCCTCCTGGCGTACTTCGCCGGATTTTACCTGATGGGAGTCGTTGCCTCCGAAGAGTCCATCCGAAAAGTCGCGGCAAAGCACATTCCGATCAGTCCTGCGCCGTTCTCGCTCCAGGGATCTCCGCTGGAGGCGGCCCAGGGCGTTCATTCGCTGTTCTGGCATTACCTGACCCATGTGCCGGAGCAATGTTCCGACTCGTCGCGCGCCGTGAACAATTTTCAACGCATTCAGTGCGGAGAGTTCTGGGATCGTCTCTCGGAGCTGGGATGGGTCTCCTCCATTCCGTTTTTGTTCGCAGCGGGCTTCCTGTTTCTGGCCTTAGACGGAGTGCGTCAACGGTTTCGGAAGGCTCGTCGCAAGATTCAGCAGGAGAAATCGACGGGTCTGGCGATCGTCACCGATCCCGCCGAGGCTGCTTCGGACCGCATCTCCTGGTGGTACGGCGTCCAGCCGATTACCGTTCAAGTGGCTGATGGCAAACAGGTCGTGGCGTATCTTCCCCCGGAGGCTCCGGTGCCACCGCCCGGCGAGAAGGTTGCCCTGTATGATTGGGGAAAAATCGCGGGCCAGAAGCGCTTTTTTGCGGTCCTTTACGCCCCGCACGTGGCGGTGTTACAGGGGGGGTGAGTCCTCCCGATGACCCAGAACGAAACCCCACCCACCGGTACCGCTGCCGCATCGTTTGCGCATCTGCACCTGCATACCCAGTACAGCCTGCTGGAGGGCGCGATCCGTCTCGAGGAGCTCTTTCCACGGGTGAAGGAGCTGGGGATGGACGCGGTCGCGATGACCGACTCGCATAACCTCTTTGGCGCGATCGACTTCTACCATCAGGCGCGCGGAGCAGGGCTCAAACCCATCATCGGCTGCGAGCTTCACTGCGCGCCCCAGTTCCTTGGAGCACCCCCTCCCGCCAACGCGGGAGCGGCGCTGGGAGCCGCCGGAGCCGGAACACGAGTCACGGACTTTGGACCGAAGTTCCACACTCTCGTCGTGCTCTGCAAGGACCTCCAAGGCTATCAGAACCTCTGCCAGATCGTGACCCAGTCGTACACCAAGGCGCGTGCGGCGCAGATGGCCGCACAGGCCACGGCTGTGAACAAGGCAGCACAAAACGCGGCTGCAAAGAACTTTCGCGCCCTGGTCGATCGCGAGCTCCTCGAAAAGTACAGCGAAGGTCTTGTCGTCCTCTCCGGCGGAATCCGCGGCGAAATTCCGTATCGGCTGCTCTTCGGCGATGTCGAGGGCGCGAGCGAACTCATGCTCTGGTTCAAGAAGCGCTTCGGCGACGACTTCTACCTCGAAATCGAGGACACCGGACTTCCGGAGCAGGAATTCATCAACGAGGAGCTCTCGCGCCTCGGACAGAAGCTCGGAGTGAAGCTCGCCGGAACGAGCAACTGCCATTACCTCAAGCCTGACGACGCCGAAGTGCAGGAAGTCCTTCAGTGCATCGAGATGGCGAAAAACCTCGATTTCAATCGCCCGAGAAGTCTTGTTCCGAACGAATACTGGGTGAAGCCGCCCGCACTCATGCGCGAGCGCCTCGAGCGTTACGCCGGAGCTGCCGACCACACGCTCGAGATCGCGGCCAAGTGCAACCTGCAGTTCAAGTTCAAGGACGAGAAGGGAAGGAAGATCTACCACCTTCCAGATTTTCGTCCTGAGGGCATCCCGAAATCGGAGCCTTTCGACACCGTGGCCTACTTCAAGGACCAGGCCCGCAAGGGGCTCGAAGAGCGTTTCGCGAGCTTTGCCTTCGCCGAGCTCATCACGAAGCCGGACTGGGCAGAGAAGAAGCCCGAGTACCTGAAGCGCCTCGAGGAAGAGCTCGTCATGATCGAGCGCACCGGGTTTTCCGGCTACTTCCTTGTGGTGGCGGATTTCATCGGCTGGGCCAAACGGCACGACATTCCGGTCGGCCCGGGCCGCGGCTCAGGCGCCGGGTCGCTGGTCGCGTACGCGCTCAAGATCACCGATATCGATCCGATTCCGTTCAATCTGCTGTTCGAGCGCTTCATCAATCCGGAGCGCATCAGCATGCCGGACTTCGATATCGACTTCTGCCAGGATCGTCGCGGCGAGGTCATCGACTACGTCGCCCGGAAGTACGGTGCCGAGAACGTCTGCCAGATCATCACGTTCGGAAAGCTGCAGGCCAAGGCGTGCGTGAAGGATGTCGGCCGCGTGCTCGGCCTCTCATTCGCCGACACTGACCAGATCACGAAGCTCTTTCCTGATGTCCTGAATATCGAAATCGCCGAGGCGCTCGAGCAGGAGCCACGGCTTCGCGTGCGCATGGACGCCGACCCCA
>JBIIXZ010000152.1:0-6493 GCA_044347055.1 Bdellovibrionia bacterium | reverse complement strand
CAGCCTTCTGCTCGGACTTGGCAGCCTGCTCAGCCTTCTGCTCGGACTTGGCAGCCTGCTCAGCCTTCTGCTCAGACTTGGCAGCCTGCTCAGCCTTCTGCTCGGACTTAGCGGCCTGCTCAGCCTTCTGCTCAGACTTAGCGGCCTGCTCAGCCTTCTGCTCGGACTTAGCGGCCTGCTCAGCCTTCTGCTCAGACTTAGCGGCCTGCTCAGCCTTCTGCTCAGACTTGGCAGCCTGCTCGGCCTTCTGCTCGGACTTGGCAGCCTGCTCAGCCTTCTGCTCGGACTTAGCGGCCTGCTCAGCCTTCTGCTCGGACTTGGCAGCCTGCTCGGCCTTCTGCTCAGACTTGGCAGCCTGCTCGGCCTTCTGCTCAGATTTATTTTTCAGCCCGTTGTTTCCGCCGTTCAAATCAACGGCCAGCGCCTGTGAACCGGTCAGAGATGCCGCTGCGACCACTGCAACTGCCGCGACCGCTGCGGGGCCCGTTTTTTTCTTCAAAGCTTTCATTGTTGATCCTCCCTAAAACGAGCCAAGGGTCACGCAGTGACGCCTCGCTCGAGCTAGTAGTCCTGAGAAGTTTACCTGGTCCGCGACGTTGCGATTTGCAACGAAAGTGCCTGTATGAAATCAAGCTCGGAACCAGCCGCGTTCGTCTTCCTCCGGCTCTTCCGGCATCGCATCTTCGGGCTCAGAACAGGATTCGTCAGGAAGATTCTCATCCGGACGGATGCTCTCGGATGAAACTTCCGTCTCAGGGTCAACAGGCCGCTCTTCGGGCCACTCCGCTTGGGGCGCGGCAAGGGGCATCAGCACTGCCCAAATCATCAGCATGCGCATGAAGTCGTCCCCTTGGGTCAGTGCATCTACATTGCCTGCAGGCCTGCCTTGTTTCTCAGTCAGCAAGGCCCGAACCGAAGGCTCGCAGCAAAACTAGGGGCATATCGGTTGCAGCCTTGACCGAGCCGCATGGAATTACCGGAAAATAGTCCCTTGGTGGTTTTCGCCAATCGTGAGCCGTACATCCATGTGCACTCGCCTGATGGCGTTGAAGTGCGCCGGCCTGCCAGTGGCCTCGTGTCGGCGCTGGAGCCCGTGCTTCAAAATCGGGGAGGCCTCTGGATCGCCCACGGCAGCGGCTCAGCCGATGCAGAGCATTGCGATCCGGAAGGTCGGCTCGATGTGCCGCCGCATGCTCCGCGCTATCAGCTCAAACGAGTCTGGCTCTCTCCCTCGGAGCGGCGGGCCTATTACGATGGATTTTCGAACGAAGCCCTCTGGCCTCTCTTCCATATTGCCCATCACCAGCCCATCTTCAGAAAAGGAGATTGGGAGGCCTATGTCCGCGTCAACGAGCGCTTTGCTCGTTCGCTCTCTCAGGACTCGACGCTTCCCGCCCCCTCCATCCTTGTCCAGGACTTCCACCTCGCCCTGGTGCCGCGAATGCTCCGCATCGAGCTCGGAATCCAAGGCTCCATCCCCAGAATCGGACTGGTGTGGCATATTCCATGGGTTCCGGCCGATCTGTACCGAATCTGCCCGTGGTCCACTGAGATTTTGATTGGAATTCTTGGAGCCGATCTCGTCACCTTTCACACTCAATCCTACTGCAACAACTTCTTGGAATGCTGCGAAAGACTGCTCGAGTGCCGAGTCGACCGTGACCGACAGTCCGTCACTTATCAGGGACATGAAACGCGAATTCGCGCCGTGCCGATCGGAATCGATCCGGCTCCGGTGATCAGACACTCTCCTCCCGAACTTCGCGCCTATGTGCGGGAACGGTTCGGGATCCGGCCAGAAATTCTCGCGCTGGGAGTCGACCGACTGGATTACACCAAGGGCATTCCGGAGCGACTGCAGGCGATTGAACGGTTTCTGGAACAGAACCCCGCGTACCTCGGCAGGTTCAGCTTCCTGCAGATCGCTTCACCAAGTCGCACCGATGTCCCGGCCTATCGGCAGTTCGCCGAAGCGGTAAGGGCCGAAGCAGACCGAATCAATGCTCGCTTCCTTCCACGACTCTCTCCGGGAGATTCACTGCCGGTCCACATCGAATCCGCGCATCACGACTGGGAAAGCATTGCAGTGCTCTACCAGGCGGCTGACATCTGCCTGGTCACTTCGCTTCACGACGGGATGAATCTGGTGGCGAAGGAATACGTCTGGTCCAGGCGCGACGGCAGCGGAGCGCTGATTCTCAGCCGTTTCGCAGGGGCCAGTACCGAGCTCCAGGAGGCCTTCCTCGTGAATCCGTATGACATCGAGGACATTGCCGATACCATGCGAACCGTCCTCGCGGCTGGTGAAGAGTCCAAACGCGCTCGAATGCTGCGACTTCGCGAACGCGTCAGCAGCCACACTGCCCAATCGTGGGCCGACGAGGTACTCGAGACACTTGCTGCGTGAAGCCCCCGGGCCCTGCCTCTTGTGGCGCACCCGAGATTTGGCTAGATCCGTCAGTCGATGAGCAAAAAGAACGACGCCACGTCATGGGTTCTGCATGAAAGGAGAATCCATTCCTGCGAAGCCTGCCCGCGGCTGAGGCGTCATTGCCGTGAGATTGCCCAGACCAAGCGGCGTTCGACGGCAGATCAGGACTATTGGGGAAGGCCGATCGCGCCGTTTGGAAGTGCTGGGTCGCGGCTTTTCATCATGGGTCTGGCGCCTGCCGCACACGGGGCCAATCGCACAGGCCGCATTTTTACGGGCGATCGCTCGGGAGACTGGCTTTATCGCGCCCTTCATCGCGCCGGCTTTGCCAACCAGCCCGAGTCCACGAATCGAGGAGATGGGCTCGAACTCCGGGATGCAACCGTCTCATGCGTCGTGAAATGCGCTCCTCCGGACAACAAGCCTACCCCGGCAGAATTGAAACGCTGCATGGCCCGCTTCGCTGCAGAAGAGATCGAGCTGTTCTCGAACGCTCGGGTGTATGTCGCACTCGGCGGAATCGCCTGGAACGGGCTCTGGAAACTACTCGATCAAGGCTCTCCCCGGGCAGACTTCCGGCATGGGGCCGAGATCCGACTCGCGAAGCAGCCTGGCTGGAAGGAAGACCGGTACCTGATCGGCTCGTATCACCCCAGCCAGCAGAATACTTTCACCGGCCGCCTGACGGAGCCCATGTTCGATGCCATTTTTTCGAGGGCTCGAGAACTACTGGGTCTTAGTTAGCAGGAATTGCGGAAACCGGACTCAGGGTCGGACGGGCCGAGCCTTTGCCACTCGTCTCCGCCAGCTTGGCAAAGATCGATAGAATGGCGGAACGATCCACCTTGAGGTCCCAGTTTCGAGGTCCACGCGACTTCCACCACAGGAAGCCGGCCTTTTCCAAGGCTGTTTCAGGGATCTTTCCTCGCGACAGCATGTACGTGAACAGCGCACGCAGTGACTCGCGATCCGATACCTTGCCCTTGGCAGTCTCGCTGAGGATGGACTCAAAAAGATCGAATGCCTTCAGGCACTCGCCGGTCTCCATTCGGCTCGAGAAATCCACGTCGAAGCGCGAGAACACCAGCTCCACATAATGAAGAATGGTCGCGAGGCGATCCGAGTCGTTGATCTCCATGTACCCTTCCTTCGAGATACCGGGGACCTTGGAGTTCTTGAACAAAAGGTCAAAAAACCGGACCTGATCCACCGACTTCAGGCCGCCGACGTAGCGTACCAAAGCAGGCAGGTTGGCAAAGTACTGGTCCAATCCCTGGATGAGGCGCTCTCGATAGCACGGCTCTTCGATGAGTCTTGTTTCGAACATTCCGCCCGGCACCGAGCGACAAACGGCCAGCATCGAGTCCTGGATCTCGCCCGAAACAGCTTTGGCGGAAATCATGGTTCCCATGAGTTCGATCGCCTCCGCGAGGTTCAGGATCCGGAGGTCTCCATCGGCCGAGGGCATGAAGAGACTTCCATCGCGAGAACGCAGGCGTGCTGCATCCCATTGATCGGGGTCGATGAACTTCAGGTCAGTGCCGATCTCGCGCAGGTCAGAGTAGAACTCCTCGACCTCTTCGACCACCATTCCTTCAGGCTGCCTCGCGGCCTGGCGGATATAATCGTAGCGCTTTTCTCGATAACCCTGCTGGCCCAAGGCAAATCCGATGCTCAACCAATTGGCCTGGAGCAGGTCATTGTAGACGAATACCGTCCGCGGTCCTGAGGGATCGATGCGCAGCTTCGAGCCCGTGATCGCGTGCATCGGCACGCGCGCATGCAGCACCTTGCGCAGCTTTTCGATGGCCAGAACCGTGCGGGTATCCAATTCATCGAGGCGGCCGACATTGAGGGCGGACTCGATCGAGACCGACTCGAGCTCACTGATGGAATAGCTGGGCCAGGACTCCGGGTTGCCCTGGCAATCAAAAGAACTCAGGCGCTGAAAGACTCCCTCGATGTAGCGCTGGCCATCGGCCCAGTCGAGGAACGCCTTGCGGGCGCGGTCCACGGACAGCAGGGTGATGCCTTCGGCATCGCGCCCCAACGCTCCTTCGGTTTCACCCGCGAGATATCTCCGGACGATGGGACGGAGGAACTTCTTCATCGACAGTCGCCGAATCTGGGGAAAATCAGTGGCGTCCAGGGCATCGATGACTCGAGAGAGCTCGATGAACGGAATCAGCTGGAGCGAACCATGGTAGCGGACCGACTCCTCGAGGAGGGTAAAGAATTCCAGGCCTGCTTCGCGGAGACGCTGAAGGCCGGAGCCGCAGGAGAGAACCGGAAAACGTCCGGACTCGTCCGGATAGATGGGTTGAATCTTGACGTAGATGCCAAAAATTCGAGCCGCAGTACGCAGGAATCTCGGCCACTCCTCTCCCCGAAACTCGTCCGCGGACGTTCCGAAAAGGACCGGCTTGAACATGCGAATCAGCTTGAATCGGTTGATCAGTCGGTTCAGGCCGTCTCCCGGAAACGCCCGCTGGAATTCGCGAAGCAGCGACTCGAAGCGGGCCATCGAATAGTCACCCGCATTGCTGGAAAGCTCGGAGCCGAAATCCGTCGCAACCTCGGCAATCTGTCCGAGCACCTCGTTTTGCGCCGCCGGCGCCAGCGCCGCCAGGCTGGAAATCGTCAACGGTCGGTAACGATCGAGACGGATCAGCTGTCTCCGAAGAGCGGCCATGATTCGGCGCGCAGAACGCAGTTCGTCGGCCGTGAGGATGTCGCCCCGGCCGCCCAGGACGCTGCGCTTGAACTCCATCGTTTCGGCCATGAGGGCATTGGAAATCTTGTCCTCGCCGATGAAGAACTTCTCGATGAAGTTTCGGAGCTCCATCGGCTGGTAGATGCCCGGCGTGCTGGTTCGGGTCTTGTCCAGGAAGAGCTGGATCGACCGATCCACGCACTCGAACATGGAATTGATCGACTCCACTCCAGTTCGAGCGGAAATGTAGTCTTCGATGATGGTTCCCGCCTGGTTCAGGCACGCGGATTCTCCGCCACGAACCTTCAGCGGCTCGGGCGCAGGAATTTTTTCACCAAAGCCCAATCGTGCGCACCCCTGCAGGGCCGAAACCGCGAGGAAGAGGGCGATTGAGGCGAAGAGGCGGGATTTAAAAGACATAGTTCACCGCCCCGAAGAACCGGTCATTGGCTCGATTTCTCGAAATGAAATCAGAACCCGAGCTGGAACTCACGAGAATGTCGGTTGCCAGCCGAAGCTGCCACGAAGAATTGGGCTGGTATGCCACGCTGTGAAGGTAGGCCTGGGCCGAATGATTGAGATCCATGATGACCTGGCTCTTCCACAACAGCGATCTCTGGCCCTTGCGCCAGAGGAGGTCGCCGGCCGAGAACTTGAAGGCATTCGTGAACAGGAATCGCGGGTTGAACACCGATTCTCCCTCGGTGACCCCCGGGCCGGAGTTCGACCGGAGATCAGGAGCATTGCCTCCCTCCACACGGAGGTAGGACGCAGAGGCCTGGAAGGTTTTCTCTCCACGCCAGCTGACCTGGGGGCTGATCAGCCACGCAGAAGAAAGCTGCTGGGCGGTCCACTCGGCAGGCACCTTGTCCATGACCGGAATCTCGCGAACGACCGACAAGGATCCCGTCGCGCCGTTTGCTGCGTACCTGATGTCCGCAGCTGCGAGATGGTGCATCACGATGCGCGGAAAAATATCGGCATCTGCGACTTCGAAGCTCAGATTGTAGAGATTATTGTACGCCAGAAGAACCTGGTTCACCGGCTTGTAGGCGTACGAAGCCGAAGCCGCCCAGCCCTGATCGCCGCCCCATTGCGAGGTCACGCCCATCGCCGGCCTCATCAGCAGCTCCGAAAGCGAGCCGCGGACCAGATTGTAGGAAATGGGAGTGGCCCTTCCCTCGTAAATGACCTCGGAAATCGGCGCGTGAAAGAACGGGTCGATGGAGCCGATTCGACCGTTTTCGACGTTCACGGGCAGACCCCGGTCCGGAATGAACCCGGGAGAGGCAAAAAGGGTCAGGCGCAGGTCCTTGGAGAGAATCCGGACGAATCCACCCGTCAGACCG
>JBIIXZ010000019.1:0-20883 GCA_044347055.1 Bdellovibrionia bacterium | reverse complement strand
GCCGCAGCTTTTGCCGAGAGCACTCGCGGACTGATTCATTCCCGTCGGCATCCGGTCCTCGTCAAAAAGCTCCAGGCTGCCCTGAAGGCAGGGCCGTCGCAACGTGCCTGGGACGACGTACGCGACTACTTCATCGAGTTTACAGGACCGGATGGCGAAGAGGACTTCCATCGCACGCTTCGGCGACTCAAGATCCAGTACCAGTGTTCTTTTGAGGCCGAGCGGAGCGAGGCCGATGCCGCTCCATCGGAAACCGATTCCTCCCGTCAGCGAAAGTAAATTAGCGCGGAATCATCTGGAGTAGCCCGCCCCGGATCATGGAGACGGCGATTGCGGCCAGCAGAAGCGCCACGAGCTTCGATGCGACCACCGAGCCATCCTTGCCAAGCAGGCGGTAAACTGCTCCGGATCTTCGCATCAGGAACCAGGTAATCGCAAAATTCGTCAGCAAAGCAGACAGCGCGATCCACATTCCGTAGCTTTCGATGTGGATGATGATCGTTGTCAGCACCGCGGGTCCGGAGATCAGCGGAACTGCCAGAGGAACCACCCCCGAGGAGCCGGTGATACGGCTTTCATGCTCCGGCTTTCCAACGAGATCCGCGAGCGAGATCAGGAGCAGCACGAGGCCCCCGGCCACGCGGAAATCCGCAACATCGATTCCGAGGAATCGGAAGACGGCCTGGCCCAGAAATGCAAACACGAGCGCCACTCCCAGCGCGACGATGACTGAAAAGTCGACGATCTTGCGCCTCTCCCCCGGCTCCATGCGCTCGGTCAGCTTGAAATAGATCGGCAGCATGCCGATCACATCCATGGCCACGAAGATCGCCGTGAAGGAGCTGAGCCAGCTTCGATACATCGATCAGCCCACCACCGAGGTGACGAGATTCGCATCCACCAGGTACCTGCGGCAGGTTTCCTGGACCTGCTTCGCAGTGACCGCCTCGATGCGACGACGCGACTGCTCGTCGCCCTTGGGCTGGAGCCCATAGACGCGCTCCAGTCCGTAGTAGCTCGCGAGAGACGAATCGCTCTGCAGGTCCATCGCACGACGACCAAGGTAATACTCCTTGGCGCGCTTCATCTCTTCTGCGGTCGGTCCCTTGTCGGCGAGCTTCTTCAGCACGGCGTGAATGCCCTCGATCGCGCGCTTCTCCTTTTCGGGCGAGCACGCAATGTACACGCCCTGGTAGCCGCGCTCGACACCTTCGAAGCCGATGGGCGAAACCGTGTAGGCCAGGCCCTGCTTCTCGCGAAGCTCGATGAAGAGGCGCCCACTCTGGCCCCCCAGCAGCGTGTGCATCAGCCGGATCGCATCGCGATCGTCGCCGCCGATCGTGCTGCCAAGTCCGCCGACAATGATGTGCACCTGCTCGCGGCCGAGGCGCTTTTCCACCCAGCGCGGTCCTTTGAGGGCAAGCTCGGAAGCGAGCGTTTCATGGATCGGCCGACGAGCGGTGCCGGCGAAGGCGGCCCTCCAGCGCAGGTCGAGCTCCTCGACCCAGGCTTCGACCGCCTGTCTCGAGATCCGTCCGACGACCGAGACGATGGCGCGCTCGGGCCTCAGCCAGTGGCTGAGGTAGCTTCGGAGCTTCGCCGAATCGAACCCGGAAACACTATCGAGTGTTCCGTGAGCCGCGCGGCGATACGGATGCTGCTCATACAAAGCCTCCAGAAAGAGCTTCGAGCAGAGCTGGCTCGAGTGGTCCTCGACCGTGCGAATGGATTCCTCCATTACGCGCTTCGAGTGCCCCACCTCTTCTTCAGGAAAGTTCGCTCCGATCAGAACATCGTCATAGAGCGGCTGCAGATCACCAAAGTCGCGCGCCAGGGAGGTCATCTGCAGTCCGATGGTGTTTCGGCCCGAGAACCCGTCGAGACTCGCGGCACGACCTTCGACCTTCTGGGCGATGTCGCGTGCGGTATAAAGTCCGGTGCCCTTGTTCCAGGTCATGGCGAGGCACTGGCTGACTCCCCAATCCTTTTCAGTCGAAAAGAGCGGATCACCGATTTCGAGCCGGAGACCACCCTGCACGCAGATCTGCGCGCTCACCACGTGCGAATGGCTTCGCTCGCGATGCAGGACCGTGAGGCCTGAGTCGAGCTGCCACTCCTGGTAGGGCAGCTGCTCCTTCGGTGCCTTCGCCTTCCGAGTGGCAGCCTTGGCGGCGGGCGCACTCGGTGCCGTCGGCAGGACTCGCCGCGCAGCCGCCTCCAGGTGCGACACATCGATCTTGTCCTTCATCGACTTCGGAATGAGGTAGGCTCCGCTCAGCCGAGCGCAGTTCAGGTACTCGTGCGCGACATGGCGGACGCGCTCCGGAGTTACGGAGCGGAGCTCCGCCAGGTACCGCTCGTCATAGCCCATGTCATTCACGACAAAACGAAGGAAGCCGAGACGGCCTGCGATGCCGTCGGCGGTCTGCTGCGAGTAGAAACGATCGCTTTCGGCATGGGCGAGAATGCGATCGACCTCGACCTTGTTCGGAGGATTTTCGCGGCTTTCCTCCAGCATCCGGAACGTTTCATCGAGCGCCGGATTGAGCTTGTCGGCAGAGTCGACGTCGAGATGGAAATAGAGCATTCCGGGATCATGCGGCACATAGAGACCGCCGCTGACTTCCGTGACGAGCGATTTCTGATTGAAGAGGCTCTGGTACAGTCGCGAGCTCTCGCCCATCGTGAGTGCTCCGGAGAGCAGATCGAGAGCGGCAAGGTCGGGGTGCGACAGCTCGGGCACGCGGAACGCAAAATTCGCCGAGGGCAGCTGCACTTCGAATTCGCGCGGAATGACCCGGACCTTCGGCTGGAGAATGGGCTCTGGTTTTCTAGGAAGGCGCGAGCCTTCCCGTTTTGGAAAAACAGCTGAGCCGAAGTACCGCTCGAGGAGCGCCATCAGGTTCTTCACGCGCGAACCATCAGCATCGGCCACCGGACCGACCATGACGATTCCCATGCGGCCGGAAACGTAATTGCGCCGATAGAACGCCTCGAGCTTCGAGACGGTTGCGGCCTTGAGCGTCTTCACAAAACCGATGACCGGCCGGCCGTACGGATGCTGGCTGAAGGTGCTGCTGAAAAGCGCCTGGAAATGCTGCCGCTCGGGTGAATCCTCGTTCTTGCGAAGCTCCTCGAGAATGACCTCGCGTTCACGCGTGAAGTCTTCCTTCAGGAATCGCTGCGGTCGCGCCAGAACGGCGAATTCCTTCAGGACGCGCTCCCAGTGATGTTCGGAACAGGTGACGTGATAAACCGTCTGGTCAAAGGACGTGTACGCGTTGATGTCGCCCCCCAGCGACTCGATCGCGCGCGCCGTCTTGCCGCTCGATGCAGCTCCGGTTTCCTTCGCGCTCGTGTCCTTGAAGAGCATGTGCTCGAGGAAATGGGCGTAGCCCTCCTCGCCCTTCTGCTCATCGCAGCTGCCGACCTGGTTCCACCAGTAGATCGAGGCCACCGCCCCGTCGAAGTGCTGGAAGATGACAGGAATGCCGTTGCTGAGACGTTCTTCGAATGGCCGGTCGTAGGGAATTTTCATGAGCCTCCGATTTTGGCCCATTTTGAGGGTGGCCGCCAGACTTCTCGCGAGCTAGAGAGGGGACCATGGAACGCCATGCCGGGATCGGCCCGGGCATTCGCTCGCTTTACCTGCATTTTCCGTTTTGCGAGACGAAGTGTCATTATTGTGACTTCTACTCGATCGGCCGCGAGCGGACGAAGGACACCGACGCACCGCTCTTTGAAGAAGCTCTTCGTACCGAGCTCGAGCTCCTGGTCTCGGGCGCTCCGATTCTCGCCGCAGGCGCCGCCGCAGACCAGATCCGGCCCCCCCTGCTTCCCTGTTTTGCACCCGAGCTCGACACCATCTTCATGGGTGGCGGCACGCCCAGCATGACGCCCCCCGACTCGATGGCGCGCGCACTCGAACCGCTCTGGAAGGTGACGCGGGTCACGGACCAGACCGAATGGACGATGGAGGCCAACCCCTCCTCCGTGGATCGTGAGCGATTGAAGCAGTACCGCAAGCTCGGCGTGAATCGCATCAGCATGGGGGTCCAGGCTCTTCGCGATGATCTGCTCCTGCGGCTCGGACGCGTGCACTCGCGCGACAAGGCGCTCGAGAGCCTCGATGCGATCTTCGAGGCAGGGTTCGACAACGTATCCGTGGACCTCCTCTGCGGTGTTCCCCAGCAGACGCTTCAGGACCTCGAAGCCGCGCTCGCCACGCTGACGAGCTACCCCATCACCCACCTGAGCTGTTACCTGCTGACACTTCCGAAAACCCACAAGATGCATCGCGAGCTTCCGAACGAAGACGAGCAGCTCGAGCATCTGCTGCTGATTGATCGCTGGATGAGTTCGCAGGGGTTTGAGCACTACGAGATTTCCAATTTCGCGAAGCCTGGCCGGCAGGCGCGGCACAACCTGGCGTACTGGAAGCGCGAGGGCTACCTCTCCGCAGGACCCTCGGCCCATGCCTTTGATCCGGCCCCGGGTCAGGCGGGCATGCGCTGGAAGAACGTCTCCTCGCTCCATAAATACGCCCAGCTGCTGAAGCAGGGCGTGCTTCCGATCGAGTGGACGGAAGTCCTCAAAGCCGAGGATGCCGAGCTCGAAAAATGGATGCTTGCCCTTCGGTTGGCGGAGGGCTTTCCCGAGAGCTGGCTGGAGGGCGAGGCGAAGGTCCGCAAGGCCCGCCTGCTCCAGGAACAGGGACTCCTCGAACGGCATCCGGCAAACCTCACCCACCTGCGCCTGACCCCCCGTGGGCTTGCCCTCTCGGATCAGGTCATTTCGACGCTCGCCTAATCCTCGCCCTTCGCTTGACGTCCTCGGATGGGTACCCATAGTAAGGGGCCTCAATCCTGAAGGAGAGCATCGCGTGTCAGAACTTCCTCCGAACGCCCCGAATCCAGAGTCCGCCGCTCCGAGCGAGCCAGCCCCCCAGGCGGATGAAACGTCCGCCAGACTGGCCAAGCTCGAGGAACAGCTCAAGGCGGAGCAGCAGAAGTACGTGTACCTGTACGCTGATTTCGACAATTACAAGAAGCGCGTCTCGCGCGAGCGCGAGGAGCTGATCAAATACGGATTCGAGAAGGCCGCTCGCGACGTCCTTCAAGTAGCGGACAACCTGCAGCGAGCCGTCGACCACATTCCGGAGAGCACCGATAAGAACCTGCGCGCCGGAATCCAGATGGTCCTCGACCAGCTCAACCAGACTCTCCAGCGCCATGGAGTCGAAACCGTCGCCGCCACCGGCCAGCCGTTTGATCCGAATGTCCATGAAGCCGTCGGCCAGCAGCCTGCGGACAGCCCGGCAGGCACCGTGATCCAGGAGCATCAAAAGGGCTACGTCCTGCACGGGCGCCTGCTCCGCCCTTCGCGCGTCGTCATCAGCGCGGGGCCGGCAACGCAGGGCAATGGAGCGAATGCCTGAAGTTACAAAAGGTTAGCCCCCGTAAATTGACAAAGCCGAAACCGGACACACTTTAACAGCAAGAGAATTGAGGAGCTTTTATGGGAAAGATCATCGGAATTGACTTGGGTACCACCAACTCCTGCGTTGCCGTCCTCGAAGGCGGCGATGCCAAGGTCATCGCCAACGCCGAAGGCGCCAACACGACGCCGTCGATCGTGGCCTTCACGGCCTCGGGCGAAAAGCTCGTCGGCCAGACTGCCAAGCGCCAGGCCGTGACGAACCCCGACCGCACCATCTTCGAAGCCAAGCGCCTCATCGGCCGCAAGCTGACTTCCAAGGAAGTGACCGAATTCACGAAGGTCGCCCCCTTCAAGATCGTGGGCTCCAAGAACGGCGACGCCTGGATCCACACCGCCGACCGCGACATGTCTCCGGAAGAAATTTCGGCGCTCGTCCTCCAGAAGATGAAGAAGACCGCTGAAGACTATCTCGGCGAACCCGTGACCGAAGCCGTTGTCACCGTTCCCGCGTACTTCAACGATGCCCAGCGCCAGGCTACCAAGGACGCCGGCCGCATCGCGGGCCTCGACGTCAAGCGCATCATCAACGAGCCCACCGCAGCGGCCCTCGCCTACGGCCTCGACAAGAAGGGCAAGAACATGACCGTGGCCGTGTTCGACCTCGGCGGCGGCACCTTCGACATCTCGATCCTCGAAATGGGCGATGGCGTCTTCGAAGTGAAGGCCACCAACGGCGACACGTTCCTCGGCGGCGCCAACTTCGACCAGCGCATCATCGACTGGATGGCCGATGAGTTCAAAAAGGAAAACGGCATCGACCTCCGCAAGGACAAGATGGCCCTTCAGCGACTGAAGGAAGCCGCTGAGAAGGCGAAGCACGAGCTCTCCGGCACGATGACGACGGACATCAACCTGCCGTTCATCACGGCCGATGCGTCGGGCCCGAAGCATCTCAATCTCCAGCTGACCCGCTCGAAGCTTGAAGCCCTCGTCGCCGACCTGATCGAGAAGATGGTCGCTCCGTGCGAGACCTGCATCAAGGACTCGGGAATGTCCAAGAGCCAGATCGACGAAGTCATTCTCGTCGGCGGCATGACCCGCATGCCGCGCGTCCAGGCCAAGGTGAAGGAAATCTTCGGCAAGGAGCCCAGCAAGGGCGTCAACCCGGACGAAGTCGTCGCCGTCGGCGCCGCGATCCAGGGCGGCGTGCTCAAGGGCGACGTCAAGGACGTCCTGCTCCTCGACGTGACTCCGCTTTCGCTCGGCATCGAGACCCTCGGTGGAGTCTTCACGAAGCTGATCGACAAGAACACCACGATTCCGTCGAAGAAATCGCAGGTATTCTCGACTGCAGCCGACAATCAGTCCGCCGTGACGATTCACGTCCTCCAGGGTGAGCGCGAGTTCGCCGAGCACAATAAATCGCTCGGTCGATTCGACCTGGTCGGAATTCCGCCCGCTCCGCGTGGCGTTCCACAGGTGGAAGTGACCTTCGACATCGATGCCAACGGCATCGTGCACGTCGGCGCCAAGGACCTCGGCACGGGCAAGGAGCAGTCGATCAAGATCACTGCTGCCGGCGGCCTCTCGGAAGAAGAGATCAAGCGCATGCAGCGCGAGGCTGAAGAGCACCGCGCCGAAGACGAGAAGCGCAAGGAAGTCGTCAACGCGCACAACACGCTCGACGGCCTGATCTACACGATCGAGAAGACGCTCAAGGAAAACGGCGAGAAGATCGAAGCCGCGACCAAGAAGGACGTTGAAGACGCCCTCGTCGAAGCGCGCAAGCACCTCGACAGCAAGGACGCCGACGAGATCAAGAAGGCCACCGAGGGCCTCACTGCCGCTTCCAACAAGATGGCCGAGCAGATGTACAAGCAGGCTGGAGCCCAGCCGGGCGCTGGAGCTGAAGCTGCGGGTGCCCAGTCCGGCGACGCCGGAAACAAGGGCGAAAAGAAGGATGACAAGAAGGACGACGTCATCGACGCCGACTTCAAGGAAGTCTGACCTCAAGCACACACGACCACACGGATGAAGCGCCAGCGCGGATGATGACCGGGCTGGCGCTTCGCCGGTTGTAGCGCCTGTGGGGACAGGCAAACCTCTGGGACCCTGGAGAACCAATGGCAAAGCGCGATTATTACGAAGTCCTGGGAGTTGCCCGGAATGTGTCGCCGGAAGACCTGAAGAAGGCCTACCGCAAGCTGGCCATCCAGTACCACCCGGACAAGAACCCCGGCGACAAGGCTGCCGAAGAAAAGTTCAAGGAGCTTTCCGAGGCCTACGAGGTCCTCTCCGATCCGAAGAAGAAGCAAATGTACGACCAGTTCGGCCATGCAGCCAATGCGGGCGCGGCTGGAGGCGGACAGGGTTTCGGCGGCTTCGAGGGCTTTGGTGCCGGTGCCGGCGGGTTCAACGATATCTTTGGCGACATCTTCGGTGACATCTTCGGCCAGATGGGCGGAGGCCCGCGCGGCCGCGGCCGTCGTCGCGGCGGACGCCCCGGCAACGATATCCGCACCACGGTGGACATCACCTTCGAGGAAGCGGCGTTCGGCACCGAGAAGGTCATCACGATTCCGAAGACCGTGGCCTGCGACACCTGCGAAGGCACGGGCGCCAAGCCAGGAACAAAACCCGTCACCTGCTCGCAGTGCGGTGGCCGCGGCGAGGTGAGCTTCCAGCAGGGCTTCTTCGCGATCTCGCAGCCTTGTCCTCGCTGCGCAGGATCGGGCGAAATGATCCAGGATCCGTGCGCGAGCTGCCGCGGAACGGGTCAGACGAAAAAACGAACCCAGATCTCGCTGAAGATTCCCGCCGGCATCGATTCGGGCCAGAAGCTCAAGCTGACCGGAGAGGGCGAAGCCGGAGAACGAGGAGCGATGTCGGGCGACCTGTACGTGGTCGTCAATATCCTGCCGCATGACTTCTTCACGCGCGAGGACTCGGATGTGATCTGCGACGTGCCGATCACCTTCACCCAGGCCGCGCTCGGCTACGAGATCGAGGTGCCGACGCTCGAGGGCAAGGTCACGATGAAGGTTCCGGCAGGAACGCAGTCGCACAAGATCTTCCGCCTGAAGAACAAGGGCATTACTCGACTGGACCAGCGCGGTCGCGGCGACCAGCTCGTTCGAGTTCTCATCGAAACCCCATCGAAGCTCTCGAGCGAGCAGAAAGAGCTGCTACGGAAATTTGACGAGCTCGGAGGCGATTCGTCCCATCCGCTGCATCACCGGTTTTTCGAGAAAGTGAAAAATTTCTTTGGCTGAAGGCGGCGAAAGGGGCGAAAACGAGGAATATGGTTCCTCGTCCCGTCCTGAGTCACCGGATGGCGGTCCTTGCGGCCGCATGCCTTGCCTCGCTCCTCGCAGCGCCGTTGACTGCAGCCGCACCTTCGGATGAGTCGATTCCGGGCGCAGCCGCCGGGTCCACAGTGCCCGGTGGTGATCGTGAGCGTTTTCTTGAAATTCAGTCGCTGTATGGCCGCTCGGCCTACTCGATGGTGATTGAGCGCGCCGGTGCCTTTGAACGCGACTTTCCGTCCAGTGTCCGGATTCCTGAGGTGCTCAATCTGAAGGGCCTGGCCCACCTGCTGACTCGCGATGCCTCACGCGCAGTCGAATGCTTCCAGGCGGCGCTAACTCGGGCGCCCGATGCGCTGCTGGGAGACAGGAACTGGAAAGCTTATGTTCGCTATAATTTTGCGGCAGCACTCATCGACGCAGGCAAGCTCCAGGACGCTGCGCGTGAGCTGCAGGCAATTGACCCTGAATCGCTGGATGGCCCCAATCGCCTCAAGTATTTCCTGCTCCGCTCCCGATGCCACGAAAAGCAGGGCAACCTTCGAGAGGCTCTTGCCACATGGATCACGCTGGACCGCCGAAGCGAAGAGCTGCGGATCTCGCCGGGGACCATCCTGAGCAATGTCGAAAGGATCCTTTCCGCCATGGACTCGCGCGACCAGCTGGGCGAGCTCGAAAAGGGGGCCGAATCCTCGAGCTTCGCCGATCGCGTGCAGTTCAGGTCCATCGAGTTTCTGGTGGGAGAGAGAAAGACCATCGAAGCGCGCGATCAGCTCCGCGACTTCCTGAGGATCCATCCGAACAGCCCGAAAGCCTCGGATGCCCAGCTCCTGCTCCGAGGAATGAGACAGGAGGTCGTCAGCGGAGACCTGTCGATCGGGCTTTTGCTGCCCCAGTCCGGGCGCTTTTCGCGTATCAGCCAGAAGATCATCCAGGCTGCCACTCTCGCCATCGGAGTATTCGGACCAAATCCTGACCTCAAGGTTCAGCTCGTGATCGAGGACAGCGGAGAAGATGCGGAGTCGGCAGTCCGAGCTCTCGAGCGCCTTCACTCCGAGCACCGGGTGGCTGCCGTGCTCGGGCCGATCCTCAGCAAGGGGGCGGATGCCGTCATCCAGCGGGCCGAAGAGCTCTCGATTCCGCTCGTCTCTCTCGCACAGCAGTCCGGAACTCTCGGAGAGTTCAGCACGCAGGCGGCGGTCACGCCGAAGATGCAGACGAGCGAGCTGGCCCGGCATGCCATCGAGAAGATGGGCTTGAAGAGATTTGCGATCCTCGCGCCGCGAGACCGCTTCGGAGAAGAGTACAGCCGCGAGTTCTGGAACGCGGTGGACGAGTTCGGGGGCTCGATCACCGCGTACGAAACCTACGATCCGGGCGAGACGGACTTCCGCAAGCCCATCGACCGTCTTGCAGGCCTTTTCTATGCCGACTCGCGCAAGCGCGAACTGGTGGAGCTTGCCCGCGCGCGCGAGCGCGACCAGATCAGGAAACGCAACCGCAAGACCGAAAAGTACTTCGGCCTGACTCCGATCGTGGACTTCGATGCCGTATTCATTCCCGACGAGCCCAAGGCCGCAAGCCTCGTGCTTCCCACCTTCGCTTATCGCGACATTGATTCCGTGAAGGTCCTGGGAATATCGGCGTGGAACTCGCCCGAGTTCCTTCAGCGGGCGGACAAGTCCGGCGAATGGGCGGTATTCATGGATTCGTATTTTCCGCGCGCAGGCACGCCGGCCGTCCGCGAATTTTCTCAGAAGTTCCGGGGAACCTTCGGCATGGAGCCCTCGAGCCTCGAGGCCACGGCCTTTGACGCCGCCTCGATCCTCGCGAAGATCGTCGCAGCCGAAGCGTCGTCCTCCGGCGTCGATCGAATGAAGGTTGCGGCACGGATTCGACAAGTTCGTGACACTGCCGGAGTCACCGGCAGGATCACGGTTCGCGAAGGCACCTGGAGCCGCGATCTCCGCCCCCTCACCATTCGCAACGCCGAAGTGGTGGAGTGGAGTTCCGCGCCCTTGCTCCCTTCGCCGTCGAGCACCCCGGCAACCTCTGCCGATTGAACCCGGCTTCGGCTCCGTAGGATACTGAACGGAGCATGGGTTTGCGTTTTGACCCCGTCGGGGGAGGCCAATTCAAACAGGCGGTCCAGGCCATGATCGAGGCGGAGAAGCAGCCGGTAAAGGCGCTCGAAGCCCGCAAGGTCAATGAAGAGGCTCGCCTGAAGCTCTTCCAGGATTTCAAGGCCAGGTTCGGCGGCATCAGCAAGGCAATCAGCGAATTCACGGATTTCAGAAAATTCCGCGAGCTCAAGGTGGATCTTGGTGACGGGGCCAACCTCATGGGCGTGTCGCTCGACAAGGAAAAGGCAGAGCCGGGAACCTACACGCTCGAAGTCTCCGAACTGGCGGAGCGAAGCTCGATCATCTCGAATCCTGTCGAGGACCCGGAGGAGAAATCACTGGGAATGGGCTACATCCGGATGAATCTCGAGAATGGAGAATCCACGGAGATCCTCGTCGAGGAGAACAACGCGAGCCTTCGAGGAATCGCGACATTGATCAATCGCCAGAGCGAGGCTCCCGTCAAGGCATCCGTCGTGAAGGACGGCACGGATCCGGATCGTCCCTGGAGGCTGCTGATCTCCGCGAAGAAGGATGGCGCCGACGATGCAATCGAATTTCCGCAGTTCTACTTCCTCGACGGCAAGCAGGATTTCTACATCGAGGACAATCACGACGCACAAAACTCGCTTCTGTACATCGACGGATTCGCGATCGAGACGGAAGGCAACCAGGTTCCGGACTTCCTGACGGGAGTGAGCGTCGAGCTCAAGGCCGCCAAGCCCGGCGCGCCGTTCACCATGACCATCAGCGAGGACTACTCGAAGGTGGCCGGCAAGGTGAAGGGCCTGGTCGACGAGGTCAACAAGGTACTGGATTTCATCAACAAGCAGAACCAGGTCGACCAAAATACCGATACCAGGACCACTTTCGCGGGCGATACTTCGCTCCAGAACATCGAGTTCCAGCTTCGCAACATCATCCACCAGCCGCTGCCCGTCACGGACGAGGACGGCGAGGTGATCAAGACCTACCAGCTCAGCCAGATCGGGGTGGAGTTCGAGAAGACCGGCCTCCTGACCTTCAAGGAAGACAAGTTCAAGAAGGAGCTCGAGCGCGACTTCGAGGGACTCGGCCAGGCCATCACCGGTCCCAATGGATTCGGCCAGGCCATGGCGCGTGCGCTTGAGGGCTATATTCGCACCGGCGATGGCCTGCTCGCGAACCGCGAGGCGGGAATGCGCCAGCGCATCAAGCAGATCGACAGCCAGATCGACATGAAGAATCGGAACATTGAACGCCGGATCCAGGCGGTGACCGACCAGTTTTCGCGACTGCAGGGCACTCTCTCCTCCATGCAGCGCCAGGGGCAGTACCTCCAGGCAACGCTGGGAAGCGGCGGCGGCGGGATGATCGGGCAACTCTTGGGCTGAACGGATTTAACGGGGCATTGAACACTTACTGAAAGGGACCACCATGGCAGGCAATTTTGGAGCGAACCAGTACAAGCAGACTTCCATCAAGACCGCCAATCGCGGGCAGATCCTGATCATGCTGTATGAATCGGCCATCCGGAACGTCAAAAAAGCGGCGGACTGCATCGACCGCAATGATGTTCCCGGCAAGGGCATGGCCATCGTGAAGGCACACGACATCGTGAACGAGCTGAACAACACGCTGGATTTCGAGACCGGAGGCGAAATTGCCAAGAATCTCGAGCGGCTCTACATGTTCATGTCGGAGCAGCTGATCAAGGCCAACCTCGAAAACAAAAAAGAGCCGTTGCAACACGTCCAGAAACTGATGGAGACTCTCTTGGAGGGTTGGCGGGTGGCCGTGGATCAGGTCAACCGAGGACAGCCCCAGAACAATGGCCCGAACGGATTATCGGGCTGACGAAACGGCGTACGGAATTGCATATGGATGTGCAAAAAGACGTGCATGCCCTTCTCAGGGGCAAGTCGCGCTGCCTCGCGCAGCTCGTGGACATCTCGAGGAGCTTCCTCGAGTCGGCGGAGTCCGCCCATGGCCCGCTTCCAGGCCTCATTGCTGATTTTGACCGCAAGCGCGAGGACGCGTTTCGTGCCGTCGAACTGATTGATCGCCGCATCAACGAACTTTCTCCACACCTCTCGCACTCGCCCGAATGGAACAGCTCGGTGCGCGAGATCGTCCTCCAGCACCAGGGCCTCGCCCGCAGCCTCCAGGAACTGGATGGCAGGATCATCCTGCTCATCGAGTCCGCACGGCACGGGCTTGCTCGTGAGATCCAGGAACACGGCCGCCTTCGCGACAAGCTCTCGAAGTTCAAGAGCCAGTGGATGCCCGACCAGGGAGAAGGGCTGGACCAGAAGCTATGAGCCTCGACTTCAATCGCACTCCCACCGTGGATGAGCTTCTCCGGCAGATCCAGACCACTTCATTTTCCGGCGTGCCCGGAGCCGTAACCCGGAATGAAGACCTGCCCTTTTCGCCGGACTCCGATGAGCTGCGTTCGAGCGCCGAGATGCTGATCTCCGCCGGCGACCTCGCACTGGCCAGGAACATCCTGATTGCCATGATCCGGAGCGGAACACAGGTCGGCTGGGCCCTGCGCACTCTCGGACAGGCTTACGAATCGGACGGCCAGGCGGCGAAAGCCAGGAGATCCTACCAGGATGCCATCGCGTACGAGCCCCACCTCGAAGCGTATCGATGCCTGGCCATTTTGGAGATCCGATCGAAGAATGATGCCGCTGCAGCCGATGCGCTCGAGCGTTCGCTGAACCTTCGCGACCTTCCGCCCGCAACTCGCTTCGAGATCCACAAGGCCTGCGGAAACTGCTGGATGCGCGCCCAGCGCACGGAGAAAGCCGAGCACCATTACAAGCGTGCACTGGCCATTGATCCGACGAGCGATCAGATTTCTTCGAACCTCGGCGCCCTGTACCTTCAGGCCGGTCGCCTGCGGGATGCCCAGCGTTTCTTCGAGGACGCCCTCGTGGCAAACGCCGCCAATTCACGCGCGCTCTCCGGCCTCGGGGCAGCCTATCTCGCGGAAGGACGCAAGCGCGAGGCGCATGACCAGTTCGCGAAGTCGCTCCAGATCGAGCTCGACCAGCCCAACGCCATCTATCATCTCGTGAAATGCGCCTACGAGATCAAGAGTTACGCCACTGCGGCGCGCATCCTGGGGGATTACGTCCAGATTGCTCCCGTCAACGCCAACCTGCTTTATAGCCTCGCAGGCCTGCAGTTTCATCTCGGCAGGATTGATGAGGCCCGGAGCACGGTCATTCGAATCCTGCAGATCCAGCCGACGCATACCGGAGCGACGGAACTTTCCAAACTGATCGAGCGCTATGCCACGGCACAATCGAATGCCGCACCATCCACGAGGAGTCGTGCATGACCGAAGCCGACGTCGAAACCCTGCTTCTCGCCTTTCTTCGGACGATTGCTGAAGAAGAGCAGGATCTGAAACAGGCTGCGACGAAACCTACGGAGGCGGTTGAATGAAAGGCCCGATTCCCTGCCTGGTCCTCCAGCTTGGAGGGGGCACTGAGATCCTGCAGTCGCTCATCGCCTTGAAAGCCGCAAAGCAGCTGTATCCTGCGATGGAAATCACCCTGGTCTGTCGTGAAGAGTACGCCGGAATTCCGGCTGAAGTGAGCTGGCTCGAGGACGTCGTCGCCCTGCCCATCGCTCGCTGGGCCAATCCGATCAATGCGGGCGCAAAGCTCACCGAAGACCTCCTTCCGGAGGCTGCGCAGGCCATCGCCCGCCTGGCCGGAACCCAGTGGGATATCCTCGCCAACTGGACATTCAATGATTCGAGCAGCTTCCTCTCCGCGCTGATTCCGGCGCAGCACCGTCTCGGCTACACTCGCCGGGCAGATCTCGATTTCTCGAGCGGTGACGGCTGGAGCCAGTTCATCCATGCCTTCATCCAGCAGGGGGTCCCGCAGAACATCCACTTGGTCGACATCCTGACGACCCAGCTCCTGACCGCGCTTCAGGTCCGCCACGGCGACCCGATCGACGCGGGCAACCAGCCAGTCACGGGCAAGGACTTCTTCACTTCGCTTCGCACCGCTGGAGACAAGCTGCTGGATCCGAGCCGCACCTGGATCGGAATCCAGGTCGACCCGTTCTGGACGGCGCGCCAATGGGCGCGACTGATCGAGCTCGCGACCGAGCGACATCCTGAAATCCAGGTCGTGCTGCTCGGTGAAGAGAGCCGACGCGAGCTGGCCCGAGAGGCCATCAAGGCGGTCGCTGCGACCATCACCGAAAAACGGGTCCTGAACCTCGTGGGTGAAACAGACCTCGATCTCTGGGTCGACTGCATCACCCAGTGTGACTGGATCATCACGGGCAACGGCCTTCCGGCAAATCTCTCTTCGATCCTGGGAACCCGGGCGCTGCAGGTTTGCCGCGAGCATTCGCCCGACTTCACCGGAGCCGCCTACGGCAACGGGCATCTTTTCCTGCATCCAACCGACCTCTCGGTGCCTGTCGTGCCGGAGGCCGCCTACGCTGCTTGGTCCTACCTGCATTTCGAGTGGTCGCATCGCCGCAGTCGAAATTTCGAGCAGCATCTGGCCAGCCTCGGGTTCGGAGGCCTTTCCGACTGGATTGACCTTCGCATCTCGCGCATTCGACCCTCCGACGATGGCGGCGGCGTGACGTATGAGAGCGAATTCACGCGACCACTCGCACCGAAGGACTGGCTTGCAGTGGTCAACGGACAGATTGCACGCCTCTGGTACTGCGGCTGGACCGCGGCGGAGGGATCGGAGCTCACTCGGGCCACGATTCGCCCGGTGTTGTTGCAGGAACTTCGTGCGCTGGACGAGTCGTCTTCCGTGCTGCTGAGGGTAAGCCGCGAGGCCGTCCGAAGCGCCCGCGAGCTCCATCAGCGGGCAGTGGCGCTGAAGTCGTCCAAGATCATGTCCGTCGAGGATCGTGAAGATCTCGAGTCCAGGGGAAAGCGCATCCTCGAGCTCCAGAAACTCGTCGATCGACTCGCAAAGGCTGACGAGCATCTGGCAGGATTTTCGACGCTGCTCAAGGTCATGATGCACAATCTCGAAGGCGAACACATTGCCGAGATCAGCCGTGAAACTGCAGTGGCCTGGCAGCAGGTGGAGCGAGGCGCCGAGCTGATGCGCAGCTGGCTCAAGCACACCCTTCAGATGGCTCGCCCGATGGCTGTCGTTCCGGAACCCTTCCAGCCGACTCCCTGATTCAGGCTTCGAAGCTCGGATTCAATCGATCGAGCTTTTCCTTCATCTGCTTTTCGAGTCCATTTTCGGTGGGCTCGTAAAAACGCTTTCCGAGCAGTTTTTCCGGAAGGTGCGAGCGGATCTTGCCGTAGCCCGCGCCGTAACCCTCGTCTTTCATGACCTTCGTGACCGCGTTGCGCAGGTGCATCGGCACCGGCTGCGCGCCTGAAGACTGCACCTCGCCAAGCGCTGCTCCGATGCCCTCGTAGGCGGCACGGCTCTTGGGTGCCAGCGCGAGATAAGTGACTGCCTGGGCAAGCGGAATTCGTCCCTCGGGCATGCCGATGAACTCCACCGCATCTTTTGCGGCAATCGCCACCTGGAGCCCGCGCGGATCGGCATTGCCCACGTCCTCGGATGCCAGGATCACGAGCCTGCGGGCGATGAAGATCGGGTCCTCTCCGCCCTCGATCATCCGCGCGAGATAATACAGGCCGGCATGCGGGTCGTTCTGGCGGATGCTTTTGATGAAGGCCGAAACGACGTTGTAATGCTCTTCGCCCGACTTGTCGTACGGCAGGGGCTGTCGTGTCAGCGCCGATGAGTCGCCCAGGAATTTCACGACATCATCGAGCGTGAGCCTCTGCGAGCCGGCCATCAAGGCCAGGCTCTCGAGCGCCGTCAGCGCGCGACGGGCATCGCCCTCGGAGCACTTCGCGATGAATTCGAGTCCTTCGCGCTCGACCTGCAGCATGCCGCCCAGGCCACGCTCCGGATCCACGAGCGCCCGTTCGAGCAGACTGACGAGCGCCGCTTCATCGAGCCTCTCCAGGCGGATCACGCGAAGACGCGAGAGCAGTGCTGAATTCAGCTCAAAGGAGGGATTTTCCGTCGTCGCTCCGATCAATGTGAGCGCGCCCTCTTCGACGTAAGGCAGGAGCGCATCCTGCTGCGACTTGTTGAAGCGATGAATCTCATCGATGAACACGATGGTCTTGCGGCGGTACATCGCGAGCTGCGCTCGCGCTTCCTCTCCCTTCTCCTTCAGATCCTTCACCCCTGCCGTGATGGCGCTCAGGATGACAAAGCGCGACTGCGTCTTCTTCGCGAGGAGCTTTCCAAAGCTCGTCTTTCCGCACCCGGGTGGACCCCAGAGGATCAACGACGGCACGCGGTCGGCATCGATCCACTGGCGGAGAGGTCGTCCCGGAGAAATCAGGCGCTCATGACCAAGCCACTCGTCCAGGTCGCGCGGGCGCATTCGATGAGCGAGAGGCGCCTGGCTTCCACCGTTTCCGGCATCGTCGCCGCCTGACGAGTTCATGAACAAATCCATGGATTGACCCTCCCCAAATGGGCTCCGATTGCTTATCCTAAAACTCATGAGCTTGAAAACCGTGGGAAAGCGAGTCGGCTTCGTCGTGAAGCACCATCATGCGCAGGCGGCCGATCTTGCCGTCCGACTGGCCGAATTCGTCCTCACCCATGGCAAGAGCTCTGCGAACCGCCAGGTGATCTTTGCTGACGAAAGCCGTCCCGTTGCCGCGCGCGTGGCAAAGGCTGGCGGAGTCAGGAAATCTCATCTGAGGGTGGTGCCGAAGGCACGCCTGGTCGATCTCTGCGACCTGATCGTGGTGCTCGGAGGCGACGGCACCTTTCTCAGCATTGCGCGTCTCATGAAGAACCGCAGCGTGCCGGTCCTCGGCATCAACATGGGGCAGCTCGGTTTCCTGACCGAGATCAAGAAATCCGAAGCCGCTACGGCCATTTCGGCAATCCTGAACGGACAGGCTCCGGTGATCAGCCGCCGCTCGCTGCTGGAAGTCTCCGTCAAGCGCAAGGGCAAGCTCGTTTTTCAGGGGCCTGTCGTGAACGATGCCGTGATCTCGAAAGGCGCCATCGCCCGAATCATCGGCATTCAGGTCTGCATCAACGGCAAGGACGTGAACCAGATCCGCGCGGATGGAGTGATCGTGTCCACTCCCACCGGATCGACCGCCTACTCGCTGGCTGCCGGAGGACCGATCCTCGAGCCCACCCTCCCGGCGTTGGTCATCACTGCGATCTGCCCGCACGCACTCACGCAGCGACCGATGGTCATCAGCGATGATTCGGTCGTTGAAATGTGCCTTCAGCATCGCCCCGGCCATGTGCTCCTGACCCTGGACGGGCAGGACGTCGTGGACCTGAAAGAAGGCGACCTCGTGACCATTCGCCGCTTCAAGAAACACGATCTTCAGATCGTGTCTTCGCCCGACCGAGACTACTTTGGACTGCTTCGCGAGAAGCTCAAATTCGGCCATCGCGACTGATCCTCCGCCTGGCTCTTGCCAGAATTCCCCATTTCTGGGATACCGTAAGTAAGCCGTAAGTCCAACCGTAAAGGCTGGCACGGCGCTCGAATTGCGGTTCACCGAAACGAGGAGGCATCCATGCTGGAAACCCTGAAAATCCGGAACCTCGCTGTGATTGACTCGGCGGAAATCCCCTTCAAGGCAGGCCTGAACATCCTTTCGGGCGAAACCGGAGCCGGAAAATCCATCATCATCGAGGCCATCTCGCTTCTCCTCGGGAGTCGCGCCACCAGCTCCCTGATCCGCACCGGATGCGAGGAAGCCGTGGTCGAAGGAATCTTCGACCTCTCCGCGCTCCCCGAAATTCGCCAGCGCCTCCACGAGCTGGGCCTCAATCCCGGGGACGATGGACAGCTCCTGATCAAGCGCACGGTCCACCACGCCGGCCGCCACCGCATCACCATCAACGGCGAACTCGCCACTCTGGGCAACCTCCAGGGCCTCTGCATGGGACTCGTTGATTTGTGCAGCCAACATGAGCACCAGTCACTGCTCAAGGCATCCACCCAGATCGATCTGCTTGACCGCTATGGAAAACTCGAAGAGATCCGCCACCGCTATCGCGAGTCATTCGAGAAGGTCCGAAATCTGAAGCTCGAATCCGAAAGGCTGTCCCAGGATGAATCGGCCCGCTTGAAGCGACTCGACTTTCTGCGTTTCCAGATCGAAGAGCTCCGGGGCGCCGGGCTACGTCCGGGTGAAGAGGTGGAGCTGCAGCAGGAGAAGGTGCTTCTGCAATCGGCGCAGGGACGCCTCCAGTCGCTGGAGCAGCTCCGCGGGCTGCTCGAAGAGGGAGAGGACGGAAATGTCCTTCAGCTTCTTCAGCTCGCGATCCAGAAGATGGGCGACCTTTCTCAGCTCGATGAGCGCGTGAAGCCGCTGCAGGAATCGCTCGAACGCGCTCTGGCGGAAGTCGAGGATGCGTCGCTGTCGCTTCACCGCTACTCGAAGTCCGTGGATCTCGATCCGGATCGCCTCGAGCAGGTGCTCGAACGACTCTCGCTGATTGCCGACCTGAGACGCAAATACGGAGAAGACACGGCCCAAATGGTGGAAACACTCGGACGGCTGGAGACTGAATTCTCCGAGCTCTCGCACAGCGAGGAGCGGATCGAGGAGATCCGAAAGCTTCTCACCATCGAGAGTACGGCACTACGAGCCATCGCCTCAAAGCTCTCGCAAGGCCGAGCCAAGGTGGCGACAAAGCTTGCGGCCGCCGTGACGACCGAGCTTCGCGAACTGAACATGGCCGACGCCGAATTTCTGATCGAACTTCTCCCTGCGGGAGAGGACCTCGATCGGTACTCGATTCACGGCGCTGATGAAATCCAGTTCGTGGTGAGGACCAACCGAGGAGAAACCGCGCATCCGATCGGCAAGATCGCCTCCGGCGGAGAGCTTTCGCGAATCATGCTCTCCATCCGCAGAGTCATTTCAGATCGCGGCGGGATCGGCGTGTATCTCTTTGATGAAATCGATGCCGGAATGGGCGGTCATACCGCCTTCCAGGTGGGCCGGAAGCTCAAGGCCGTGGCCTCGCACAACCAGGTGCTTTGCATCACCCACCTGCCCCAGGTGGCTTCATTCGGCGATCATCACCTGGTGGTGCGCAAGACGGCGCAGGGTAAACGCACGATCACCGAGGTACTGGAGCTCGGCAAGAAGGAGCGCAAGGAGGAACTTGCCCGAATGCTGGGTGGAGCCGTGCTCACGAAAAAGAGCCTGGAGAACGCTGCGGAGCTCCTCGAAATGGCGGCAAGCTGACGAGCCGGCTCATCGGCCCCTCGTGGTGCCCGGCAGCTCCAAGTGTGCCTGAATGTCGGCAGCCTGGAAGATCAGCTCATATTGCTGGAAGACATCCTTCAGCTGCACGATGAATTCCGACATGAAGTACTGAAAGCCGAACGCCTCCACGAGGTCATGCTGGATCTCGTCGAGCTTGATGACGAGCGGCTTGTTCGAGTCGAAGATCGACCGATACACGTCATCGCGGTACATGTATTTTCGAATCAGAAACACCGCCAGCCCTGCAGCGATCTGCTTTTTCTGGATCTCCAGGTAGCGCTTCTGGTCCTCGAGATCCTCCAGGTCGACACCCGTGGCAGCCCCGGACTTCACCTTTTCCTCGAGCGAGCGCACGAGCCTCAGGCCTTCGCGATAGCTCTCATGACGCCCGGAAATAAAATTCGCAATGGACATCGGCTCCGCGAATTCAGTCGAGTAGATGAATGCCCGCCCCTCTCGCATGTTGCCCGGAAGACTCTGATTGAAGGCCATGAACTTGCCGTAAAAATAACTCTGGAACTCCTCCCAGAGCCTTTTGGCTTCTTCGCTGGAAAGAGCGCCTTGGTTCAGCCTGCGCTCGGTTTCCGACACCTTGGACTTGAGATCCGCAAGCTGCTGGTGGGCGGCCGAGCGGTGGATCAACCACTCCTGGATGTGATTGGAAACAGTGGCAAGATCTTTCGTACCCTGCTGCTTGAGATGCGCCTCAACCGGTGCCACCGCAGCGTCG
>JBIIXZ010000018.1:0-21130 GCA_044347055.1 Bdellovibrionia bacterium | reverse complement strand
CATCGTGGCAGTTCCTCCTTCACGAGGTAGCGCGACAGCTTGCGTCGAGCGCGCTCATAGTAGGGATCATCTGGAGGAGCCACCTGGAGCAGCTGCTCGAAGCGAGTCTTTGCGAGCGTAAAATCGCTGTAACTTTCCGCCAACACCGCCTCGGTGTAGAGCTGCTTGGAGCGATCCCGCAAAAAGCCCCGGACACGCTCCATGCCGTTTCTGGCTTCCGCGCTTGACGGGTCGATCTTGCGGGCTTCCGAGAACTTCTTGAAGGCTTCGGAATAGGACGACTCCTGCTCCAGGCGCCTGCCTTCCTCGAGGAGAGGATCACGAGCAGAGGCAATTCCCGACCGTGCACGCGAGATTCCGGAATTGGCCTGCCCCAGGATGCGCTTGTCATTGGTTTCGAGTTCGAACACCGACTTGAAAATCTCGATTGCCCGGAACCATCGACGCTGCCTCAGCGCCTCATTGCCGGAGGCCACGATTTCACGACCCTTTTTCAGGGTTTCCTGCTCGAGATTGCGGAGCAGGCGCGCGCGCTCCTGCGCCTCTTCGTAGACTTCGATTTCCTTCTTCCAGCCGGCAACCTGGGGATTATCCGGTTCGATCGATACGATCTCGGCGAAGAGCTCGCGCGCCTGGATGTACTCCTTTCGGGCCATGTGTCCTTCAACTTCGATCACGAGGCGTGCGACGCGCGCCTTGGCCGCCTGCTCGGCCTCCTTGCGTCGTCTTTCGTCCTCCTGGGCCTGGACGCGCTGCTTGCTTTCGACCGAATAGCGTTCAAGGTCGCGGGCATCCTTGTAATCAGAGACGTACTGAAAGATTTTTCGGACTTCGTAGAGCGAGCGATCATAGTCGCGGTTCCTGAAGTACTCGAGCGAGAGATTGTACTGAGACTCGACGAACTTCTGCAGATCAGGCTTGAGCTGATCGAACGTCGGCAGAGTCGACCCCCCGGAATCCTCGGCAGCCGGCTTTTTCTTTCCCTCCGAGGCAACCTGCTCGGTGGCCGCCTTTTTCTTCGGCGGGGGCTGAAGGAGTCCAGGCAGCTCCTCCATTGCCGTGTAGACCAGCATGCCGATGAACCCGATCCAGATCATTCGCGAGCGCTGGGGCATCGCGCGATACCGATCCATCAGGCTCATGCTGCCTGCAGGTGCTCCCGCTCCGGGAATGCCGGCAACTCCGATCACGTTTGAAAACGCTCCGCCACCCTGATCCGCCACAGCCCCGATGGGTTCGGCAGCAAGCGGCGCAGCTACGGGTGCGACGGAAGATTCCGGAGCAACCTTCGCCATTCCTGCGAGGATTCGACTTTCCTCGTGAATCGGCAGCTCATGGTCGATCTTCAGGAAGTTCTCTGCATGTTTTTCATAGTTCGGCAGGACAACCTGGACCGCGAATTCCGTGTCACCCACCCGAACGATGTCGTCCCCCGAAAGGACATGCTCCGTCACTCGGGCACCATTCACGTAGACGCCGTTGGCGGACTCCAGGTCACGGATCGTGAACACGGTGTCCACGCCGTCTCCGGCCCGCCGAATGATCAGGTGCTTGCGCGAAGCCTTCTTGTCGTTGAGCACGACATCGCAGCCCTTGCCGCGCCCCAGGCTCACCTCCTCCTGGTCAAATTCCTTCATCTCGATGCTTGCCGACCCCGGGGAGAACCGAAGCTTCAACTTCACCACCGAGGCCTGCGGAAGAATCCGCGTCTTTGCATCCTCCTCGATGATGGAGCTCAACTCCTGGGCACGCTCGACATTGGAGGATCGCCCCAGCCCGGGAGCATCGTCCGCAAGGACCACGGCATCGGCGGCACCAGCGTCGGAAACTGGAGATCCGCCGGAATCGGGGAGGTCGACCACAGGGCCAGAACCCGCATCAATCGAGACGATCTCCATCGAATCGCCGAGGGCGGGAGAATCCGAAGCGTCAGAGGACGATGGAAACGGATCATTGGAGGAAGCTTCAACTCCAAGACCATCGAGCCCGGGTATCGACGCCGTGCCACCGGACTGGATGAGCCCTGACTTCGGAGACCCGGTCTCAGCGGCCGCACCACGCTCGACCGTGGATTTGACGCGCAATTGATCCGGCGGAATGGCGATGCGAAGCACGTAAGGCCCGATGTGAACTTCATCGCCCTCCTGAAGCGCAGCCGAGTCGCACTCTGTTCCATTCACAAACAAAGGCGCAAGATGGCTCTTCTTCTCGATCCGGAGACCACCTGGACCCGACTTCAGAACGGCATGCTGGCGCGAAACTGCACGATCCTCGAGTCGGATCACGCAGCCCTCGCCACGACCGAGGACGGCCTCTCCAGCGTCCAGGGTCAGGCTCCGAAGAGCCTGGCCGTTCTTATGGATCGTGACGACCGGTGCCGCCATCAGCCACCGTCCATTTCCGAGCGAACCTTTTCGAGCTGCTCTTTGGCTTCAGTGTAGGATGGATTCGCCTGGTCCGTATGGAGGAGCCGGAGGATCGCCTCGTAATGCCCCCGGGCTTCGCGTAGCTTTCCTGACGCAAAAGTCTTCTTTCCGAATTCGAGGTGGGTCTTCACCTCATCCTCGATCGCCATTCGAGCGTTGTCACGATAGCGACGTGCCATGTCGTGCTCGGGATCCATCTGAAGCACCAGCTCGAACTGGCTCAACGCCCGAATGTAGTTCCTTTCGCGGTACTCGCGAAAGCCCTGCTTGAAGAACATCTCGGCATTCCTGCTCGTCTGGGGCTTCTCAAGCCTCGGCATCAGCGACGCCAGATCCACGGGCTCTCCCGTGCTGGCCACCTTCCGACTCGACTTTTTCGGCCTTGGAGCGGCGTCCTCCGAGAACATCTCCATGCCAATGACCACCACCACCGCGAGGACGCCGGCAATGGTGAGCCGAACCACCTTTTTGGATCCAGCGCCGGCAGTAGCGGCCGCCGTGGGTCGCGAGTTCAGGCCGAAGGGATCGCTGAGAGTTCGCGGACGATCGCGGGCCGTTGCCTTGGCCTGGACGAGGAACTCCGCCTGCACGTCATCGATCGGAGGCGATAGGAGCCTTTGGGGCTCCACCTCCGCCCCAAGGAACTCCAGGACCGTCTCGCCCAGGGTGATCAGATCCGAGGTACGAATCGGAGACGACCGCGTCTGGATTCCATTGTGAAGGATCCCATTCGCGCTGCCGAGATCGCGGACCACCCATCCTGTCGGGCTCGCAGAAACCTCGGCATGCAGGCGGGAGGCCTTCAAGTCACCGATCACCATGTCATTCTCTTCGCCGCGACCGATCGATGCGCGAGTATTCACGATGATGAAGGCACATCCACGATCAGGACCCTTGATCACTCGAAGCCGTGCCAGCTCGCCCCGTTGCTTCGGAATCACGGCATCCTTCATCTTGATCGCACTCTGGTTCCGGTTAGCCATCGCCGGACCTCGACGTCGTGAGGAGATAGCCGCGCGGAGATCCACCCGAGCTGCCAATCGGCACCATCTCGATGCGGTACGCCACCCCTGAGAACTCGATTTCTTCGGAGACCCCCTGAGGAGCCCCCGAACAGCGATCGAACAGGTCATTCAGCATCATCGCAAACGCCTGGTCTCGCGCCTGGTCCGAAAGACTCTGCATGAATGAGTTCTCTGAGCGAATACCGGTAAGATCCTCAAAGGCCGGATTCAGGAACAGCACCCGCCTTTCGCCATCGCAGAACGCCATCCCATCCGAAAGGCGCTCACCCAAGAGTCGGAATGAAGGCAGGCACTCATCGCCGATGGAGATCGACGAGGTGCCTTCGCGCTTCTGCTGCTCGGCAGTACCATTGGCCACCCGACGCAGCAGCGACTCCAGCACGTCCTGGAGCTGCGAGAGCTCCTCGAACCGGCAGTCGCGCGACATTCCCTCGATCGGATCGCCCTTGAGCGAACGATCAATTTCCTCATTGATGATTTCCAGGGGCTTGAGCGTCAGCCGGTAAATCGCCAGCGCGAGGAGCATGGCAAAGAAGGCAAGCCAGATGAACGACTCGGCAAAGATCATCAGCACGTCGCCCATCCCCTGCGTGACGACGCTTGCATCCAAGGCCACGACGGCCATCGCGACCGGAATGTTCTTACCCTCGCGCGCGCTGTACAGGAGCATCGGCTCGACGGCCACCACGGTGTGGCTGCCGACCGGAATGGAGAATGTCCTCACCCTTCCACTCTCGAACTCCTGCTTGGCCTTCACGGCGGCAATCGCAGCAGGGCCCGTCGTGAGGTACTGATTGAGCTTCGAAGCCGGTGCAAGGATCCGATTCTCCAGGTCCAGAAGCAGCGCCTGGCGGACACCGTAGCCCTTGCTGATCGAATCAGTGATCTCGGTCTTCGACTCACTCTTCTGGAGGATGTGAGGCGAATTGATCTCCACGATCTGCTGGGCCATGAAACGGGCTCGCCGCTCGAGCTCGCGCACCATCATGACCTCATTCGACTGGATGAGCGGAGCCACGGCAAAAAAGATGGCAAGAAGCGAAAACGCAAAGAAGGACCCGAAAAGCAAGGTCCTCCACTCGTACTTGAGCAGCAGCCGGTACAAGTACGGCATCACCCGGCGCTCGAAGATCCAGAGCATCCGAGACTTGAAATCCTGGGGCATGACGTCGGCGACTTGTGCGCTCTGGAGCTTGGAGAGTCCGGTCAGCCCGTTTTCGGCACCCTGCGACTGATTCGAGCCTGGAAACGGAATCACGTTTCCACCGATCGCGGCCACGCCGGCGGGAAGTGCCAGCGGATCTCGCGCGACGTCGGTCTGCACCAGCGACAGTTCGAAGACGAAGTCACCCACCGTGATTCGATCGCCGGATCGCACCTGCCGCGGCGTCTTCGAAAGCACGCCATTCACGAACGTTCCATTTGAGCTTCCCTGGTCCTTGCAGACGACCTCGCCGTCCGAGACGACCAGCGCGCAGTGACGCTTGGAGACCTTCGAGGAGTTCAAGACAATGGAATTCACCGAGAGGCGACCCATGGTCGTCTCCCCCTCATGAAGCGGGTAACTGCTGCCGCGGTTCGGGCCCGCGACTACCGTCAACCGATACATTCCACCTCGTCTCCCGGAAGCAAGCTTCCCTCCTCGGCCGCGCCAGCGGCCAGCTCCAGCACATCGCTCGAGTTCCAGTCACCCAGCGGCATCAGCCTCCACGGCCGGACCGATGGATGCACCGAGGTCACCTCCCACGCGCCCGGACGACCGCTGCGCGAGCGACGCAGAAAAACCACGTCGATCGGCATGCTCATCCACCACGTGTGAACGCTCGAGCACTTCGGAAACCACATGCCCTCAGTTCGTTCCAGCGAACTTCGGCCAATGAGTCCCCGGAGGCGGACGAAAAAACGGTCCGCCACGAGACACTTGTCGGCAATAACCCGTTGATTTTTTAGGGACACTACGCGGATTTGTCGCATGGCTACCGACCCCCTCGGCCTGGTTGGCGGTACGGCTAATCTCCCTGGCCCAGGAAACCGAGGGCCACGGGACCAAAGATCAGCAGGAACACCGCGGGAAGAATGAACAAAATCACCGGAAACATGAGCTTCTGCGCCGCTGCTGCGCCGGCCTTTTCAGCCATCGTGAACCTCTGAACCCGAATCTGGTCAGATTGTTGACGCAGGGTGCGACCGATCGGAGCACCCATCTGGTCTGCCGAAATCAGGATTGCCACGAGCGAGCTCATCTCGGGCATATCCAGACGCGCGGCCATCTCACGCAGGCCTTCTGCCCGCGAAGAGCCCACCTTGATCTCCTTGAGCACCTGCTCCAGCTCCTCGATCAGCGGGCTGGGCTTTGCCTTTTCGATGACCTTGCCGATTGCTCCCACGAAATCGAGTCCTGCCTCGGTGGAAAGTGCCAGAAGATCGACGACGAACGGAAGCGCGCGCTTCACCTGTGCCTGCCGAATCCGGATCCTCGATCGCACCCAGAGGTCCGGAAAGAACCAGCCGCCTACGGCAACGATTCCCAGCTGCCAGAGCGCAATGTCGAGGAAGCCCGTGATCGTCAGGATCGCGCCAACGAGAGGAAAGAAAAAAATCAGGAAGATCTTGAACGCGATGAACTCATCCGGGGTGAACTCCTCGCGGAGCCCGGCGGCAATGATCCGCCGCTTATACAGCACCCGCCGAGTGTCCCACTGCGGCTTGCCACGGACCATCGGAACAAAATACTGCGAAAAGAAAGGCCTGGTCGCCTTGACCAAGGAATTCGACGACTTGCGATTCTTCGTCTCGCCAAGGTTCTCCTCGGCTTCGCGCGCTTCCTGCTCCTGGACCAGGAAGCGCATGACGAGGAAGGTCGCCGCGAATATCAGCGCGTACGCCGTATAGACGACGAAAGTTCCTCTCTCGACTGCCGATAGAACGGTGAACCCAAACATGGCAAACTCGTATCGGTGAGAACGATGCCCTTCTTGAAGAGTCTACGCCAATTTACCGTCGATGTCTGGAGACAGTTCCAGGAGTGCCAGCTCCTGAGCGTGGCTTCGAGCCTCGCCTACACCACCCTGCTGTCGTTGATTCCGCTTCTGGCGGTGAGTTTCGCAATTTTCCAGGCATTTGGCGGACTTGAGCGGCTTTATGCAACCGTCGAGCCGTTCCTGCTGGAGAACCTGACCGCAGGTTCGAGCGAGATTGCTGCCGAATACCTTCGAAAATTCATCGAGAACGCCCATGGCGGTGCGATTGGAGCGACCGGCTTCTTCGCCCTGTTTTTCACGAGCATGAGCCTGCTATTCAGCATCGACAAGGCCATCAACCGGATCTGGAAGGCCCCGGAAACCCGGAGCTGGTTCCAGCGCCTCTCGGGCTACTGGTTTTTCATCACGCTCGGACCCATGGCGCTGGCCGTGGCCATCGGCCTCGTCACCTCGCGAGAACTTCCGATCGCGCGAATTTTTCCAGGAAAAGCCGGCTTACTCCTGCTTTCCACGGCCGGATTCTTCTGGGCGTTCAAGTTCATCCCGAATCGAAAGGTCAACTGGAAGCCTGCACTCGTCTCTGCAGTGGTCACGGCGATCACTTCCAGCGTGGCCGGATTTGCATACGCGATCTACACGCAGAAACTCGTCAGCTACAACAAGATCTACGGCAGCCTCGGCGCGATCCCGATTCTCCTTTTGTGGATCTACGTCATCTGGGTGATCATTCTGACAGGAGTGGCGACAAGCGCCGTCCTGCAGCGAAATTACGACATGAAATGACCGGAGGAGAGAATGATCGCGCGGCTCATCATCACGATTATCCTCGGGCTGTCAGCAGCGAGTTCTCAAGCGGCCGAAAAGGCCTCGCCCCGCCCTGCGCCCGAATGGGACCACTGGTACACGGTCACCATTCTTCCAAGGACTCCGTTTGCCTACTACCGCGAGACTCTCGAAAGAAACAAGGGGCGGCTGCATTTCAAGACGGAGATGTGGAAGAAGGAAGAGGGATTCATCAACGCTGAACAGCTCGGCGTCTTCAGCGAGGACAATGCCGAACTCAAGCCGCTGTTCTACAATTTCCACGCGACCTATCGCGAGAGCGAGGTCAGCATCGACGGCTCGGCGGCAAACGGGCGGCTTCAAGTGCGGATCACCAGGAATGGGTCCGAACTTCCCGTGATCACACGCGGGCTTCCCACGAAGGCTTTTTTCTCGAGCATGTTTCCGATCTGGATGAGCCGAATGCTTCGCAATACTCCCGCCGACCAGGTGAAGTCGATGAGCGTCCCATTTCTGGCAATTCTCGAGGACAATCAGGATGCGGGATTTTCCGCCGAGAACGGCAGGATCCAGGTCATGGATCCCGACGAGTTCGCCAAGTCCTCCGGCACGATCCGCGTCCAGGTTGACTTCAACGGACAGCGCTCGAGCTGGTACCTGGACAAGGGCGGCAGCCCGGTCCGCGTGGAAATCCCCGGCCAGAAGACCCGGATCGAACGTTCCGACGAAAAACGCGCCAAGGCCTTCCTGAACTCCCCGTGATTCGCAGGACGCTGCAGTTCATCATCGCAGCCGCAGCGGTATTCGTCGTCAGCCGGGTGCTGATCCGCGCCCTTCCCGGAGATCCGCTCGACTCCCTTCTCGCCGAAACAGCCCTCGCGATCCCTCGAGAGAAGATTGCGGAAGACCTTGGCCTGAACCTCGGAATCCTCGAGTTGATTCGTCGAGACTTTGCAGGCCTATTTCGCGGAGACCTGGGCTATTCCCTGATCACGCGCGAGCCCGTCCTGGAAATGCTGCTCCCGCGACTGGCACGAACCCTGGCACTTTCAGCCGGGGCACTCCTGATCGCTCTTGGACTGGGAATTCCAGCAGGCGTTTTCTGTTCGGCAAACCATTCGACGCTGGCCAGGCAGCTCGTTGCGCGTTCCCTTCGAGCCACCTCCACCTTTCTGATCTCGATTCCGCTGGCTTGGATCGGACCGGCACTGCTGTACGTTTTTGCGATCCTCCTTCCCTGGGTCGAATTTCGCGGATCATGGGCCCTGGCCTGCCTCGTGCTGGCGCTTCCTCTCGCTGGAAACTGGGCTCGAATCGTGGAGCTTCGCTCTCGAGAGGAGATGAGCCAGCCGTTCTTTCAGGCCGCTCTCGCACGCGGCGTTCCTGAATGGCGCGCGATCCTCAAGAATGGACTGGCTCCCTCTGCAGGCGCCCTTCTGGCCACGCTGGGCTCGCAGGCGGGAGCCTTGCTTGCCGGGTCCTTCATTGCCGAATGGATCTTCGACTGGCCCGGAATGGGGGTCGCCTGGGTACAGGCCACGCTTCAGCGCGATTATCCCGTCATGGAGGCGGCAACTTTCCTTGGCGCCGTGGCCTGCCTCCTCGGGGTTCTTGTCGGAGACCTGCTCCAGCAGCTCTGGGATCCGCGCCAGCGAGAGGAGCGCTCTCCATGAACCGTCGCCCGTGGGCATGGGCCTGGCTGGTCCTCTGGTTTGGCGGGTCCTTGGCGTGGATCCTGTTCGGCCATGAGGTTCCTTTCCAGCTCGAGCGCGCACTGGCGCCTCCCTCGGCCGAATTACTCCTCGGGGCCGACACCTACGGCAGAAGTCTCCTCTCGCTCCTCTCCGGAGCTTCACTGCTCAGCTTCGGTTTTTCCGCCGCATGCGTCGCAGGCAGTGTGGGAATCGCCCTCGCTTTTGCCGGAATCGCTCCGAATCTTCCGAGAGCGGCAGAGCGCATTCTCGAATCCGCACTTCAGTTCCTGCTCGCGTTTCCGTCGCTGCTGTTTGCATTCATGGTTGCCGGACTTCTCGGTCCGGGAAGGGCCACGATCGCGGCGGCCCTCGTGCTCGGATCCGCACCAGGGCTCAGCCGGACGCTCTGGGCACGCTCGCGTGAGATCTCGAAACAGGAATTCATCTGGGCCGCCCGCTCGCTGGGAGCCGGTCCGCTTCGTCTGGCCTTCCGGCACTACCTTCCGCACCTCGCCTCCGTCGCTCGCGTCAAGATTCCATCGATGCTGGCGCATGCTCTCGTCGCCGAAGCCTCACTCAGCTTCCTCGGCCTCGGATTTCCAGTGGGAGAGGAAAGCTGGGGTTCGCTCCTCGCGCAGGCCAAGGACTACCTGATCGAAGCACCCCACATTTCGCTCGGGGTGGGTCTGCCACTGGTCCTCTCCCTGCTGGCACTCGATGCCGTTTCCAAACCTGCTCGTGGCGAGTAGTCTAGAGGCTCTATGAGCCTCACGAAGGATGCCCTCGAAAATCTCGGCGAACTGTTCATCATGGGCTTTTCAGGCCTGGAACTCGGGGACGAAACCGCTTCGTTCATCCGCCGGGCGAAAATCGGCGGCACGATTCTCTTCTCGCCGAACTACGAATCACCCGCGCAGGTCGCGGAGCTGACGACACAGATCCAGGAGTGCCGCTCGGAGCTCCCCCTGTGGATCTCGGTCGACCACGAGGGCGGCAAAGTACAGCGGTTCAGGAAGTCCTTCACCCGGATTCCGGAAGCTGCGGACATCGCCGCAACGGGCTCTCCGAATCTGGCGTTCGAGATCTCGAGCCTCATGGCGCGCGAACTTGCGGCAGTCGGCGTCAATCTCAACTTCTGCCCGGTTGCAGACATCAACACCAACCCCAAAAACCCGGTCATCGGATCGCGTTCCTTCGGCAACACCGAGGAGCAGGTCTCGAAATTCGTCACAGCAATGGTGCGTGGGCACCTCACCAATGGCGTGCAGCCCTGCGTGAAGCATTTTCCCGGGCACGGAGACACGGCGGTCGACTCGCACTTCGCGCTGCCCAAGGTCACCACTCCTCTCGAGATTCTTCGCGAGCGCGAATGGCGCCCCTTCTCCAAGGCCTTCAAGTCGAGATGCGCGATGGTCATGACCGCACACATCCTCTTTCCAGAGATCGACCCCGAATTCCCTGCCACGCTGTCGCCCAAGATCCTTCGCAATCTGTTGCGCGAGGAGCTTCGGTACAATCGCGTGATCATCAGCGATGACATGGAAATGGGAGCAATCACGGACCACTATGGTGCCGAGGATGCTCCCCGCCTGGCATTGCAGGCCGGATGCGACCTCCTGATCTATCGAAGCGAAAAGGCGGCTCGTGCCTCCCATGCCGCCCTCCAAAAAGCGATCACCGACGGAAGCCTTGCGCCTGAGATCGTGATGGCGGCCGTGGAGCGATCGCGCGCGCTCAAACGCGAGGTCCTGGCCCAGTATCGGGCACCGATCATCGCCGATCTTCCGAGGCTCGTTGGAACTCCGGAAAATCAGGCCATTGTCGACCAGGTGAAACCTCGCGCGTGAAGCCGCTGCTTTCCTCCCTTCTGGCCGTCCCGCTCCTGATTTCGAGTATCGTCGCCTCCGCTGCAACGACCGGGCTTTCTCCGGAGCGATCACTTCTCGATGGTAGCGTGGACCTGCACGCCCATCTTTTCATGCACGAAGGCGCCGGCGTCGACTGGCTCGGATCGTTTGCGGGCCCGATCACTTCCACGGGATGGGAAGACAAGCTTCACTCGCGTGTGAATTCCGAGACCCTTTCTGTCTCCGGCCATTCCATCGTCGTCGTTGCGCTGTACACCCATCCTCTCTTCCGAGGCTCGATTGAAGAGTCCATGGAGCGCCAGCTCCAAGAGGCCCAGCGGTTCGTCGGCACGAATCCGGACTGGGCTTTGGCGAAATCCTGCCGGCAGGCTCGAGAGCTTCTGAAAAGCGGAAAAAGAGTTCTGCTACTGTCCATCGAGGGGGCCTCGCGGAATCTCGATACGCCCGAAGCCATCCAGCGCTGGATCGATCGTGAGGGCATCTCCATCGTCGCCCCGCTTCATTTCACGAATGATTGGATTGGCGGTCCTTCGCTACTTCCTGGAATTCGCGGGCTCGTGGAGCCGATGGGATGGCTCCGGGCCTGGTTCCATTCGCGCGGCGAGGACGACGTCCTTCGAAACCCTCGCGGACTGACGACTCGTGGGCGCGACCTCATCGAAGTGCTGGTCCAACGCAAAATCTGGATCGACCTCTCGCACGCCTCGGAGGCTGCTCTCGAACCGATCTACCCGATTCTGGATGGGGCCGCGCAACCGGCGCTCCACACGCACACGATGCTCCGGCGGCATTACCCGGGAGAGCGGGGCCTGTCCGAAAAGCAAATTGGCGAAGCCGCCGCCCGGAATGGCGTCATCGGACTGATTCCGAGCGAAGATCAGATGGGCAACGCGCGCAGGAAAAATCCGGGATGCAGATCCGGCCTCGATGCCTATGTGGAGCAGCTGAAATTCGTGGCCTCACGGATGAAGTCCCGCTCCGTGGCGATGGGAAGTGATGTGAACGCACCGCTCGATTTCCTCGGTCCTTCGTGTCCGGACCAGGCCAGCGGTCCGGCAGGGCCGGAGCCTTTCGTTCATTACGGTGACATGCCCCGGCTGAAGCTCGCGCTCGAACACGAACAGATCGATACGATCACGGCGAGAGAATTTCTCGATCGCTGCCCCAGCCGATAAGACAGTGCGCCGTCAAAAGCCCGAATACTCCTTGAACTCGCCGTAAACGGCACGAAGTCCATCGGCGATTTCTCCGAGGGTGGCCTGCGCTCGAACCGCTTCGATCACGAGCCCCTGGACGTTCGAAGAACCCTTCGCGCCATCACGAAGTGCACGCATTGCGGCTTCGTACGATGAAGCCGAACGCCTTGCCCGATACGCCCGGATACGCTCGACCGCGCGACGTTCGACCTCTGGAGAGATCTTCATCAACTCCATTTTGGCGGCGGGCTGGGTATCCTGGAAACAGTTCACTCCCACGACCTTGATCTTGCCGGCGTCGATCGCCTTCTGGTCATGGTAGGCCGAATCCAGAATCTCGTTCTGGATGTAGCCGCTCTCGATGCAGGCAACAGTCCCGCCGCGCTTCTCGATTTCCTCGAGATACGTCCAGGTCCGCTTCTCGATTTCGTCAGTCAGCGATTCAATGAACCAGCTTCCTGCGAGCGGATCCACCGTCTGCGTGACGTTCGACTCATAGGCGATGACCTGCTGCGTGCGCAGCGCAATGCGCGCCGACTCCTCCGTCGGCAGCGCGAGGGCCTCATCAAAAGAGTTCGTGTGCAGCGACTGGGTACCACCAAGGACGGAGGACAAGGCCTGGAGCGCCACTCGGATCACATTGTTCTGCGGCTGCTGGGCCGTCAGCGTGGATCCGGCGGTCTGGCTATGGAAACGAAGTGCGCATGAACGCGGATCCTTCGCGCCGAAACGGTCCTTCATGATCTTCGCCCAGATCCGGCGCGCGGCGCGGAACTTGGCAATCTCCTCGAAGAAGTCGCTGTGGACATTGAAGAAGAACGAGAGCTGACCGGCGAACTCATCCACCGAAAGTCCGCGATCCACAGCCGCCTGAACGTAGGCAATGGCGTCCGCGAACGTGAATGCCAGCTCCTGCACGGCCGTCGAGCCGGCTTCACGGATATGGTAGCCGGAGATGCTGATCGGGTTCCACTTCGGAGCATTCTTCGAGCACCAGTCGAACATGTCGGTGGTGATGCGAAGCGCGCCTTCTGGAGGATAAATGAAATTGCCGCGAGCGATGTACTCCTTGAGGACGTCGTTCTGGACGGTGCCGCGCAGTTCGGTCGCCTTCGCGCCCTGCTCCTCGGCAATGGCTACATAGAATCCGAGCAAGATCGATGCGGTGGCATTGATCGTCATCGAGGTGGAGACCTTCGACAGATCGATGCCGTCGAAGAGCGTTCGCATTTCGTCGAGCGTGGAGAGCGAAACGCCCACTTTGCCCACTTCACCGAGCGAGCGCGGATGATCCGGGTCGTAGCCGAGCTGGGTCGGAAGATCGAACGCCACCGACAAGCCCATCGTGCCCTGCGAGAGCAGGTAATGGTAACGCTTGTTGGATTCCTCAGCCGTGCCGAACCCCGCATACTGGCGCATCGTCCAGAGGCGGCCACGGTACATGTCCTTCTGGACGCCACGAACAAACGGCAGCTTTCCGGGCGTGCCCAGCCTCTCCTCTACCGCCTGGAGGTCGCCGACCCACGGCGCGTCGGCAGGACCATAGGCCTCCCGAACTTCGATTCCCGAACGGGTCTGAAGAAAGACAGGAGCCTTGGGCGCCTTGCCCGAGGACGACGACGGCTTTTCGCTCACGTTTTACTCTCCCAACTGGAGGAGGTCCGCGCCGGTTTCCACCGCCTGGCCCTCGGTCACTGCCACTTTCGAAACCACTCCGGCCTGCGGGGCCTTGATGGGGTTCTCCATCTTCATGGCTTCCATGACAAGCAGGACCTGGTCCTTTTCGACCGAATCGCCCGGCTTCACCTGCAAACGAACGATCTTGCCGGGCATCTGGGCTCGGACGCGGACCGTCTTCTTCTTCGCGGGTCCCGATCCCGAGGCACTGGCCTCTCCAGCGCGGGTAAAATGAAGTCCGGTGTGAATTTCCGGGCCCTTGCGCGACTTCAGACGGTACAGGACTTTTCCATCCTCATCCTTTTCGGCAATCAGATCGAAGCCGAAGGTGCCGTGCGGGAACTCCATCCAGACTCCGTGCGAGTCCTTGCGCCAGCTGACGTCCCAGATCTCCTTGCCCACGCGAACGCGTCCGGAGCCCTGGAGGCCGCGCGGAATCGAAAGCCACTCGAGATCCCAATTACCGAGCTTTCCAACGATCGTTGCACTCATGACCGCACTCCTTCACGGCGCGCCACCTGGCGCCACACGCCACCCAGATTCAGCGCACCATCGGGCGCGGAATCGGCCTCGAGTTCCTCAATGAGCTGGTACAGCGATACGGCGACTGCCGCCTCGGGCGAAAGCCCCTGCCCTGCCGACGGCTCTTCTGCCGTGAGCTCCGGATGGGCCCCGATCAGATCCGTGGAGGTATCCCCTTCCAGCACTGCGGGAAGGCGCGCGAGGCGCTTGAGAAACGAGAGGTTCGTACGGAGCGAACCCACTGCCGTGCCATCCGCCTTCTTCGGCGGCTCGACGCGCGTTTCATCGAGTGCCACACGCATGCGACCAATCGCCTCCTCGCGAGTCGGAGCCCAGACGACGATCTTGGCGATCATCGGGTCGTAGTTCAGGCTGACTTCGCCCGGACCCGTGAACGCCGTATCGACGCGCGTGAACGGTCCGTAAGGCAGCGAGATTGAACCGATCGGTCCCGGTGCCGGCAGGAAGTGATGCGGATCTTCTGCGTACAGACGCACTTCGATGGCACTACCGCGACGCTGCGGGATTGCAGGCAATGTCAGCTCGCCGGTAGCGAGGAGCAGCTGCCACGCGACGAGATCCACGCCCGTCACCAGCTCGGTGACCGGGTGCTCGACCTGAAGACGCGTATTCATTTCGAGGAAGTAGAAATTGCCCTCTTCATCCACGATGAACTCGAACGTTCCCGCCCCCGCGTAATTCACATGCGAGGCAATGCGAATCGCCGCATCGCACATCTTCTCGCGAGTCGCCGGAAAGCGTTCCAGGATCGGAGAAGGTGATTCTTCCCACACCTTCTGGTGACGACGCTGGACCGAGCACTCGCGCTCGCCCAGATGAATCGCGCCGCCCTTGCCATCGCCGAAGACCTGGATCTCGACGTGATGGGGCTTCAGGACGAGCTTCTCGACATACATCGAACCGTCACCGAAGGCTCCCAAAGCCTCGCGCGAAGCGCCCTCGAGGGCAGCGGCCACTTCCTTTTCAGTGTCCACGCGGCGCATTCCCTTGCCGCCACCGCCGGCAGTAGCCTTGAGCAGGATCGGGAACCCGACCTTTCGACCGAACTCAATGGCCTCTTCGGCGGACTTCACGGCGCCCTTCGAACCGGGAACTCCCGGAACACCCACGGCGCTCACGGTGTTGCGGGCCGTGATCTTATCACCCATGGCGCGCATGCTGTCGGCAGAAGGACCAACGAACACGAGGCCAGCCTTCTGGCAGGCTTCCACGAAGTGGGGGCGCTCGCTCAAAAATCCATACCCCGGGTGCACAAAACGGGCACCGGTCTTCTTCGCGGCCGCGATCACCTTATCGACATTCAAGTAGCTCTCGGCAGGAGCAGATCCGCCAAGAAATACCGCCTGGTCACACGTCTTCACGTGCTCCGAAAAACGGTCCGCCTCGGAGAATACGGCAACCGTCGGAAACCCCAGAAGCTTTGCGGTTCGCGCCACGCGAATGGCGATTTCACCACGATTGGCAATGAGAACGGGTTCGCGATTCTTCATCTGGACGCCTCTCTCACTCACAGCGGAATGTTCCCGTGCTTGCGCGACGGACCTCGCTCGCGCTTGCCTTCGAGCATCTTCAGGCCCTGGATCAGCAGGCGGCGAGTTTCTTCCGGCGCGATCACCTCATCGATGTAGCCCAGCTCGGCAGCCTTGTACGGGTTCGCAAACGTCGAGCGATACAGGTCAACCAGGCGCGCGCGCTCTTCAGCGAGCTTGCCCGCCTTCTCCGCCGCAGCGATTTCCTTGCGGTACAGGATGTTGATCGCCCCCTCGGGGCCCATCACGGCGATTTCGGCTGTCGGATATGCGAAGTTGAAATCAGCGCGGATGTGCTTCGAGGCCATGACGTCATAGGCGCCGCCGTAGGCCTTGCGGGTAATGACGGTCAGCTTCGGAACCGTGGCTTCGGCGTAGGCGTAAAGCAGCTTCGCGCCGTGCTTGATGATACCGCCATACTCCTGCGAGGTTCCCGGCAGGAATCCCGGAACATCGACGAACGAGACGATCGAAATATTGAAAGCATCGCAGAAGCGTACGAAACGTGCTCCCTTCAGCGAGGCATTGATGTCGAGGCATCCCGCGAGGAAGGCGGGCTGATTACCAACAATGCCCACCGACTTGCCGGCAAGGCGCGCGAAACCCACGACGATGTTCGGAGCAAAGCCCCCCGCCACTTCCAGGAAATCGCCGTCATCGACGACATCGCTGATGATCTCGCGGACATCGTAAGGCTGGTTCGGCGAATCCGGCATGACCTTCGTGATTCGCGAGCACGGACGATCAATCGGATCCTGGGTTGCCTTGAACGGAGCTTCATCGAGGTTGTTCAAGGGCAGGTACGCCATGAGCTGGCGGACCGTGTGCAGGCAGCTCCGCTCATCGGGGCGGACAAACTGCGCGACACCGCTTTTCTCGAAGTGCGTCTCGGCACCGCCGAGGGCTTCCTTGGTCACTTCTTCGTGGGTCACGGTCTTGATGACATCCGGACCGGTCACGAACATGTAGGAGTTCGACTCGACCATGAAGATGAAATCGGTGATGGCCGGGCTGTAGACCGCGCCACCGGCGCACGGGCCAAGAATCACGCTGATCTGCGGAATGACACCCGAGGCCTGGGTATTGCGCCAGAAAATCTCGGCATAGCCGCCGAGCGATTCAACGCCTTCTTGAATGCGCGCGCCGCCCGAGTCGTTCAACCCGATGACCGGAACACCGCTCTTGAGAGCCAGATCCATGATCTTGCAGATTTTCGAGGCATGGGCGCTCGAGAGGCTTCCACCGAAGACCGTGAAGTCCTGCGAGTAGAGGTAAACCTTTCTGCCGCCAATCGTCCCGTAGCCGGTGACGACACCATCGCCCAGGAACTTCTGGTCCTGCATGCCGAAATCGGTGCAGCGATGGGTGACGAACTTGTCGAGCTCGACAAAGCTTCCCGGATCCAGGAGCAGGTCGACGCGCTCACGTGCGGTCAGTTTTCCACTCTGATGCTGCTTGGCGATGCGGTCGGCGCCTCCGCCTGCTTCCGCAAGGCGTTCACGCTCGGCCAGGTCCCGAAGGCGATCTTGATTGGTTTGGGTCATGCCCCGCCGAATACCCTATTTCGAAGGGGAGCGGCAACATTCTGAAGGCCTATTCTGAAAAATCAAAAGGCCCGAACAAGTCCATTAAATCAGAGATTTGCCGTGTGCAGGAGAGGTCATCGGGCGGATCGCGACTGACCGGCGGATCCACTCGTTTTCGAGGGCTCGACATACTCTTGGATAAAGCTCTTTTGCTTGCGGCGATCCGCTTCCGAAGACCCCCGAAGCCAGGGCCACCTTGTGCTCAGGAGTTCATTCATTCTTCGGGCGACGCGGGTCACCTTCCTCGCCTCGGTATCACTCACTTGAAAAACCGCATCACAGACCTGCGTACATGTGCCCCAGTAATATGTCGCGCCATATTTGCCGCCACCCGGAATCAAAGACCTGGGCTTTTCCCATACCACCGCCTGGTCATCACAACAGGCATTGCAACGGCCATTCTGCCGAAGGACCTCAGGATCGCGAAGGTCCGCCGGATTCAACTTTTTACAAACTTGATTGGCCCGTAAACCGAGAGTCTGCTTGGCACAGGAGACCGGGCCGGGCTGTGCCGCCCACACACCCGGAGGAAGCGGCTTGGAGCAGTTGGCCTCCGAAACAAACAGGCTACGTGGATCACGCCACTGTTTTCCAAAGCCTGAATTGCAGATCAATCGGGCCCCCTCGCGAGCCTCCGGGTTGCCTCGGACATCTGGCAACTCGGTCGCCGCTTCGAGGGCCGTTGCCTTCCAACAATGTCGTTTTAGTGGGTTCTGAGGCTCAATAATGCACATCTTTGATTCTGGGCGCACGTAGACCCAGGTGGCCGTGTGGTACCGGAGAGGGTCGCTCAGAGCCCGATTTCCGAAACACGAAAATACTCCCCAGACATTTCCACGGCACTCATCCACAATCTTGTCGCTGTCATTCGCGTAGTTATGGCAATTGTAGTTGAAGACGTCATAGCCATGGGCAGGGCCCGAAACCAAGGCCAGCCCCAGCAGTGTAACCGCGCGAATAGATCGAGTAAGAAGCCGGCCCAGCAAAATCAGAACTCCCTCCACCAGCATGAATGCAGGACGGGAAGACGCAGTAAAACCACGTCTATCCCGCCCGATGGGCCGCCCTGGGCCCCAAGCCTCGATCCGCCGACCGTAAGGCCGGCAGACCCGGATTTATGCAGCGCCCTGACGCGCAATCTTGCGCTTGTCGAGGCCGTACTTGTCGACCTTCATGATCAGGCCGGCACGCGAGATGCCGAGCTCCTTGGCGAGCCTGGACTTGTTCCAATTCGTCCTGCGGAGCCCTTCCTTGATCATGGTTTTTTCGAGTTCCTCGAGAGCGTCCTTGAGCTTGCCCGCTACGCGCACGCCTTGGACCTTCGAGCTCTCGCCCCAATCACGGATTCGCTGCGAGAGCAGCTCTGCGGGCATCCTGGGCTCTTCACCGCTCAGCACCAGCACTCGCTCGACTTCGTTCTCGAGCTCGCGAATGTTGCCGGGCCACGGATAATCGTAAATCTTCTCCATGGCTCGCTTGGCGAAGTTCTTGAGCTCAATGCCCTTCTCCTTGCAGCCACGGGCGAGGAAGTGATCCACCAGCACCGGAATATCCTCCTTGCGATCGCGAAGGGCCGGCACCTGGATGTTGATGACGTTGATGCGGTAGTAGAGATCTTCTCGGAACGTACCGAGCTCGATCATCTCCTTGAGGTCCTTGTTCGTGGCCGCGACGACGCGAACATCCACCTTGCGCTGCTCGGTTCCGCCGACCGGAATCAGCGTTCCTTCCTGCAACACGCGCAGGAGCTTCACCTGCATGGTGGGCGACATGTCGCCGATTTCGTCGAGGAAAAGCGTTCCCTTGTCGGCAGCTTCAAACAGGCCCTTTTTGTCGCGAATCGCGCCGGTGAATGCGCCCTTGATGTGGCCGAAGAGCTCGCTGTCGAGCAGGTTCTCATTGAAGGCCGAGCAGTTCACCGTGACGAACTGACCGTCCTTGCGACCCGAATTGAAGTGAATCGCACGCGCGATGAGTTCCTTGCCGGTACCGTTCTCGCCATTGATCAAAACCGTCGACTCGGAAGCGCGGATCTTGTCGAGAAGCGAGTAGAGGTCCTGCATCGGCTTCGATTTGCCGATCATCGAGTCATAGCTGTAGCGCGTGCCGAGCTGCGAGTTGAGGGCATTGATTCGCTCCTCGCGTTTCGAGATCTCGGTATGAAACGCCACGATTTCCTGGGCCACAAGATCCACCAGCTCATGGAAGTACTTCTTCTCGGCGGCAGTCAGGATCTTCAGGCCGGAGACGGCCTGGTCGAAAATTCCAGGGTCGAATCCGAGCTGAACGGCAGTCGCCTTCGCCTGCTCGCGGGCTTCGGCACTTACCGCGCGTTCCGTGTAGCAGAACGCGTACACCGAACCGAGAAACTCCTGGTCGACGGCGATTCGAGAAACGACCACCTGCTCGCAACCAACGGGACCCTGCTCGGAAAACGAAGGACGATCGCCGCGAAAGACCTTTTCGTTCATCTCAGCAGCATGCTGGAAGATCAGCTCGCGCCCTTTTTCACGTGGAAGGAGCACGGCACTCAGCGGATTTTTGAAATCGCGGTTCTTTTCGAGCGAGTCATAGTTCCTGACCTGGCCGCGCTCGTCGACGAAGAGGATGTCAGTCTGGAACCAGAGCGACATCATGCTTTGGAGCTTTCGAATGACGTGAATATGCCGGAGCTCTTCCCAATTGATCATGGTAATTGCCTCTCCTGAACTGTATCGGATTATTTTAGTCAGGAATTGAGGCGAAAGTTCAAATTTTTGACACTACTGTCCAAAATCCTGTCATGTCAGCCACTTAGTCACCGGCTCGGGCAAGCCTCTCGGTCTCACTCCAGACTCAGCGCGAGGCGGGGAGAAGCTCCGCAATGGCATCCCAGTCCTGCGGGCCTACCCACTTCTTCTCGATCCGTCCGTCCGCATTCACCCAATAGCTCTCCGGGTACATGAAGCTGCCGTAGGCTTCCGCAACCTGGGAACTCGAATCCAGGAGTACGACGAAGTTCTGAGGAAGCGCATCTCCAGCCGGGAGGGCTGCCTTGACCTTTTGCCAGTCGGCATCCGTGGAAATAGCCAATACCGTCCAACCTTTTGCCTGTGTTTTCGCGGCAAAACTGATGATGTGAGGCAGCTCGGGGATACAGGGCGGACACCAGCTTGCCCAGAAATGAATCAGAACCGGCTTTCCACGAAAGGAGGCCAGCTCCACTTTCTTGCCCCCCAGAGACTCGAGAGCAACCCCGGGCGCCATCGCGAGCTCGGGCTTCGCGACGCCGGAACGTCCGACGCCTTCCTGTACGGATGTCGCGCGGTTGCCTTTTGTGCAAGCGCCCAGGTGCACCATCAGCATCACACCGAGCGTCAAAAAAGTGACTCGCTCCAACTGCCGCCTGATCATCATGATGTCCAATCTCTTAACATGGCGCGAGCGGCCACTGGAGCGGGATTGCAGCAGTCCCGGATATTTATTTATAATGGTTCCATGGGACATGCCCTCGTCCTGAACGCCTCCTTCGAACCTCTCCACATCGTCTCGTGGCAGCGAGCCCTTCAGCTCCTGTTCCAGGGAAAAGTGGAAGTCATTGAGGAGAGCGATCAGGAGGTACGCACGGTCCGTCTGACAATCCGGGTTCCTGCCGTCCTGCGGCTGCTCACCTATGTGCCCTTGACCCGAAAGAAGCAGGTCATTCGATTCTCTCGGCTGAACGTGTTCATTCGAGATCAGTACATCTGTCAGTACTGCGGCAGCAAGTTTCCGAAGACGCAGCTCACGCTGGACCATGTCCTTCCGGTAGTCCAGGGCGGAGGAAAGTCCTGGGAAAATATC
>JBIIXZ010000151.1:0-6591 GCA_044347055.1 Bdellovibrionia bacterium | reverse complement strand
AGAACGCCAGCTCGGACCAGCCGAGCTCCTTCTGGGCAATGGTTCAAACGAGCTCATTGACCTGCTCATTCGCACGTACTCGATTCCGGGCGACGCCATCGCCACGTCGCAGGCGGCATTCGTGGCGTACCGGGTCTGCGCGCAGGCTCACGGCGTTCGCATCGTGGAATCGCCGCTGACCGTTGATCTGCGCTTCGATCTACCGGCGCTTCTCGAACTCGTCCGCAAGGATGAGGGCGTGAAAATGGTCTTCATTGCGAATCCGAACAATCCGACCGGCACGCACAACACGGAAGCCGAGCTGCGTGAATTCCTGAAGGGAATATCGACCATCCGTGGAGGATCGGTCATTACGGTGCTCGATTACGCGTACTGGGAATACGTCACCGATCGTGGCGGCGCTCAGTCGATTCCAGATCCGATGAAGCTTCAGGCGGAGTTTCCGAATGTCGTCGTCCTGCGCACCTTCTCGAAAATCTACGGCCTTGCGGGGTTTCGCGTCGGCTACGGTATCGGCTCTGCCGAGCTTTTCTCGTACTGCGAGCGCATCCGCATGCCCTTCAACCTGGGCGCGCCCTCACTTGCGGCCGCTGAAGCGGCACTCCTCGACAAGACCTACGTCCGCCAGGCCATTCGAGAAAATCAGCAGGGCATGAAGTTTTGGAAAAAGGAGCTCGAGCGGCTGTCGATTCCGTACTGGCCGAGCCAGGGCAACTTTCTGCTCGTCAATGCGCGCCAGGGATTCGGAAAGTCCGGCGTGGAGGTTTTCCAGGAATGCCTGAAGCTGGGCGTGATCTTCCGACCAGTCGCCAACTACGGGCTGCACGACGCGCTCCGCATCTCGATCGGCACCATGGCCGAAAACCGTTTTGCCGTGAAGGCACTCGAGAAGGTGCAGGGCTGACGGCGTGATGGACGTCCTGAAAATTCCGAAGCAGGGTCCGGTCATCGCGCTCGACGGTCCGGCGGGAACCGGAAAGAGCACCGCGACCAAGCGTCTGGCCGAGCGCCTGCAGTTTGTGCATGTCGATACCGGCGCGCTCTACCGCGCGCTGGCCTATGTCCTTCGTTCACAGGGGCGTTGGACGACAGGCGCTACCGATGCCGAGCGCGCCGCCGCCGAAAACCTCGCGCGTGAGATCCACCTCGAATTTCGCTTCGATGCCAAAGCGCAGCCGAAGAATCGCATCATCGCCAACGGCCAGGACGTGACGGACTTTATTCGGACGCCCGAGAATTCGCTTGCCGCTTCGGGTGTGTCGTCCGTGCCGGGAGTCCGGGCGGCGCTGCTGGGCCTTCAGCGCAGGCTCGGCTGCCAGGGCCGCACGATCCTCGAAGGACGCGACATCGGCACCGTGGTGTTTCCGGATGCCGACGTGAAATTTTTCCTGACGGCCAGCTCCGAGACCCGCGCGAGGCGCAGGCTTGCGGAGCTTGAGGCCGGAGGCGGCGAGGTGCCGTCGTTCGAAGAGCTCAAGACCCAGATCGAGGCGCGTGACGCGGCGGACGCTGGTCGCGCCATCGCTCCCCTCAAGCAGGCCGATGACGCGATTCTCGTCGATACGACGCATCTCACGCTCGACGAGGTCGTGGAGTTTCTGGCCAGGAAAGTGCACGAGCGGCTCGGCCCGGTTTGACTCGATGAGTGCCGATTCTGCCATCATCCTTCCGATCTTCATTCCTTCGACGGGCCGAATCGTGGTCGCACGCCCGGATCGACTCGGAGACGTCTTGCTTTCGACGCCAGCGTTCGAGGTCCTGCGTCGCACTTATCCAAAGGCCAGGATTTCGGTCATTGCGCAGCCGCGCGTGGCTCCCGCGCTTCGGGGACTGGCGTCGGTCGATGAGGTCATTGAGTTCGAACCCGAGGGTCGTCATGCGGGATGGCGCGGCTTCTGGCGGCTCGTGTCCACGCTTCGACAGGGGCGCTTTGATCTCGCTGTGGTGCTCCAGGCTCCGGCGCGCGTGGCGTTCGCGCTCCTGCTCGCGCGAATTCCGATTCGCCTCGGACCTTACAGCAAGTGGTACTCGTTCCTGACCTATAACCGCGGAGTCCGTCAGCGCCGGTCGCAGGTCGACATGCACGAGGCAGATTACAATCTTCAGCTCTTGCGTCCTCTCGGCATCCAGGTCGGTTCGCGCACCGTGGCGACTCAGGCGGCAGTGTCGGCCGAGGCGCGTGCCGATGTGGAGCGCTGGTTGAGCTCCGAACGCGTGGAGCTCCAGGCGCGGCTGTGGATTGCGATTCATCCGGGAATGGGCGGAAGCGCACTCAACTGGCCGGAAAGCCACTACGAGGGGCTCGTCTCCACGCTTCTCGCCGATGAGGTGGGAGTGATCCTGACCGGGGGGCCCGGAGAACAGCAGATTCTCGACCGGTTTCGTGAACGTTTCGGATCACATCCTTCGTTCCGCATTTACGGTGGCACGGCCGCGCCTGACGTGCAGCGGCTTGCGGCGCTCTATTCGAAGATGGCCCTGGTTGTTGCCCCCAGCACCGGTCCGCTGCATCTGGCTGTCGCCACGGGACGCAATGTCCTGACCTTTTATCCCCCGATCCGGGTGCAGAGCGCCAAGCGCTGGGGCCCGTACGAAGGGCCGCTGCTGGATCCGATGCGCGTCCAGCGCGCTTCGGTGTTCACGCCGGAAGTGTACTGCGGACAGGAGTTCCGCTGCCTCGGCGAGCGGTGTGCGTCGTATCCCTGCATGAAGACCATTTCAGTCGAGCGCGTGGCCGCAGAGGCCCGAAAACTTTTGGAGAGGTGAGAAGATGTCCCTGTCACGATTGAAGTCGCTGCTGAACGAAGTGCAAGAATTGCCCGAGCTGAAGCGGGCGGGGTGGATCGGGTTCCGCGAGATGCGCGAACGCCATCGCACCTTCGTCGGTCAGGATGGCCATGTGCGCGACACGTCGTCGAGCGAAAGCCACGGCGTCATGGTGGAAGTCTTCTTTGACGGCCAGATGGGCTATGCAGCGACTCCGGCAATCTCTTCGGCATCGCTTCGAGAAACCACCATCCGCGCTTTTCGCCAGGCTGAGGCTGCCTCGCGCTGGTCGGTCGCCAAATTCGGGGTCGACGGCAAGGCTCCACTCGTTCGACCGACCGTGAAGGGAAGTTATGCTTCGCCTGCGAGCACGACCCGCCTGACGAGCGCGGAGCTCGCCCAGCTCGTCGTCGAGATCACGAAGCGCCTGAAGAAGTCGCCGAAGATCGTCCAGACACTCTGCTACATCGACTGGATCGAAGGCGAATCGCGCCTTGTGTCGAGTTCCGGAACCGAAGTGGAGCAGGGGCTCGAAGGCGTGATTCTCCACTTTGAAGCCACGGCGCAGGAGGGTGGCATCACCCAGAAGCGCTCGGACGGCGAGAGCCTGCAGGGCAATCTGCAGCTGCTGACGAATCCTTCGCTCTGGGCGCGCGTGGATCGCGTGGCCGACCAGGCGCTCGAGCTGCTCTCGGCTGAAGAGTGCCCGAATGAAACGACCTCGCTCGTGCTGATGCCGACGCAGATGACGCTGCAGATTCATGAGAGCATCGGGCACCCGCTCGAAATTGATCGAATCCTCGGCGATGAGCGGAATTACGCGGGCTGGAGCTTCATTCGCGAGAAGGACTTCGGTTCGCTCCAATACGGCTCAAAGCTCTTGAATGTTACTTTTGATCCGACCGTCACCGACGAGCTTGCTTCGTACGGCTTCGATGACGGCGGCAATCCGGCGAAGCGCGAGTTCCTGATCCGGGACGGCGTGCTCCTGCGCGGGCTCGGCGGACTCGAAAGCCAGCAGCGCTCGAAGCTCGGTGGCGTCGCGAACTTCCGCGCGTCCTCGTGGAATCGTCCGGCCGTGGACCGGATGGCCAACATCAATCTCGAGCCCGGAACCTCGAGCTTTGACGAGATCATCGCCTCGGTCGAGCGCGGCGTCCTGATGGATACCAATCGCTCGTGGTCGATCGACGACTACCGCAACAAGTTCCAGTTCGGCTGCGAGTACGCGAAGCTGATCGAGAACGGCAAGCTCACGAAGACGCTTCGAAACCCGAATTACCGCGGCATCACGACGCCGTTCTGGAACGGACTGAAGATGGTCGGAAATGCCTCGACGCTCCAGACCCACGGAACGCCGAACTGCGGAAAGGCCGAGCCGAACCAGGTCATTCGCGTCGGACACCGGTCGCCGGTCTGCCTGTTTACGAACATTGAAGTTTTTGGAGGTGGCGCATGATCCGTTCATCTGCTGCATTTCAGGAGCATTTTGAAGCACTCACCACGAAGGCTTTCGCTGCGCTCGGTGCCGGCCAGACACTGGCCTGCGAGCTGATCGCCGAGGACAGCCAGTTTGTCCGTCTGAATGCCGCCAAGGTTCGACAGGCCGGACAGGTCCAGGACGCCACGCTTCGCCTGAAGCTCTTCGTTCAGTCTTCCGACGGAATTCGTAACGGCGAGGCCAGCGTCTCGCTGACCGGAGAAGAGGCAGAAGACTTTCCGCGCGTGAAGGAGACCCTGGGGTTGCTTCAGGCCGAAGTGCCCCAGCTTCCGCTCGATCCGTATGCCGTCCTTCCGCAGAATCGCGGTAACGTCGAGCAGATCGAGGAGGGGCAGCTTCTCGGCGCCGAGCAGGTTTTCGACCAGCTCGTGCCGGAAATCCAGGGCGTGGACCTCGCCGGAATTTACGCTTCGGGATCGATGGTTCGCGGCACTGCCAACAGCCTGGGCCAGAAGCAGTGGTTCTACACGGAGAACTTCTCGCTCGATTATTCAGTTTACACGCCGATGGAAAAAGCCGTGAAGAGCACCTTCGCCGGATCGCGGTGGAATCGCTCGGAGTTCTCGCAGGATCTGGCGCAGTCGAAGTCGCTGCTCGCAGCGATGGAAAAAAAGCCGGTTCGCGTTCCCCGTGGATCCTACCGCGCGTATCTTGCGCCTGCCGCTGTCAGTGATCTGGTGAGCATGTTTTCGTGGGGCTGCATCGGCGAGCGGTCGATCCGCAAGGGCGAGAGTCCGCTTCGGTTCCTGCGCACGGGTGAGCGGCAGCTTTCGCAGCTTTTTTCGCTGACCGAGGACTTTGGCCTCGGACTCGTACCCCGGTTCAATGGCGAGGGCGACATCGCTCCGGAGAAGATTGAGCTGATTCGCGAGGGCAGGCTCGTTGGAAGCCTCGTGCATTCGAGGAGCGGCGCGGAATACGGCGTTCCGTCGAATGGGGCAACCTCCTACGAGGGGCTGCGTTCTCCATCGATGGCGCCCGGTTCGCTCAAGCGCGAGGACATCTTCAAAGCCATCGGCACGGGCGTGTTCCTGAGCAACCTGCATTACCTGAACTGGAGCGATCCGTTCGAGGGCCGCATTACGGGCATGACCCGGTATGCGTGCCTCTGGGTGGAGAATGGCGAAGTCGTGGGTCCGATCGAGACGATGCGCTGGGATGACGGCATCTACCGGTTCTTCGGCTCCGAGCTCGAAGCCGTGACGGACTTCCGCGCGCTGATTGCCGAGACGGGCACATACCATCATCGCCAGGCCGGCGGGATGCTGATGCCGGGCATGCTGCTCAAGAGCATGAACTTCACGCTTTAAGCGCCGGCGCGGGCCGGCGATTGGCGCGAGTCAAGCATTGCGCGGGCACGCGGCCTGATCCGGCGCGGGCCGGATCAGCTCAGCGCTCAAACGCAAAGTAGGTCGTGATGAAGCCCGTGCGGGGTTCGGTCGTCATCGCAGCCAGGCGCCAGCGCAGGCCGATCAGGCTTTCCGGCGGGCGGACCTGCGCGGCAAGCATGAGCGGGTTCTGGCGGAGGTCGCCGTCGAAGGCCGTGAGCTGCTCGAGGACCTTGCTGCGGACGAGTCCTTTGAAGAGACCGATGGTCGCCGAACTCGCATCGACTTCGAGTGAGTTCAGATCGACGTAACGCATGGCGAGCGAGAAGCTCGCATCCGAATTGCGAATGACCTTCACATAAGCATCGAACTTGAGTTTGACGTCCTTCGCGACAAAGAGGCGCTTGAGGCCGCCGCCCGAGGCAGTCTTCAACGCGAGCCGCATCTTCATCATTCCCGCGGGAGTGTCGGGATTCACGCTGAAAGTGGGAGCTTCGAAAAGCTCGATCGTGGAGCCATCGCTGAGCTTGATGTTCTTGAAGTAGCCGCGATTCTGGCTCAGGCTGAGCATGCGGTTGATCAGCGCGGGGTGGACAGCCACTGCGAAATCATAACTTTCCTTGCGATCGAATACTGGAGGAGGGCTGACGACCAGGGGCGGTTTGATGCCCGCGTCCGCTCCCGCGAGCTTGTCCTCGAAGAAGCCGGCTGCTGCGAGGCGGAGGGCTCCATCGCCCGTCATTCCGACTCGTTCGGGATAGAAGCCCAGCTGGAATTGGCGAAGCTCTTCCGGAAGCGCTTCTGAGGCTCCGGGGGCGGGAATCGGCAAGGCCTGCTCGACCGTCTTGATCGACAGAGCCTGGCTTGCTTCGTTGAACCAGGTGGGAATCTGCTCGCGCAGAAGATTGTCGACATAGCTCTGAAGCGCTCCGGCCAGGCGCTGCTTCTGCTGGTAGATGAGTTCCGAGACGGGCTCGGGATTGAGCTTCATCTTGC
>JBIIXZ010000150.1:0-6599 GCA_044347055.1 Bdellovibrionia bacterium | reverse complement strand
CGCTTCACTGCGGTTCGGAACCAGCTGCAAGGGCATCTCGCTGACGTGCAAGACGACCGGTTCGGGAAGCAAAAGAAGCAGTGACTGGTACCAGGGATCGAAGAAGCTGACGTCGGTGGCGGGCTATTCTCCGGTCTGTCGGGTCCAGCCACCCCTGCCTTGCAGTGCTGGAAGCAAGAAGGTCGAGCATGGCGCTGCGGCCACGTTTTATCGTTCAGCCCAGGTGCCCTCGAACCAGCAGTGCCAGTCGCTGTCGCGAAGCTGCGTGAACGGCGTTCTTGGTGGCGACCCGGCGTATCAGCATCCGTCGTGCTCGAACTGCCCGACCGGAAAAGTCTCGGTGAGCTACTCGCTCACGGATGGCGACGGTGATGGGTACTACAAGGCCCAGAGCGGCAGCCTGTGCGTGATGGACGGCCACCAAAATCTTCCGAGATGGTCGGACGGCGGTGTGAATTACGCAGCGAGCGTGGCCTCGATCTTTGGTCTCGAGCCTGCGGAGTGCGACGCGGATTGGGGAGGAATCGTTTCAGTGGACTACGGCGCCGTGGACCGCGATGGCGACGGGTACTACGTAGCCAAGCCTGGCCGTACCTGCTTCATGAGGAAGGATCTTCCAGCGGTGAAATCCGGGGTCACCTATGCTGCAGCCGTTCCGTTTGGCAGGTTAGATCGCCATGTCGACCCAAACGCTGACCCCAACGCCGACCCCGACCGCAATCCTTTGGTGCCGATCGGTTCGTTCACCCTGGTTGCTCCTTCCGAGCAGAGCAGCGGAGCGTTCAACGGAGTGGAGAATTTATACTACGACTACTTCGATCCGGGCCTGGGGTTTCATTACTTCAATACGATTCGGCAGGAATCCTTGTGGAATCCGGAATTCATGGTCCATGGCGTGCGTGTGGTTTCAGCCGTCGGAGGATCGGGCGAGTTCGGCTACTGGATTCAGTCCTTCACGGAAGCGTATGAGGCTGGTAGTCCGGAGCTCGCACAGGTGGATGGTGCCGGTAGGGTCGTGATCTCTTGCGGAGTCGCCCCGGGCACGCTGTTTGAGCTTCGTGTTCGTGACTCAAGAACGGGCATGCAGCAAGGACACCGATTTCGCTCCGCCGGCGATGGTCCCGCCTGCGCTCCGGATCCGAACCCCACGCCGACTCCCCAGCTTTGCCTGGATCCTGGCGCGACCAATTACTGGATGGAGGGCGAGTGCCAGTATCCAACGCCGACGCCAACCGAGAAGCGTGATCCGGACTCGGAGCCGACGCCCACACCGACCGAGGAGGATCCTTGTGGCGAGAATGCATTTAAAGAGATGTCCGAAGAGGAGCGGGAGTCATGGCGAGCTTCGGAGATGGAGGCGGCGAAATCACAGGCGATCGGAAAGAACTTCGGCAACCTGGTTTTCCTGAAGGAGAGGATCAAGGAGCCGAAGAACTCAGGACCGCTCTCTGTTTTGCCGCATCGCTATGGACATTGCCTGACTTATCGATTTGCCACCGAGGAATCGAGCGGTTCAGGCAAGGTGATTACGATCCACCGCACTCGTTACACGACCTATGACAATAGCCCGAAGGGAACAGACAATAATGGGGCGGGAGGTCTGTGGAGAAGAGCGAACTACTCGCATGCCACTAATTACGGAAGCGGATCCATCGATGATCCATTGTCCGTTGCCGTTTCGCCAGAACTTGGACTCAAGTACGGAGACCTTCTGTTTGACTCGGAGTTCGGCTGGCTCCGTGTGGAAAGTCACACCAGTGCAGGACTGGATCCCAGCAACCGAGTGGATTATTGGCTCGGAAAGCCGGATCCTGCTCCGCCCCACTGGAAAACCCAGTGGGAGGAGTCCGCTCAGTGGGAGAGCTACGAAAGTGGAGGCGTAAAACATCAATTCACGCGCGATGTGACGTTGATGCACTTCCCCGGCGGAATTGTCAGCAAGGGCTTTGTGCAGGAAAATCCCGGCAGGAAGATTGCCCTTCCGGGCAGTGCCGGCAATCTGATCGGCAAGTAGGCTTGCCTTCGCTGCCGACAGTTCTGTTGGGCATCTTGCGCCTCACTTCAGCAGAACCATCTTGAGTCAATGCCGGCTTGGCAGCCGGTCGGATTTGAGTTGGTTATGGACCGCGCAGAGCAATTGAAGGTTCTCGAACTCTCGTCCGCCACCCCAGGCCACCGGAATTCGGTGGTCGACTTGAAGGAGATGCGTTCGTGTGCAGCGCTCGGCTTCGCTGCCATGGCGATGCTCGGATCTATTGTTATAGCGATGCTCACATCGACCGCCGGCACGACGCCAGACCTGGCGGCGCACCGAGGGCGCTATGGATCGGGCGTTCGAGGGGCCGAGAGTATCGCCCTTTGGTCTTTCAGCCATAATGCGAGGCGAAGCTTCGGCGCAGGAGCTTCCGCTGGAGATGGAAAGAGCGCCATCACCGAGCTTTTTCAGCGTGAAATCCGCCAGCAGCTCGATCTGTTCGGCAATTGAAGGGTTCGCGTTTTTGTGCGCCATTCGGTCGCGAAGCTGTTTGAGCTTCCGCTGGAGCTCGGGTCGAAGAATGACCGTGATCTGTACGTTCTCGCCGTCGATCGAACGTGTGCGCTCGCGGAGCGCTGCCGCAGCGCGGGGAGACGTTGCTGCCAAAAGGGCCTCGGTCTCGCGCGTTGATTTTCCTTCCACTTGCGCGACGAGAGATCGCACCACCTCTTGCGGAACCTCGTTTCCGGTCACTCGCCTCTCCGCACGGATGAAGTTTTGAACCTGGCTGGCGGACGAGAGCGAGACGACTCCGGTCTTCAGTTTTTCTTCGATCTCCGGAACGGCTTTCATCAGTCGCATCGCACTGATGCGGCGATGGGCTGCGCCATCGGAGTAGCCGAGTTCGCGCACCACGTCCTCGTGCAGTGAGGAATGCGAGAGCGCGAAAAGCCTGCGCCGTTCGATCTCGCGCAGGTGGTGAAGCAGGGCGACGCCTGTACGGCGCTCTTCGTGAGCGAGTTCTCGCGCCCGCGCAAGCAGGTCGTGATTGTTCAGGTCCTGAGGGCTTTTTGAGAGGGTGTTTGAATTCATGATCGGGGCATATCATGCGTTTTTCAGTCTGATTTTCAGGGTCTGGCTGCCTCAAGGCGCGGCGGTTGGTGCGGCTTCGCGGGTTTTTGCGAAATTCCGTTCGTAAAGACGATGACGCCGGATTGCGAGCGATTGGCACGGTTTTAAGTGGTTGGATCGCAATTTCTCGGTTCGGATTTGGAAGTCCTGTCAAAATAAAAATTTTATGATGGAAACTTTTTCTGCGCGAACTCCCGCGCCGAAGCTCTCGGCCAAACTCCCGTACTCCCGCACGTGAGCGCGGAACCGGACCCCCGCTGCCGCCTTGCATCCTTCGCCGGTTTTGTGACAAAACCCCGAACATGAGCACCCTTTCCACCGAGCAGGTTCTTCAAGTCCTCCGCACCGTGAACGATCCCGACCTCAAGCGCGACCTCGTGTCGCTCGGCATGATCCGCGACCTCGAAGTTGCTGGCGGCCGCGTTTCCTTTCGCGTGGTCCTCACCACGCCCGCCTGCCCGATGAAAAAGGTCATGGAGGACGAGTGCCGCTCCAAGGTGAGCGCCCTCCCGGGCGTTACTGAAGTAAAAATCAAAATGGACGCCGAAGTGCGTCGTCCGCAGGGCGCAGGAGCCGGTGCCGGTGCAACTCCGACCTCGCAGCCCATCGAAGGTGTCGAGCACATCATTGCCGTTTCGAGCGGCAAGGGCGGCGTCGGAAAAAGCACGGTCGCCGTGAATCTTGCAGTCTCGCTGGCACTCGAGGGCGCACGCGTCGGCATCATGGACGCTGACATCTACGGCCCCAATCTGCCGACGATGCTCGGCGTGACCGAAGATCCGCTGCTCGAGAAGGATCCGGTGAAGGGGGACATCTTCCTGCCGCCGACCGCCCATGGGCTGAAAGTGATGTCGATGGGCTTCCTCGTGAAGGGAGATCAGCCGATGGCCTGGCGCGGCCCCATGCTCCACAGCGTGGTCAGCCAGTTCTGCCACAAAGTGAATTGGGGCAAGCTCGACTACCTCATCGTCGACATGCCGCCCGGCACTGGCGACGTGCAGCTGTCGCTCTCGCAGGTTGTTCCCGTCACCGGCGCAGTGATGGTGACGACGCCGCAGGAAGTGTCCATGCAGGATGTCCGCAAGGCACTCGCGATGTTCGACAAGGTTCGTATCCCGCTTCTCGGAATCGTCGAAAACATGAGCTACTTCGAGGTTCCAGGAACCAGCGAGCGCCACTACCTGTTTGGACAGGATGGTGGAAAGACGCTGGCTGCCAAGTACCGTACCCAGCTTCTGGCCCAGATTCCGATCGTGCAGAAGGTACGCGAGGGCGGCGACCTCGGCAGGCCGATCGTGATCGCGGAGCCCGCGAGCCCCATCGCCCAGCAGTTCCGATCGCTCGCGCGCTCCGTCGCGCAGCAGGTCTCGATCCAGCAGGCCCAGGCAGGACAGTCCGAGCCGATCCAGATCGGCCGATTCACCTGAGCTGAGAGCCCGAATGCCGCCTTGGAGAACTCCCGGCCTGCGAGTTGCAAACGGCTCGTGAAGGAGGTTTCCATGGCACAGCAAAAACGCAGCAGCAGTACCCGATCCAAGAAAACCAGTCGCGCAGGCCGCTCTTCGCCGTCTTCGCGGACGTCGTCTTCGCGCTCTACTTCGCGTCCTTCTTCTCGGACGTCCTCACGGCCGTCTTCGCGGAAATCGAGCTCCATGTCCTCGAGTCCGTCCAGCAGCAGCTGGGGAATGGCCGAATCCTCGTCGTCGAGCACTCGCTCGCGGCCACGCGCGAAGAAGAAGGCCAGCAGCTCACGGCGCGCTGCCAGCCAGCGTCAGGGGCAGCGTCGGAGCAAGGCCGAGAGCCAGCGCCAGCGCGAGGGCATGGGGCGTCGCGTGACCGAGAGTGCCGAGCACATGGTCAGCTCGATCAAGTCCGCATTGTCAGGAAAGAAGCGTCAGAAAGCTGCCTGAGGGTAGCTTGAGAAAGGCCGGCGAGGGGCCGGCCCAGGAAGTTCCGAAGGGGGGAGCGCCTCGGAAAGAGGCGGCCCCCAATTCGGGATAAAAATTACTCTTTGCCGATGGCTTCGACCGGACAGGCTTCGAGTGCCATCTGGCACTTTTCTTCCTCTTCCGGGGTGGTGGGCTGCTTGTACACGAACGAGTAGCCGTGCTCGTCGTTGCGGGTGAAATTATCGGGCGCCTCGGTGCGGCAGGCGTCGCAGTCGATGCACTGGTCGTCCACAAAATACTTGCCGGCCTTGTTGTCAGGCCATTTCTTCGTCATGTCAGCCATACGTCGCAGTGGTTTGAACGATTTTCAGGCTATTGTCAATTCGCGTCCTTCTTTGGGGTATACTTGCCCCTATGGGCACACCCGGGAGCGCAGGGCGCTTCAAGATCGTCATCTCCGACTGCCACCTTTCAGCCGGGCGGTTTTTTGAGGGAAGCCTCAATCCGCATGAGGACTTCTTCTTCGATGACGAGATGTGCGAGTTCTTTCGCTACTTTTCGACCGGAGAGTACGGCTCAGGCCCGAGCGGCCCGGTCGAGGTCGAGCTCATCATCAATGGAGACTACCTCGATTTTTTGAACGTGCCGTACCGAGGTGAGTTCGAGGACGCCATCACCGAGGACATCGCCGTTTTCAAGGTCGAGTCCATCATCGCCGGGCATCCGAAAGTGATGGCAGCCCTCCGTGAGTTTGCGGCCCAGCCCGGAAAAACCATCACGTACGTGGTTGGAAACCATGACCCCGACCTGTTTTTTCCGAAGGTCCGTGACCGAATCTTCCAGGAGTGGGACCCCGAGGGCTTTCGCGATCCGGCGAGAAAAAGCGGCGAGAACACCCAGAAGGTCCGCATCCTGGTCGACCAGGACCATCTCAGCTATCCGGAAGGCCTGGAAATCCACCATGGCAACCAGTTCGAGGCCGTGCATGTCCTGAACTACGGCAAGCCCATCCTGGAATCTCCCGACCTCGACAAGCCGGTTTTGAACCTTCCCTGGGGAAGCTTCTATGTGTTGAAGATCATCAACCGCCTGAAGTGGGAGCGCGACTACGTGGACAAGGTGCGCCCGATTCGGCTCTTCGTGTTCCTCGGGCTCCTGTTTGATACCTGGTTTACGGTGCGTTTCGGATTCCTGACGGCCTATTACTTCATCAAGACGCGCTTTCTTCCGAGCCCGAAGCGGCGTTCGCGCCTCAAGGTCACGCTCGAGATCTTCAAGCAGGAATCGCAGAATGTCTTTCCAGACCTCGAAAACTACGCTCGTGGAATTCTCGACCAGAAGCCCCAGCTGAAGACCGTGATCTTCGGGCACACCCATCGCCCGATGAACCGCGTCTGGCCGGATGGCAAGCAGTACATCAACACCGGTACCTGGACGAAGATGATCAACATGGACTGGCGGGGTATCGGCCAGCAGTTCAGGCTCACTTTCGCCTACATCCGAATTCAGGACGGCGAAGTGCATAGCGATCTGCGTCAATGGGTGGGCGAGCATCGTCCCCATGCCGTTTTCCATGGATGAGAGCGGATAAGAACGCTCGGATA
>JBIIXZ010000149.1:0-6615 GCA_044347055.1 Bdellovibrionia bacterium | reverse complement strand
GCCCAGCTCGACCAGGTCGGAAAGGTGCGCCGAGCCGTTCGCCTTCAGGTTCCAACGGGTGTCTTTTCCAGACCAGTCGACGTCGCCGCCCACATCGAAGGCGCTTTTCTCAAACTTCCATTGCAGTTGCTCCGGCACGAATCGCCCCGGCTCAATCACGAAGGCACCGACCAGCCTCGATGGAACGGTGGCGAGAATCCTCGCGCGTTTTTCAGCGCGCGGCCCAGTCGTGCTCAGGAGTTTCAATCCGCTCAACTGCAGGTTGGCTCGTGATTGGATGCTCCATCGCTTGGCAGGCCGGAGGACGACGCCCAGCTCTCCGCTCAATTCGACATCGAGGTTGTCGACCGTCGAGGCATGGGGCCCGGTGAGCCAGGTGAGTCGAGCCCTGTCCAGCTTCACGGGTATCGATACATCCTCGGTAAGTCCCGAAGGCCGGATCCTGAAGCTCGAGCGTCCCACCGAGACACGGCCGTTTGCCGCGCTGGAAAACCTCGCGGACTCGATCTCCACTTCAGCACCACGCCCCGACTCAGAGCGAAGGCGGAGGGCGGCTTCCGCCTGGTCGAACACCCAACCCTGGACTCTTGCTTCGCGGAGCTCGACGTTTCCGTCAAAATCGGCCGTCTCGCGAAGTCGAAGCAGGTCGGCGGAAAGCTTTCCTCGGAATGAAAATTGGCCACTGACAGGATCGGCGGAACGACGTGAAGAGCGCGGTGGTCCGACCAAGTGCATGAGCCTGGAAACGTCTCCAGACGATTCGAGCTGGATCGAGGTCTTGAGCGATCGGGCGTTCAGCGGGTCGCCTTTCACGATGCCCGAAGCCCGCAAGGTAGCCCTCGAACCCGGCTCTTCGATCGCAGCATCCAATGAGCGAAACTGGATTCCGTTCGGTCCAAAATCGGCGCTGACCACGAGCGATGAAATGGATGTGGGAGCGCCGGATTGCCGAAATTCGAGCCCACTGGTCCGCGCATCCAGGCTGAAGAGATGCTCTCCACCGCTGTCCAGCCGAGCTACCTGTGCATCGTCGACCGAGGCAACGATTTCCAGCTTCTCCTGAGGCCAACGAAGCTGCACTCGGCTGCGTTCGAGAGCGAGCGATTGCAGCCGCACCTGGATCAATTCGCTCCACCGAAGGTCGCGGCTCGGCACGGCAGTGCGCGCCTTCAGGTCCACGGCGATTTCGGCGTCGACGACTCGAAGCTGCTCGATGCGGATGTTTCCCCAGAGCATCTGAAACGGGCGGAAGTTCAAGTCGATCCGACCAGCCTTCAAAACCGAGTCTTCTGGAATTCCGAGAAGATTCACTTCCTTGAGGCGAAGCTCGGGATTTCGAACCGAAACACCTGGAGGAAAGACCTGGAGCTTGAAGTCGGTGAACTCGACGGAAACACCCAGCTCACGCGGCACCGTCCTCGAGAGGAATCCGCGGACCATTCCCGCGAAGGTACGGCTTTGCAGGAAGGCAACCGAAGCTCCCACCAGAGTGGTGACCAGCAGAAGGAAAATCAGCAGGGGCCTCCGGACCATCAGTCCCGCCCCTTCTGTGACAGGTAGACCTGGAGCTTGCGATACCGCGTCGCGGAATCCCGGTAGTCGGCGAGAAGTCGAAACAACTCGCACGCCAGCTCATTCTCGCCCAGCCGCTCGCGAGCGCGTGCCAGCAGGTATTCGAGCTCTCGCCGCACGTCGCCCTTCAGCTCCTCGTCTCGAAGTCGAACTTCCAGGTGCGAGGCACACTCGAAGGCTCGATCGGCTCGAAGCAGAGACGTGCAGTAGACGGCCAGGTAGCCGCCCGAGAGACCTGTGCCGGGCTCGAGCAGCGAAACAGCCACTTCCGGCATCTCCATTTGCAGAAACCCGACTGCCAAGTCCGCGCGGTCGCGGATCGAAAGTCCAGCGATGTGACGCGAAACGCTGGTGGCCAGTTCCCGTCGAAGCTCGTCGGACGTCAGCAGCGACGACGACTTCACGTCCAGATCCTCGAGGCCCAATCCCCAATCCTTGTCCAATCGCTTCACGACCTCGGCGACGTCTTCGTCCACGACCTCGGTCGGTTGCGCGACTCCCGGCCGGGCGAGCAATGTTTCAAGTTCGCGCTGCTGGATCTGATCGAGCAGTCGTCGAGCCACTCGATTGGAGGGATTATGCCGGATCGATCGATGAAGGGCGTCCTTGGCCTGGTCCCAGAGTCCTTCTCCGATCAGGATCTGCGCACTCTGGAGTTCGTCATCGGAAGCTTTCTCGGGTGAAATCTCTTCGTGAATCCGCGCGCGCGGGAGCGCACCGGATGCAGGCGAAGGATCCAGAACGCGCGTGGCCTCGAGCAGGTCATCTCCGAGATCGACCCGCGTCTCGTCGTTCTTTGGCTTGGTGGGAGGGCTGGAGGCCATCTCCCCAATTTTATTCGGATTTCTTTAGAAACTCTTCCAAAAAGTTCGTGTCGTAGCGGGCGTCACGGAACCGTTGATCGCACATGATCTTCTTGTGGAATGACACGTTCGTCTTGATGCCTTCGACTACGAATTCGTCAAGCGCCTGTCGCATCTTCGCAATCGCTTCGTCGCGTGTCGGCGCGTGGACGATCAGCTTGGCGATCATGGAGTCGTAGAACGGAACCACCTTGTACTGGTCGTAAACGAACGACTCGACGCGCACGCCGAGGCCGCCCGGAGTGTGAAGTGCCGTAATCTTGCCGGGTGACGGCGTGAACTTCTCCGGATCCTCGGCATTGATGCGGCACTCGATGGAATGCGACTGGATCTTGACGTCCGACTGCTTGATCTTGAGCTTGAAGCCCGCAGCCGACAGGATCTGTTCCTTCACCAGGTCGATGCCCGTGACCATCTCGGTAACGGGATGCTCCACCTGGATGCGCGTGTTCATCTCCATGAAGTAGAATTTCAGGTTCTCGTCGACCAGGAACTCCACAGTGCCGACGTTCTCGTAATTCACCGCATCGCACAGGCGCAGCGCGGCTTCGCCCATTTTTTGACGGAGGGCGCTGTCCAGCACGGGGCTGGGGGCCTCCTCGAGAAGCTTCTGGTGGCGACGCTGAATGGTGCAGTCGCGCTCTCCCAAGGACAGGCGATTGCCGTACTTGTCGCAGAGCACCTGGATTTCGACGTGGCGCGGATGCTCGCAGAACTTCTCGACGTACATCGCCGGATTGCCGAAAGCGGCACCCGCCTCGGCGCTCACTCGATCGAAGTTGGCTTTCAGCTGTTCCGCAGAACGAACGACATGGATTCCGCGCCCACCTCCCCCGGCTGCCGCCTTGAGGATGACCGGGTAGCCGATCTTGTCGGCTTCCTGAAGCGCGGCATCGACACCGGGCACGGCTTCGAGCGTTCCGGGAAGAAGGGGCACTCCGGCCTGCCGAGCAATCGCGCGAGCACGAGTCTTCTCTCCCATCGCCTCGATGTTTTCGGGCGTCGGACCGATGAACGTGATGTTGCACTCACGGCAGAGACGCGCGAATTCGGAATTCTCGGAGAGGAATCCGTATCCGGGATGGATCGCATCGGCGTGCGTGATATCCGCCGCCGAAAGGATGCTGGCGATGTTGAGGTAGCTCAGCTTGCTCTGGGGAGGCCCGATGCAGACAGCCTCGTCCGCCAGCTTGACGTGAAGCGAATCTTCATCCGCAGTGGAATACACCGCCACCGTGGAGATGCCGAGCTCACGGCAGGCTCGGATCACCCGAAGAGCAATCTCGCCGCGATTGGCGATGAGGACTTTCTTGAAGAGCTTGGGCTGGGCCATGGGCGCCGACCTCGCTTGGATTCTAGGTTTCGATGATGAAGAGCGGCTCGCCGAATTCGACCGGCTGGCCGTTCTCCACGAGGATGCTGACGATCTTGCCGGGGAATTCCGCCTCGATCTCGTTCATCAGCTTCATCGCTTCAATGATGCACAGGGTGTCACCCGGCTTCACGCTCTGGCCTTCGGTCACGTACGACGAAGCGTCCGGGGACGGCTTGCGGTAGAACGTTCCGACGAACGGCGAGAGCACCTTCTTCTGGTTTGCGGCCAGGGCACCCGAAGCTGCCGGAGCCGCGCTGGAAGCTCCAGCAGAAGCGGCCGGTGCCTGAGCCGCCGCCGCAACAGCAGCAGGGGCATGGACCGCCGGAGCAGCCATCATCATCGGTGCCGCAGCAGGAGCGACTGGAGCGGCCCACTTCCCCGAGCGAACCTTGAGCTTCGAGCTTCCGCTCTCCCACTCCAGCTCAGCCATTTGGTGCTGGCCCATCAGCTCAAAGAGCGACTTCCACTCAGTCAGAGGAAGAGTGGAAGCAGACTTCACCTTTCCTGCGGCGGGAGCCTTCTTTTTGGATGCCACGTTACTTGTTCGCCTTTTCTGCGTAGCTGTAGTCGCGGGTGTCGATCTTCAGAAGATCGCCTTCCTTGATGTGGAAGGGAACGTTCACGACAGCACCGGTTTCGAGGGTGGCCGGCTTGGTTCCACCAACGGTGTCGCCCTTGAAGGCACCCGTGGTTTCGGTGACCTTGAGGACAACGAACGTCGGAAGCTCGATGCCGATCGGGCGCTCATTGAAGTACATGACCTTGATGACGAGGTTTTCCTGGAGGAAGTCCTTGCCCGTGCCCAGCTGCTCTTCCGAAAGAGCCACCTGGTCGTAGTTCGCCTGGTTCATGAAGTGGTACCCTTCGGCGTCCTTGTACAGGTACTGCATTTCGCGCTCTTCGGTGTTGGCGCGGTCCAGCTTGTCACCCGAGGTGATCGTCCGCTCGATGACGTTCTGGTTGAGCATGTTCTTCAGCTTGGTGCGGGTGAACGCACGGCCCTTGCCCGGACTGACATGCTGGAAATCGACGATTTCGTAGGGAACGCCTTCGATCTCGACCTTGAGGCCTTTGCGGAACTGGTTCGTTGCGTACATGGGGTAAGGTGGTAAACCGAGCCCCCCGCCCAAGTCAATGTTGATGGCGGTAGCGTTCCACCTTCTGAAGGAGCCCCTGAAGACGTTCGATCTTCTGCATCCAGCGCTCGCGTCGAAGCCCCGGATCCGCACCCAACAGTTCGGCCGCAGCGCGGGTTTCAAACGAAACTCCGATTTCGGCGTCTTTTTGCAGCTTCCGGGGCGCCTCCTGGTAGGCCTGTACCTCGAGCTCCTGGACCATTCGCGCGGCGTCGGCATCCGCAGGAGAGAAATACAGGAGCATCTTGTAGGCTTCGAGCGACTCCTCGGCCCGTCCCAGAATCAGGGCGGACTCCGCGACCAGGCGCTGGGCGACAAGATTGTCAGGCACATCGCGGCAGACCTGACGAAGCTCGAGGAGGACGTCCTCATATTGCTTGAGATCAAACAGCGCACGTGCGAGCGCCACGCGGCCACCGACGAATTGCGGATGCACGCGAAGGCCCTCGCGGGCGATCTCGACAGCCTCCTTCGTGAGCCCCGCCTTGCGATAAGCCTCGGCGAGGGGCGCAAAGACGCGAGAGGTCGGATCCTCCTGGTACTTGCGGAGGTAATCATAGAGGACCGAGGAATGTGCGCCCTTCGGAAATGCCTTCATGCTCTCGAACTCACCCCTGGGGTGCGCCTCCTGCGGAGTTGCCGTTGCTGCCGCCGCCGGCAATCGACGAGCTGCGCTCGTTGACGATCCGGGGCGTGACGAAAATCAGCAGCTCGGACTTCTTCTCATTCGTCGTCTTGCCTCCGAAAAGGACTCCAAGAAAGGGGATATCCTTGAGAAACGGAAAACCGAAATCCGACTTGTTCTTGGAGCTCGTGTAGACGCCGCCAATGACGAGCGTCGAGCCGCTATCCACGAGCACTTCGGTCTTGAGATTGCGAGGGGCAACGAGCGGCTGCCCGGCTGACGTCTCGACGGTGTCACGCGAGATGTCCAAGGTCAGCAGCACGCTTCCGGTATTCGTAACCGTCGGCGTGACGTTGAGGCTCAAGTTGGCCTGCAGGACCTGGATGGAGTTGACCGGATTTCCTGCTGAAACCGTGGTGACCGGAATGGCCACCGGGCTCGACTGCAGGATCGAAGCCGTCTTCTTGTTCAGCACCACCGTTTTCGGCGAGGCGATCACCCGGGTGTCGCTGTTGGTTTCATTGATTCGGACCAGGGCGTTGAGGCGATTCAGGTTCGGCAGGAAGGCAATCGAGGGCGAATAGCCGATCTGCGAGGCGGGCGAGTCTCCGGCTGATGGAGCTCCGGTCAGGCCGGTCGTGGTCTGCGCACCCGCAAAACTTCCGAAGATTCCCCGCTGCTGGCCGTTCAATCGAGAGAACCCCAGGCTTCCGCTGAGGTCCTTGGTGAACTGCTCGGAAGCCTCGATGATCTTGGCCTCGATCATCACCTGGGGAGTTTCGGTATCGAGCAGCGTGATCAGCTTGGCAATTCGATCAATACCAACGGCCGTATCCTGCACGATGAGGCTGTTGGTCCGCTGGTCGATCTGGATTGTCGCTGCTCCCGCCTGGGCGCCTGCCCCGCCGGCCGCCACCCCAACCAGTGAATTCGAGAAGTTCTGAAGCAGGCTCTGCAGTGACGGTGCATCAGCAAAACCGATCGGAAAAACGCGCGTGATCCGAGGGGCCGCCTTCTCGGTGGCCTGCTTGGCACGCAGCTCCT
>JBIIXZ010000053.1:0-13195 GCA_044347055.1 Bdellovibrionia bacterium | reverse complement strand
CGTGATGGCTTGAAGAAGGCCGAGAAGAAATCCGCTCCGGTACGTGTCGTGACCAAGGCGAGTGAAAAGCTCGATTTCATCGCCAACACCGGAGTGAACGTCGAGGTCGCTCCCGCGGTGAAGTTCGGTTCCAGGGCCGACCTCATTCGCCAGAATGGAAGAGTGTGGATGAATTCGCCATGGCTCAATGGCGCGGTGGATTTTCAGGTAGGTGGTGACGCCGAAAACGCCGTGGCAGGAATGCCGGTTCGAAATGAGCGCTATCGATTGTCGTTTGATCGTTCGCTGCCGTGGAACATCCAGTCCGGGGTCGTGTTCGGCGGAAGCTCGCAGACGATGACGACTTCGCTCAGCCGCCCGCTGGCGCCGAACCTCAGCTGCACGCTTGAAAATCGTCAGAGTCTGCTCGAGTCGGGCGCTGAGCAGACGGCGCGGTTCAATTACCACCTGCGCTTTTAGTTGCTGATCCGGCGCGGGCCGGAAGGCTGATCGCCCAAGGCCGAGTTATTTCCTCACCAGCTCGACGATCGTGGCGCCGGTTCCGCCTCCGCCCGTGCCTCCGTCCCGGAAATCCGAGACGAAGGGCAGCTCGTGCAGGAGCTTGCGGATGCCTTCGCGGAGCGCGCCGGTGCCGAGCCCGTGGACGATGTTGACCTGAGCGTAGCGCGAGCTGCTGAAGACGGACTCGAGGTACCTCTCGGTGCGGGAGAGGGCCTCATCGAGCCTCATGCCGCGAACATCCAGCGTGGAGTCGAGTCCGGGGGCGGCTTCCGTGTTCCAGGCAATCTTGACGGCTTTTTTGAGCGGAGCGCCGCCCTCGATTGCTTCGACTTCGGATTCCTTCATCATCATCTGGATCGTGCCCATGGCCACCTTGATCTGGCCTCCCGGGCGGACCTCGAGCACCGTGCCCTGGCTCTTCCATTTCGGAATCCGCACGCGCGATCCCGGCTGGAGCGCTCCGGCCGGAACAGGCTCGGGCTTTGCCTTCTGCTTCTTGGCTTCAGAAGAAATGCCGGCTTTCCGGAGTTCGGATTCGAGCGCCGTCTCGACGAGCTCCTCGTGGGCTTCGGCATCGCGGACCAGCTCATGGCGCGAACTCTCGATGATCTTTCGCGAGGGTGCCTGCTGGATTTCGTCGAGCTTTTTCCGGATCTCTTCCTGGGCCTGCTCCAGCAGCTGGCGGATGCGCTTTCGCGCGCTCATCTTGAGCTCGGCCTCGAGCTCGCGAATCTGCTCGCCGAGCTTGGCCGTCTTCTTCTCCGCCTCCTCGCGGAGCTCCTGTGCCTGCTGGGTTGCCAGTCGCGCCTCCAGCACCTGGGTTTCGAGCTCCTTCACCCAGGATTCCCACTCTCGGTGCTGGGTGGAGAGGAAGCTTCTGGCGCGTTCGATGATTTTTGTCGGAATGCCGAGGCGCTCGGCGGTTTCGAGCGCGCGTGATCGGCCCGGAACGCCCAGTTCCAGGCGATAGGTGGGCATTCTCGATGCTTCGTCAAACGCCATGGCCGCCGTCAGGATTCGTGCATCATTTCGGCCCAGGCTCTTGAGCACCGGATCGTGGGTGGTGGTGACGATCCAGCAGCCCCGATCGAGCAGGCTCTCGAGGAGAGCTCGGCTCAAAGCCGCGCCTTCTTCAGGATCCGTGGCCGAGTTGAGCTCATCGAGGAGCACCAGGCTCTGTGTGTCGGCCTTGTCCAGGATCTCTCGAAACTGCACGAGATGTCCGCTGAAGCTCGAGAGCTGCGACTCAATCGACTGCGTGTCGCCCAGGTCCGTGAAGACCCGCCGGAAGAACGGCACCTTGCCCGGCCGGTCGGTCGGAAAGAAAAATCCGGTGCGCGCAAAGATTGCGGCCATGCCGAGGGTCTTCAGAAGCACGGTCTTTCCGCCGGTGTTCGGCCCGGTGATCAGGAGCGCGCGCTGGTTCTTTTCGAGATGGAGCGAATTGCGCTGGATCTTCTCTTCATCCAGCGACCAATAGAGCAGGGGATGCGCGGTGGACGGAAGGTCGACTTCCTCGCTGCCGCACTCGAGCTCCAGTCCATGGTACTGGGTGGCGATCGCGGCGCGCGCGTGGATGGCATCCCAGTTCACGAGCAGCTCGACGGCCACGCGCCACGAGGACGCCTGCGGCGAAAAGGTGCGTGCAGTCTCCGTCAGGATGCGATGCACCTCCTGCATCCAGTCGTTCTGCTTCTGGCGGAGGCGGTTGTTCACTTCGGTGACTTCGCGAGGTTCGATGAACACCGTCTGGCGACTTGCCGAGGCCTCGTAAACGAGGCCCGGTACTTCGTGCTGCGATGAAATCTTCACCGGCAGCACGTAGCGCCCGTCGCGGACGTCCGTGTACTCGCCCTGGAGCACGCCCTTTTGCAGGTATTCACGCGAGAGCGATTCGAGGCGGTTCGAGATCTCGCGGCGAAGCGATCGCAGTTCTCCGGAAAGCTGCTGAAGTCGTGGTGACGCCCCCTCCGAAAGCTCGCCTTCGGGCGTGAGCAGCCGCTCGAGCTGGAAAACGGCCTGCGAGGTTTGAGGCAGGGCCGACACGAATGCGCGGACCTGCGGAAGCGGAAGCTCCGGCAGCGTCATCGTGCGAAAGGCTTCGGAGGCCTTCAGCCAGCGGCGAAGCAGGTGCCACTCCGGCAGGTCGAGGATGGCGCCGCGCGCGAGGCGTTCCAGCGAAACGGAAGGATCCTCCAGCTGGTCGAGCGCCGACCAGAGATCGGATTTCTGAAGCAGGGTGAAGGCTTCGCGGGTCTGCTCCTGCCTCAGGTTTGCGGAGGACGGAGTCGTGGCCCACTCGGACTCCGCCTGGAGTGCGATGATTTTTTGACGTCCCGGAGCGCTCGATGCGTGCGCGGACGCCTTCTCGAGGAAGGTGATCCATTCCTGCGATGGAAGCGATCCGTGGTGGGGCTGGGGCTGGATATCCACGGACGAAACTTAATTTCATGTCGCTTGCTTGGCAAGGCAAGGCGCAGTGAATTAGATTTTCACAGGTGAACCTGACCAGCATCTTTGATGAGCTCAACCAACGACATTTCGACGGGTTCCTGGAACGCCCCGTGCTGCGCTGGAACGCCCGGCTCCGCACCAGTTCCGGAAGATTCTTTCCTGGAAGCCGGGCACGAGAACTGCCTGCCACCATCGAGGTGGCGTCCTACCTTCTCGAGGAAAATGAGGCCGAGATCCATGTGCGCGAGACGATCGCGCACGAGATGATCCATTACTGGCTCTGGGTCCGTCGCCGTCCCTACGGCCACACCGAAGAGTTCTACGACAAGATGCAGCTGATGGGAGCGCGTCGTTACAATCCGGTCCCGCGCAAGCGCCCCTACAAGTACCTGTACCAGTGCTCGCACTGCGAAACGATCTTCAAGGCCCGTCGTCGACTCGGTCCGCTGGCCTGCGCCAAGTGCTGCCGCAGCTTTTCGGGGGGCAGGTATGACGAGCGATTCAAGCTTTTCCTGGCTTACGACCTCGCGAAGCAGCCCGAGGCCCGCCGCCTGATTGAAGAGGAGCCGCAGTGAGGAATCTCCTGGGTCTTGTCGTCGCAGCGCTCCTTTCCGCTTCCCTCGTCCACGCCCGAGAGCTCGTCACGATGGAGCGTCCTGATGGAACGAAGCAGTGCGAGCCGAAGCCTGATGAGCAGGCGCTGCTTTCAGCCGCAAAAAAAGAGCTTCGCCGCGCGGGGGTCCGAGTCGTCGAGATGCGTCGGGAGCAGGATGGAAAAATGCGAATGCAGATGTGCGGATCGCCCACGGGCTTCGTCATTCGCATCCGCATCGCAGCTTCCGATCGCGAAAAGGCCCGCGCGCTCGGATTTGCGCCGCCCGCAAATTAAGCCCGCCTCAGGATCACTTTCCCTGGAGGCCGTATTTCTGGATTTTTGCCTGGATGGCCGATGCCGGCATTCCGCTCAGCTCGGCGGCCTTCGCGATGTCGCCCCTGCAGGCTCGAATCAGCTCTTCGAGGTAAGTCTTCTCGAAGGCTTCACGCGTGGCATGGAACTCGGTGCGGTCGTAGCCGAACTGCGGAAAGTCGGAGGGTTGGAGCTCGCCGCCCTGGCAGGTGGTCAGCGCGATCTTCAGCACATTGCGAAGCTCGCGCAGGTTTCCGGGCCAGTCATAGCCCTGGAGCTTCGTCCAGGCACTGGCGGACACGCCCGGCGCGGGCTTTCCGATTTCGCGTGAAAGCTCGGAGACGAGAGCGGTGGTGATGGACTGGAATTCGCTGGTGCGCTTGCCCAGCGCAGGCATCTCGATCCGATGCTTCGAGAGGAGCGCCAAAAGTTCGGCGTTGAAGAATCCGGCCTGCGAGCGCTTTTCCAGGTTCTGGTCCGTCGTCGCGATGATGCGGGCTCCCTGGCCCGTGCGCAGGTGTTCGAGCAGGTGCCTCTGGTCCGCCAGCGGCCACTCGCCGATTTCCTGGAGAATCAGGCTTCCGCCTTCCGCTTCCACGATCTGTCGCGAGAGCGAGCTCCGATGGTGCGCGATGACCATGGACTTGGAGGCGCGTGGACCATGAAGGTGGATCCAGCGCGCGATCTGGCCCTTGCCCGTGCCCGGTGCTCCGGAAATCAGCACGGGAGGTTGAGCATTCGATGCCGCAGCCTCGAGCAATCCCTTCTGGTCAGGAGGAAGAAAATGAACCCATTCCATGGTTGCCTCGAGTTGTAACGCGCGGCGTAGTTTCAAGTCAAGAACGCGAAAATTCTTCGTTTCCTGACGACAATTCCGATGCCGAAGTGCAAAATCGTGGGCATGCGCGAACTGAACGTCCGGTCTCTGCTGTCCCGCCTCACTCTCATCATTGCCGCCGGCATCCTGCTGGCTTCGCAGTCCTTTGCTTCGGTGAAGGTGGCCCTCGTGCTCGACAAGGGCGGTCGTGATGACAAGTCCTTCAATGCAGCCGCGTTTCGCGGTGCCACGGATGCGCAGAAGAAGCTCGGCATCACCCTCAAGACGGTCGAAGCCACTGACGACAACGCGTTCGAAACCATGCTGCGATCGCTCGCTCAGAAGGATTTTCAGCTGATCCTGGCCATCGGTGTTTCGCAGGCCGACGCGCTCAAGAAGGTGGCTCCTCAGTTTCCGAACAAGCAGTTTGCCATCGTCGATGCAGAGGTGGTCGGTCCGAACGTCCGTTCGCTGCTTTTCCAGGAGCATGAAGGGTCGTTCGTCGTGGGCGCGATCGCCGCCATGGCGAGCAAGTCGGGCAAGCTGGGCTTCATCGGAGGAATGGACATTCCGCTGATTCGTCGCTTCGAAATGGGCTACGCAGCCGGCGCGAAGCACGTCAATCCGAAGATCCAGGTGCTGAACAACTACATCGGCGTCACGGGAGAGGCCTGGAACAATCCTCCCAAGGCCAAGGAGCTGGCGCTCTCGCAGTACCAGCGCGGCGCGGACGTCATCTTCTCCGCCGCCGGCGCCTCCACGATGGGAATCTTCGATGCCGCCGAGGACACGAAGAAGTTCGCCATCGGCGTCGACTCGAACCAGAATTGGATCAAGCCGGGGATTGTCCTCACGAGCATGCTCAAGAAGGTGGACACCGCAGTGTACGCCGCAATCGAGCAGGTCGTGACCGGAAAGTTCCAGGCCGGCATCATTCGCCATGGGCTGCCCGATTCCGGAATCGATTATGCCGTCGACCAGTACAACGACAAGGTTCTCACGGCCGACATGCGCAAGAAGGCCGACCTGATCAAGGCCCAGATCATCGCCGGAAAGATCAAGGTTCCGGATTACTACCAGTCCCGCAAGTGAGCGTCGCCGGATGAACGCCGTCGAGCTCAGGGCCATCTCCAAGGTTTTCGTCACGGGAACCTCGCGAGTCGTTGCCAACGAGGACGTGAACCTCGTCGCGAAGCAGGGTTCGATCCACGCCATCGTGGGCGAAAACGGCGCCGGCAAGTCCACGGCCATGAAGATCCTCTTCGGGATGCAGTCGCCGGATTCCGGCGAGGTCCTCGTGGGAGGCCGGTCGGTTCGCTGGGCGAACCCGACCGAGGCCATGGGCGGCGGCATCGGCATGGTGCATCAGCACTTCATGCTCGCCGGTCCGTACACTGTCCTTGAAAACGTGGTGCTGGGTTGCGAGGGCGCCTCGGCCTTCCAGCCGATTGCGTTCGAGCGCGCAGCGAAGCGGCTTCGCGAGCTCGGCGAACGATACTCGATGCCGGTCGATCCGGACGCGATCATCGAAGAGCTTCCGGTGGGCATCCAGCAGCGCGTGGAAATCCTGAAGCTGCTCTACCGCGACTCGAAGGTGCTGATCCTCGATGAGCCCACGGCCGTGCTGACTCCGCAGGAAATCGACGCGCTTTTCTCGAACCTTCGCCGCCTGCGCGACGAGGGGCGTACCATCCTGATCATCACCCACAAGCTCAAGGAAGTGCTGGCGCTCTCGGACGAAGTGACCGTGCTCCGGCAGGGACGGTCTGTCGGTACGATCGAGACCTCGAAGGCTTCGGCCGAGCTCCTGGCGGAGTGGATGGTGGGACGAAAGGTCGTCCTGGACGTCCATGCCGGCGAAGCTTCGAAGCTCGGCGCCGTCCGGATGAAGGTTTCCGGTCTTCGATTGTCCTCCGGACGTTCGAAGCTCCACGATGTGTCGTTCGAGGTTCGTGCGGGAGAGATCGTCGGAATCGCGGGAGTCGAGGGCAACGGCCAGAGCGAGCTGCTGCGCGCTCTGCTGGATCCTTCGAATCCGAAGGTCCTGCAGGCAGGACGCGTGGAAATGCTCGGGCAGGACGTGACGAGCTGGTCGTCGGCGCAGATTCGACAGCTTCGCGCCGGATTCATGCCCGAAGACCGCCATCGCGACGGCATGCTCCTCGACCAGCCCGTCGAGCAGAACCTGCTGCTCGGACTGCAGCACCATCCGCGCTTCGTGCGCGAAGTGGTGGCCGTGGGAGGAGTGATCCGCTCCGAGGCGCTGGCTGAATCGCTCGAGCGCGCCTGGAAGGACTATGACCTGCGACCGCGCGCACGAGGAATCGCGGGACGCGGACTGTCCGGCGGAAACCAGCAGAAGCTCGTCATCGCCCGCGAGTTCGAGCACGACCCTGAATTCCTGGTGGCCGCGCATCCGACCCGCGGCGTGGATGTCGGAGCCATTGAGTGGATCCATCGCAAGCTCCTTGCGGCTCGCGATGGCGGAGCAGGCATTCTCCTGGTCTCGTCCGAGCTGGACGAAATCCTCGCGCTTTCGGACCGCATCCTCGTGATGTTCGACGGAGCCGTCGTTGCCGAGTACCGAAGAGGACAGGCCACTGCCCGTGAGCTGGGTCTTGCCATGAGCGGAAGTGCCGCTTCAAAGGAGGCGGGCAAATGAGGGCCATTCGTCCCGTCCTGGCGCTGCTTCTCGGACTGGCCCTGGGGCTTGGCGTGACGGCCTTTGCCGGAGAGAATCCGCTTCATGTGCTCACCGTGCTCGTGAAGGGCGCCTTCGGCTCGCGCTACGACTTCGGAATGACGCTTTTTTACATGACGCCGCTGCTGTTCACCGGGCTATCGGTGACGGTCGCGTTTCGCGCAGGGCTCTTCAACATCGGCGCGGAAGGACAGCTCACGATGGGAGCCCTGGCGGCAGCGTGGGTCGGCGTCACCTGGCCGGAGGCTCCGATCGGCGTCTCGTGGCTCGCGGCCTGCCTTGCGGCAGCACTCGTGGGCGGTTCCTGGGCCGGAATCGCGGGATGGCTCAAGGCGCGGCGCGGAAGCCATGAGGTCATCTCGACCATCATGCTCAATTTCATCGCGGCGTCGCTTGCCAGCTACGTCACGCTCTACGTGTTGAAGAATCCGGAAAGCCAGAATCCGGAGACGATGGCCATTGGAGCCTCGTACCAGCTTCCGGGACTTCCGGGGCTTCCGGATACTCCCGTCAGCCTGGCCCTCGTGCTGGCGCTGGTTTCGGCCGTCGTGCTGGCGTGGATCTTCGAGAGGACTCGCTGGGGCTTCGAGCTGAAAGTCGTGGGCCAGAACGAAAATGCCGCAAGAAGCGCAGGCATTTCCGTGGCCTCGGTTCAGGTCCTCGCCATGGTCGTTTCCGGAATGCTTGCCGGAGGAGTGGCGCTGGGCGAGGTGCTCGGAAGCGCGCATCGCTTCAAGCTGGGGTTTTCTCCCGATTACGGATTTGTCGGAATCGCGGTCGCGCTCCTGGCCCGCGGCAACCCACTGGCCGTGATTCCTTCCGCTCTCCTGTTCGGCGCGCTCCACAAGGGCACCGCCGATCTCGACATCGAAACCGAAAACGTCACGCGCGACCTCGCGCTCGTGATCCAGGCGCTGATCATTGCCACGGTTTCGGCCGAGGGCCTGTGGGATATCGTCGATCGCCGTCGTCGCAAGAAGGAGGCTGCAAGTGTCGCTGGATGAAATCCTCTCGCTCATCGCTTCGACGCTCCGTCTGTCGTCCCCGCTGGTTTTTGCAGCGATGGGCGGACTGCTCAGCGAGCGCTCGGGTGTCATCCACATCGCACTCGAGGGAATGATGATCGTCGGCGCCTTTGCCGCTGCGGTGGCGACGTTGTCCTTCCAGAGTCCGATCGCGGGCTGCGCGGCAGCGATGGTGGCCGGAGTCCTGTTCAGCGTCATCTACGCAGCCGTCGTGATTCCGTTTCGCGCCAACCAGGTGGTTGCCGGAACGGCCATCAATTTTCTCGCAATGGGAATCGTCCCGTTCATCTCGAAGCTTCTTTACGGCAATACGGGTGCGACTCCGTCGATTCCGCTCGAAGATCGCCTCCACTGGGCAGGTCCGGTGGTTGCCGCATTCGTGCTCGTGGCGGGGCTTGCCTGGATGCTGGCGCGCACTCCGGTCGGACTCTGGATCCGCTTTGCAGGAGAGCATCCGCACGCGTTGGAAAGCGCGGGCATCCCTGTCGTGAAGGTGCGCTGGGCATCGGTTCTCGCCTGCGGCGCGCTTGCCGCGCTCGGCGGAGCGGTGCTGTCGCTGAGCCTCGCTTCGGCCTACACCCGAAACATGACGGCAGCGCGCGGATTCATGGCGCTGGCCGCCCTGATCTTCGGCAAGTGGCGGGCCCCGCAGGCGCTGGCTGCCTGCCTGCTTTTCGGGTTTGCCGAGGCCGTGCAGAATCGTCTGCAGGGAGTGGCGCTGCCGTGGAATCCGGAGGCGACCATTCCGGTGCAGTTCATCCAGATGGTGCCTTACCTCGTGACCTTGATCGTGCTCGCCGGATTCGTGGGCCGCGCGCGCGCACCGAAGGCCCTCGGTTCGACTTTTTGACGCGGATCTGAACCAAAAGGTGGGCCCGACCTTCTAGCGGCGGAAGTCGAGAATGAAGATGTCCTGCGTGTGCTCCGGGTGGTCCTTGCGGGGATGCTTCACGCGGACGACGGTCGTCGTCATTCGAAACCCTTCATTTTTGGTGAGCTCGTCGCAGAAGAGCTGCAGGTACGGCCGTCCCGGATCGGTGAGCGTGATCCTTCCCTTGGCGGTCACGGCCTGCGCCATGGCCCGGGCCAGCGGCACCGGAAGATCGCGATCATAGAGCACGTCGGAACCCATCACCCAGTCGGCCTTTCCCCAGATAGTCTGGAGTGCAGGGGGAAGCGCCGGAAGCGTCCGCCAGTCCCACTCGACATATTTCAGCGAAGAGGCGTGGTTCTTTTCGCGATTGATCTTCAGGAAGCGCTCCACCTGGGGATGAAAGTCCGTGGCAAAAACCTGCGCGCCCTTCTGCGCGGCAACGAGCGAAGGCATGGCGAGTCCGCAGCCCAGCTCGATGATCCGGGTATCGGCCGTCTGCTGCAGTCCTGGAATGAGCGCGTGGTCGACCACTTCGGCAAGGGCCCGCGCTGCAGGCCAGATCACGCCAAAATAAGGGCAGAGCTGGTCGAGGAGCTCGGGCCTCTCGAGGCGAGTGAGCTCCTCGAACATCTGGTCGATCGTGGCATCGAGATCACGAAGCGTGGTCAGCATCAGGCGTGAGTTGCCGGCAGGCTCCTCGATTTCCTTCAGGTCGAGCGAGAGTTTCTCGGTCAGCTGCTGCAGCTCGTGGGTCGCGGTCATTCCAGCCTTCTACGAGATTTTGACGCGCATCTGAACCAAAAGGTGGGCCCGACCATTTAGTAGGTGTAGTCGATCCGGACGACCGGGACGTTGCCTTTTTCGTCCTCGATGTTGCTCGGGCCTTCGTAGGCCATGAGCCTGCGAGTATCGAGATCGTAGGTGGCGATGATCTTCGGTGCGAAGAGGCGGAAGAACCACTGGTCGATCTCGAGCAGGATCCGGGCAAGCCGGGGATTCTTCGGATCATGACCGCCCGACCGAATTCGAAAATCGTAGGCAGCCATCTTGGACGGAATCAGGAATTTGAACTCCTGTTTCTTTCCGTCATCGACCTGGCCGAGGCGCTCCTGGGCGAGGTAGTGGAATCCCTGGCCGCTGACCCATCCGGCATTGAAGGTCATCTTCTGGCGCTTGCCTCGGTGGTAGACTTCGAGCTGGTTTCCGGAGCAGCAGTCGACGCCTTCCTCATAGGAGGCCACCCGATTGTTGAAGCGATACTTCGGCAGCGAGACGGAGCCTGGAAATTCCGACTCCAGCGTGGCGAGCTCGCGTCCATCCGGAGCGATGTAGCGCGAGACGGCCTTCGTCACACGCCCATCGCGGTACTCGACCTCATGCTTCTCGCGATAGACGATGGTTCCGCTCTTGTCTCGGGCGACGCCCTCGTAGCGTTCGATCCGGGTGGAGTCGGCCTGCGTGACGGTGGCCGAAAGCAGACTCAGGGCAAGAAAAGCTCCCAAAAACCGACGATTTTGGAGGATCATGGATCCATGATGCCCCAATCCCGGCATTTTGCCATCGGTCTCCTGCTCTCCGCATTTCTGCTGGGGGGCTGTCAGAAGGTTTCCGTCTGGATGACACGGGCGACGCAAAAGCCGACTCAAAAGGCGTCGTCGAAGTCTCGTGCGATCCAGCCCGAGTCGAGCGCATCCCCGTCGCCCGGCGGAGAGGAGGCAGCCGAGCGTTCTCTTCTCGCGCAGCGAAATGCCGAGCTGCTTCAGGAGATTTACCGGGTCGTCCTCGTGATGAATCCTTCGAGTCCTGCGGCCTTCGGAAACTGGCTCGATTCCATGAACCAGGGAGCCACGCTCGAAGGAGTCTACAACGGATTCACCCGGTCTGATTTTCAGCGCTCGCTCGAAAGTGATCCGAAGACCACGGCGGATCCGAAGGTCATCGGAGTGTTTTCTCAGGAGCTGGCCGAGCTGCTCCTGGAGTTTCCGGTCGTTCCGAATCTCGAGTCGGCCGACTCGAAGCCTTTCCAAAGCATCGAGCCGCCGGGCATGGCCGACCTGAAAAAGAGCTCCGATGGCGTGGTGTATTCCGGGTCGACCGAGGAATCCTTCAAGCCATTCGCCAAGCCCAGCGATGCGGCTCCGGTGCCGCGCCCGGAGCCTGCAGTTTTGCGAGGCCGGGTGGGGGCGCTTTTTCCGGGGTCGTCGATCTTCACGATGAAGCGGGTGCTGGGCGAGTGGGGGCTTCGCGTGCTGGCCCTGAGGCTCGAGGAGTCGTCGGAAAGAATGCGCGACTGGTACGCGGATTTCGCTGCGCGCGCGTCGAAAAAGGGAGTGGATTTCGGCCTCGGACTTCGCAATGAATCGAGCAGGGAATTTCACCGCAAGTGGGCCGAGCAGGCCAGTGACGACCAGATCCGCTGGGAGGTCTTGAATCGCCTGCATCGGATCCTCAACGCGGCCCAGGGACTTTCACCAAGGAGCTGAGATGGAACCACTGATCATCACCTGCGCCATCACCGGTGCCGAGACCACGAAGGAGCGCCAGCCGAACCTGCCGATTACTCCTGCGGAGCAGGCCAGGGCGTCACAGGAGTGCATCGATGCGGGCTGCTCCATCATCCACCTGCATGTTCGCGAAGATGACGGCAGGCCCAGCCAGCGCCCCGAGCGATTTCGTGAATCGATCGAGGCGATCCGGGCGAAGGCGCCGCGTGCGATCATCCAGATCTCGACCGGCGGAGCGGTGGGCGAGTCGATCGAAAACCGCGCTCGTCCTCTCGACCTGAAACCCGAAATGGCGTCTCTCAATCTCGGCACGCTGAATTTCGGAGACGATGTTTTTCTGAATCATCCGCGTGACATTGTCGGCCTCGCCAAGCGCATGCACGACGCCGGGGTCATGCCGGAGCTCGAAGTCTACGAGGCGGGAATGCTCGAGACCGGCTTCCGCTACGCCAAGCAGGGCATCCTTCGCGAACCGATGCATTATCAGTTCGTGCTCGGAGTTCCGGGAGGAATGTCCGGAGAACCCGAAAACCTCTTCCACATGATCCAGCTGCTGGAGAAGCTCTCGCGCACCCATGGCATGAAGACACCGCACTGGGGAGTTGCCGGAATCGGCCGCTACCAGCTGCCGATGGCCGCGCAGGCCATCCTGCTCGGCGGCCACGTGCGCGTCGGCTTCGAGGACAATATTTTCTACTCCAAGGGCGAGATCGCGAAGTCCAACTCCCAGCTGGTCGAGCGTGTGGTCCGCCTCGCGAAGGAGCTCGGACGTCCGGTGGCGACTCCGGAGCAGGCGCGCGAAATCCTCGGCCTTCGGCAGGCCTGAGCGCGATGGCGATTCGGACCTATCGATTCACGGTTCCTCCGGAGCTGGCACGGGCGCGCCTCGACGATGCGCTCGTGAAGCTGCTGTCTGCGGCCTCATCGGCAGGAAGGGCGCCAAGCGCCGAAGCTCGCTCGGTTTCGAAGGCGCAGGTGCGAAAGCTCATCGTTGCCGGAGCCGTCTACCTGAACCGCAAGCGCGTGAGGATCGCCTCGAAGGAGCTGATCGTGGGCGCGCATCTCGAGGTGCATGTCGACTGGCAGAAGATTTCCACCGGCGCCCAGCGTGCGAGCGAGCGGGTGCGCGAGCAGCGTGGCGGCGAGGAGTGGAAGATGTCGGCTGACTCGATCCTCTTCGAGGATGAGTGGCTGATCGTGGTCGACAAGCCGCCGGGGCTTCCCACCCAGCCCACGCTGGACGAGGCACGCGCGAATCTCTACGCGCTGGTCCAGAAGTTCCTGCGCGAGCGCGAAAAAGACCCGCAGGGCTACCTCGGCCTCCATCATCGGCTCGATCGCGACACCTCCGGCGTGATCCTCTTCACCAAGAAGAAGGAGGCCAACAAGGGCGTCTCCGAGATGTTCACCGA